>JBATEB010000273.1:0-17435 GCA_049663805.1 Burkholderiales bacterium | reverse complement strand
AGGAACTTGTCACCCAGGCAGTGCCTAGTCCGCCGCTGGGACCGGTCTTCCAGATGATTCCCTGGCCGGAATCGGAGACGTAGACGTTGCCCTCCTTGTCGAAGGTCAGTGCATTTAACCCCGCACTCCCGGTGACGGTCATGAAATCGGACGACGCGCCGGTGTGGGAATCGACATTCAGCACCTTGCCGGCTCCGAAGTCGATGACAAGCAGTGCGCCCGTCGGGTGGAATGCAAGTCCGAGCAAGTGCGACGACGTTCCCAGCACGCTCACCTGACGCAGTAGATTTCCGTGACGATCAAATACGAAGAGTTGGCCGGGTCCGGGGACCTCGCCCTGGGCATTGAAACCGAACGTCGTGACGTAGACATTTCCGTCGGGCCCGACTGTCAGGCCTTCCGGACCGGTCGAACCATCCGGCAGCACTGCGAACAGCGACGCCGCATTACGGTCGGTACCTAAATCCCTGCCCTTGTCGTTGTCCGCCCACGCCGCTCCGCTCCCCAGAGCGACGAACAGCAGGGAAACCAATCCTGTCAGCAATTTCCTCATGTACCCCTCCTTTTGATGTTCTGGATCCGCCCGAGCGGGCGAATCGCGATTCCTCGCAAACCGCCGATACTATATAGGATCGTCGCCGCGGAGGGTTGACCCGGGCCGCGCTTCGCTCCGCCCCCGATTACTCGTACATTCCCGCGCGCGCCTTGCCGCGGAACACGCGGTAGGCGAATACCGTGTAGGCGACGAGAAACGGCACGACGATCGCCACGCCGATCAGCGTGAACTTGAGCGCCGAAGGATGCGCGGCGGCCTCCCAGAGGGTCATCCGGTCCATGACCAGGTAGGGAAACAGGCTGTAGGCGAGCCCGGCGAAGGCGAGCGCGAAGATCGCGACCGCCGCCGCGAACGGGGTCCAGTCCCGCTTCCATTCGCCCCGCTTCATCCGGCCGGTCACCTCCCACAGCCCCCATCCCGCCGCGACGGTGGCCAGGGGAAGGAGCATCAGCGCGAGGGTGCGCGGAAAATCGAACCACCTCGCCAGCACGGTATGGCTCACCAGCGGCGTGGCGAGGCTCACCAGCGCGACCCCGAGCGCGACCCAGGCGAGGCCCCAGCGCGCCCAGCCGAGCGCCTTTCGCTGCAATGCGCCCTCGGTCTTCAGGACCAGCCAGCCCGCGCCCAGCAGCACGTAGCCGCCGCACAGCGCCGCCCCCACCAGCACCGCGAACAGGGTATAGCCGAAGCCCGGATGGAATCCCGTGATGTAGCGCCCGAGCATCAGCCCTTGCGAGAACGAGGCGAGGAAGGAGCCGAACCAGAACAGCCCGTTCCACAGCTCGCGGTGCCAGCCCTCGGCCTTGACCCGGAATTCGAAGGCCACGCCGCGCAGCATCAGCCCGACCAGCATCGCCACCACCGGCAGGTAGAGCGCCCCCAGGACGATCCCGTGCGCGACCGGGAAGGCGACCAGCAGGATGCCCACGCCCAGCACCAGCCAGGTCTCGTTCGCGTCCCAGAACGGACCGATGGAGGCGACCATCAGCTCCTGCTCGTGCGAATCGGCCGCGGGCATGAGCATGCCGACGCCCAGGTCGTAGCCGTCGAGCACGACGTACATCAGGATCGCGAATCCCATGAGGATCGCGAAGACCAGCGGCAGGTCGAGGCTCATGGCCGAGCTCCCTTTCCCGCGAGATGGGTGAGCACCACCATGTAGGCGACGAGCATCAGCGCGTAGGTGAGGAGGTAGCCGGTAAGGCTCGCGCCGAGCTGCGCTCCGGAGGCGCCGCCCGCCGCCTCGGCGGTCCTGAGAATGCCGGTGACGAGCCAGGGCTGGCGGCCGATCTCGGTGACCAGCCAGCCGGCGAGGGTCGCGATCCAGCCGGCGAAGGTCGACGCGGCCAGCCCCCACAGCAGCGGGCGCGGCGGCAGCGCTCCGCCGCGCGTCGTCCACACCCCGAGCCAGGCGAGCAGCAGCATCAGGGCCCCCATCCCCACCATGACGCGAAAGGCGAAGAACACCGGCGCCACCGGCGCCGTGTCCGGCACGAAATCATCCAGTCCCTTCAGCTCGCCGTCGCGGTCGTGCCGCAGGATGAGGCTCGCGCCCTTGGGAATTCCGAGCGCGAAGTCGTTCGCGCGGCTGTCCTCGTCGGGAACGGCGAACAGGAGCAGCGGCGCGCCCCTTTCGGTTTTCCAGATCGCCTCGATCGCGGCGATCTTCGCCGGCTGGTGCTCGAGGGTGTTGAGCCCGTGAAAGTCGCCGGCGACGATCTGCAGCGGCGCCAGCACCGCGGCGAGCAGGAGTCCGGTTCGCAAAGTCCTGCGCGCCGACGCGTCCTCGCCCGCCCGCAGCAGCCGCCACGCCGAGAGCCCGGCCAGAACGAAGGCCGCGGTCAGGCCCGAGGCGAGCAGCATGTGGACCAGCCGATAGGGAAAGGAAGGATTGAAGATCACCTGCCACCAGTCCCCGGCGATGAGGCTCCCGCCCTCGGTCACATGACCGGCCGGGGTCTGCATCCAGGAGTTCAGGGCGAGGATCCAGAAGGCCGAAACCGTGGTGCCGACCGCCACCATGGCGGAGGAAAACACGTGCAACCAGCCGGGCACGCGGTTCATCCCGAAGAGCATCACCCCGAGAAAGGTCGCCTCCAGGAAGAACGCCGTCAGCACTTCGAAGGCGAGCAAGGGCCCGGCGATGTTGCCGACCTTGAGCATGAAGCCCGGCCAGTTGGTGCCGAACTGGAACGACATGGTGATGCCGCTCACCACGCCCATCGCGAAGGACAGCGCGAATATCCTGGTCCACAGCTTGTAGGTCGCGAGCCACGCCGGGTCGCCCGAGCGCGCATGGCGGATGCGGAAATAAAGCAGAATCCAGCCGAGCGCGATGGTGAGGCTCGGAAACAGGATGTGGAATCCGATGTTCAGCCCGAACTGGGCGCGGGCGAGGAGCAGGACCTCGGCGTTCTCCATGCGGGCATCATACGGAAATCCGGCGCGATCGGCCGAGGATCAGGCTGCGCGGCCGGGTGGGAATCCCGCGTGGCAGACTGCCGGATAATGACGCCTGAGTCATGCCGGATATTTCCCGATCGGAAAGGAGAGAGGGGTAACGATGCAATTGCCGGATCAGCCGGTTCTCAGGGACATCGTGCTCGTCGGCGGCGGCCACAGTCACGTCGGCGTGCTCAGGCGCTTTGGCATGCATCCGCTGCCCGGGGTCCGCTTGACCGTCATCTGCCGCGACACCCATACCCCGTACTCCGGGATGCTGCCCGGCTATATCGCGGGACATTACAGCTACGACGAAGTCCACATCGACCTCTCCCGGCTGGCGCAGTTCGCCGGGGCGCGCTTCTTTCGCGATGAAGCGGTGGGACTCGATCTCGGCGCGGGCAGGGTGCGCTGCCGCGAGCGTCCGCCCGTGCCCTACGACCGGCTGTCCATCAACATCGGCTCCACCCCGCAAATGAGCAATGTGACCGGTGCGGCGGAGCACGCGGTGCCGGTCAAACCGATCCATCAGTTCAACCTGCGCTGGCAGTCGCTGCTGCAGCGCGTGCGCCATCGCGCGCGGCCCATGCGCATCGCGGTGGTCGGCGGCGGCGCCGGCGGGGTCGAGTTGACCCTGGCCATGCAGTACCGCCTGCGCAACGAGCTGCGCGCCCTGGGGCGCGATCCGGACGGCCTGAGCTTCGACCTGCTGACGACCGATGCCGACATCCTGCCCACTCACAACAGGCGGGTGCGCCGCGCCTTCGCGCGGGTGCTGGCCGAACGCGGTGTCGTCGTTCATCGCGACGCCGAGGTGGTCGAAGCGTCCGCCGCGCGGCTGCGCACGGCGGGCGGCGAAATACTGGAGGCCGACGAAATCGTCTGGGTGACGCGCGCCGGCGGCGCGCCCTGGCTGCGCGACACGGGCCTCGAGCTCGACGGCGAGGGCTTCATTCGGGTGACCGACACCTTGCAGACGGTGACCGATTCGAATGTATTCGCCGCGGGCGATACCGCCAGCATGGTCCATTACCCGCTCGAGAAAGCGGGGGTGTTCGCGGTGCGTCAGGGTCCGCCCCTGGCCGAGAACCTGCGGCGCGCCGTCGAAGGCAGGGCGCTCGAGGCCTACCGCCCGCAACGCCGCTGGCTTGCGCTGATCAGCACGGGCGATCGATACGCCGTGGCGTCGCGCGGCGCGCTCGGATGCGAGGGCGCCTGGGTGTGGCGCTGGAAAGACCGGATCGACCGCCGCTTCATGGCGAAATTCAGCCGATTTCCGGCGATGGAGCGCGAGGCGCCGGCGGCATCCTCTCCGGTCAGGCTCGATCGGGAAGAAGCCGCGCAGGCCATTTCCGCGATCGCCATGCGCTGCGGCGGCTGCGGCGCGAAGGTGGGCGCCACCGTCCTGTCGCGCGCCCTGGGCGCGCTGCATCCGGTCGAGCGGGACGACGTGCTGATCGGCCTGCACGCCCCGGACGATGCCGCCGTGGTGCGCGTGCCCAAAGGCAAGGCGATGGTCCATACCGTGGACTTCTTCCGCGCCTTCGTCGATGACCCCTACCTCTTCGGCAAGGTCGCGGCCAACCATGCCCTGGGGGACATTTTCGCGATGGGCGCGGAGGCGCAGTCGGCCACCGCGATCGTCACCGTGCCGCCCGGGCTCGAGACGAAAGTGGAGGATGTCCTGTTGCAGATGATGTCCGGAGCGGTCGAAGTGCTCAATGACGCCCATTGCGCGCTGGTGGGCGGGCACACCGGGGAAGGCAGGGAGCTCGCGCTCGGCTTTGCCGTCAACGGCCTGGTGGACGAAGACGGCGCGCCGCTGATGCGCAAGAGCGGCATGCGGCCCGGCGACACCTTGATCCTCACCAAGCCGATCGGCACCGGGACCCTGTTCGCGGCCCACGCGCGGCGGGAAGCTCGCGGCCGCTGGATCGACGCGGCGCTCATTTCCATGTGCCAGTCGAACCGCCTCGCCGCGCAATGCCTGCGCGAACACGGTGCGACCGCCTGCACCGACCTGACCGGCTTCGGCCTGCTCGGGCATCTGGTGGAAATGACGCGTCCCTCGGGCGTGGACGCGGAACTCGATCTTTCCGCGCTGCCGGTCCTGGAGGGCGCAGAGCAGACCAGCGCGGCCGGCATCCTGAGTTCGCTGCAACCGGCCAACGTGCGGCTGCGCCGCGCCTTGCGCAACCCGCAGGAAGCGGTGAGCCATCCGCGCTATCCGCTGATCTTCGACCCGCAGACCGCCGGAGGGCTGCTGGCGAGCATCCCGGCCGAGCGCGCCGCTGCCTGCCTCGGCGCGCTGCGCGCGCTGGGTTACCGGCATGCCGCGGCCATCGGGCGGGTGCGCGAGCGGGGCGAGGCGCCCGAGCCGATCGTCCTTGCGACCGGGTAAGGAGGGAAGATCCGGGCTTGCCCGCGGTCTAACTCGTTTGATATCATGATATCAACCTGACCCGCTCGCGAGGATTGCCATGGCCCAGTTCATCGTTCGCCACCTGGAAGACGACGTCAAGTCGCGCCTGAAACGCCGCGCCGAGCGTCACGGGCGCAGCATGGAGGAGGAAGCCCGCCACATCCTGCGCAACGCGCTGAAGGAAGAGAACCGCCCTGCGTCCAGGCTGGGATCGCGTATCGCGGCGCGCTTCACGAAGGCCGGCCTGACAGCAGACCTTCCGGAATTGCACGGCCAGCTCCCACGGTCGGCCGACTTCGGCAAGTGATCATTCTCGATACCAACGTGCTGTCGGCGTTGATGCGCAAGGCACCCGAGGCCTCCGTGGTGGCATGGCTGGATCGCCAGCCCGCCGAATCGGTCTGGATCACGAGCATAACGATGTTCGAAGCCCGTCTCGGCCTGGCGCTGCTGCCTTCGGGCCGGCGGCGGCAAGCGCTGGAAGCGGCCTTCGCGCGGCTGCTGGAAGAGGATCTGCAAAACCGCGTGCTGGATTTCGACAGCGCCGCCGCGACCGAGGCGGCATCACTGGCCGCGGGGCGACAGAAGGCGGGCCGCCCGGTGGACATGCGCGACACGCAGATCGCCGGCATCGCGATCGCGCGGCGCGCCACACTCGCCACGCGGAACGTGAGGCATTTTGCCGATCTGAAGGTGCCGGTGGTCGATCCCTGGGAAACAGGGTGATGGCTGCCGGCGATCTTGAAAAGAACAGGATCGCCGGGTAGCGCGTCTCTAAAGTAATTCCTGACTCCCCAGGTGTGCCGTCGCTCTCAAGCAGCCTTCAGTACCTCAACCTCGCGGTCGAGTTTGCCGGCGATGGCGTCCTTCGCGACCTCCAGGTCGTAGTGCGATTGCAGGTTCATCCAGAACTGCGCCTCCATGCCGAAGAACTTCGCGAGCCGCAGCGCGGTGTCGGCGGTGATGCCGCGCTTGCCCTGGACGATCTCGTTGATGCGCCTCGGCGATACGCCGATGCCCTTGGCGAGACGGTACTGGCTGATTTCCAGCCCCTTGAGGAAGTCCTCCGCGAGGACGATGCCAGGGTGCACCGGGTCGAATTTGCGCTTGGCCATGTCGTTCTCCTTCAGTGGTAGTCCACGATCTCGACCTCGTGGGCGTCGCCGTCTTCCCAGACAAAGCAGATGCGCCACTGGTCGTTGATGCGAATGCTGTGCTGCCCCGCCCGGTCGTGCTTCAGCGCCTCGAGCCGGTTGCCCGGCGGGAGGCGAAGCGTGTCAAGGCGCGTTGCCGCGTGCAGCTGCGCGAGCTTGCGCCAGGCCACCGGATGCAGCGTTGGCGGGAACCGGCGCACGTACTCCCGGGCGAACACTCGGGCGGTGTCCTTGTCCGCAAAGGACTTGATCACGGGTGGATATTAACGCTATTCGTTAATAGCGGCAAGCGCGCCGCGTAATCAGCAGCGCCGGTAGCGATAGAAGAAGACCTTCAGCCCCGAAGCCGGACAGCGCACGCGCAATCCGGCACACTGGGCGTCGCCGCGTTCCTCGCCCGGCTTCATGTACGCGATAATCGCGCAGTTCAGCGGGGGCGGGTTTTTCAGTGTAGGTTGATGCGCCATGCATCCCCTCAATGGCGCGACCCGCTCCGTCACCTGCACCGAATCGGCGGACAGGGACTCGCAAGGACTTGCCCGGTCTGGAGCGGAAGAAACATGGATCGAGGTCAATTTCTCTTGCGGCGACAAGGTGCTACAGTGCAGCCCGGCATGAAGGACCCAGGACCGGATTCGCCCGACATCTCCGGACACACGCCGATGATGCAGCAGTACCTGCGCCTCAAGGCGCAGCACCCCGACATCCTGCTGTTCTACCGCATGGGCGATTTCTACGAGCTGTTCCACGAGGACGCCGAGCGCGCTTCGCGCCTGCTCGACATCACGCTCACCGCGCGCGGCGCCTCGGCGGGCGCGCCGATCAGGATGGCCGGGGTGCCGTATCACGCGGTGGACCAGTACCTCGCGAAGCTCGTTCGCCTCGGCGAATCGGTGGCGATCTGCGAGCAGATCGGCGACCCCGCGACTTCGAAAGGGCCCGTCGAGCGGCAGGTGACGCGCATCGTCACCCCGGGAACGCTCACCGACTCGGCGCTGCTGGAGGAGAAATCGGACAACCTCCTGCTCGCGCTCTCCCGCGCCCAGGGCGCGGTTGGGCTCGCGTGGCTCAATCTCGCGAGCGGCGATCTGCGCGTCACCGAAATTGCGCCGCACCTGCTCGAAAACGAGCTGCGCCGCATCGCTCCGGCGGAAATTCTCGCGGCCGAGGGCACGACCCTGAGCGGCTTCGCGGTGACCCGGCTCCCCGAATGGCATTTCGATTTCGAGGCCGGACGGAAGATCCTGCTCAAGCAGCTCGGCGCGGCGAGCCTGGCGGGCTACGGCTGCGAGGATTTCGAGCCCGCGATCGGCGCCTGCGGCGCACTGCTCGAGTACGCGAGAAAGACCCAGGGACGGGCGCTCGCCCACGTCGCGGCGGTGATTCCGGAACGCGCGGGCGAGTACGTCCGCATGGACGCGGCGACCCGGCGCAATCTGGAATTGACCGAGACCCTGCGCGGGGAGCCCGCGCCCACGCTTTTTTCCCTGCTCGACGAGTGCGCCGGCGGAATGGGGAGCCGGCTCCTGCGCCACTGGCTGCACCACCCCCTGCGCGATCAGGCGGCAGCCGGGGCGCGCCATGAAGCGGTTGCCGCGCTCGCCGAGGCGCACGCGGGAATCCACGAACTCCTGCGCCGTTTCGCCGACGTCGAGCGCATCACCGGGCGCATCGCCTTGCGCAACGCCCGTCCTCGCGATCTGTCTTCCTTGCGCGACAGCCTCGCCCTGCTGCCCGAGCTCGCGGGCGCGATTCCGACCGGCACGCCCCTTCTGGGCACGCTCATCGCCGATCTGGAAACGCCCTCCGAGTGCGTTGCGCTGCTGAAGCGGGCGGTGCTGGAGGAGCCCGCGTCCATGGTGCGCGAAGGCGGCGTGATCGCCGAAGGCTACAGCACGGAGCTCGACGAGCTGCGCGCCCTGCAGACGCACTCGGGCGATTTCCTCGCGAAGCTGGAGGCGCGCGAACGCGAGCGCACCGGCATAGCGAACCTGCGCGTCGCCTACAACAACGTGCACGGCTTCTACATCGAGATCACCCACGCCCATGCCGGCAAGGTGCCCGCCGACTACCGCCGCCGGCAAACGCTCAAGAACGCCGAACGCTATATCACGCCGGAGCTGAAGGAATTCGAGGACAGGGCGCTCTCGGCGCGGGACCGCGCGCTCGCCCTCGAGAAGTCGCTCTACGACGAGCTGCTCGCGCTGCTGGCCGCGCCCCTCCCTCGACTGCAGCGCATCGCGCGGGCCCTGGCGCAGCTCGACGTGCTCGCCTGTTTCGCCGCGGTTTCATCGAGGCGCAACTATTGCAGGCCGGAATTCACCGCGGACATCGCGATCGAGATCGATGCGGGCCGCCATCCCGTGGTCGAGGCGCAAGTCGAGCCGTTCATCGCCAACGGCACGCGGCTCTCGCCCGCGCGCCAGCTGCTCCTCATCACCGGCCCCAACATGGGAGGCAAATCCACCTACATGAGGCAGGTCGCGCTGATCGCCCTGATGGCGCACGCCGGATCCTTCGTGCCGGCGCGCGCGGCGCGTCTCGGTCCGATCGACCAGATCTTCACCCGCGTCGGCGCCGCCGACGATCTCGCCGGCGGGCGCTCGACCTTCATGGTCGAGATGACCGAATCGGCCAACATCCTGCACAACGCGACCGGGAAAAGCCTGGTGCTGATGGACGAGGTCGGGCGCGGCACCTCGACCTTCGACGGACTCGCCCTTGCCTGGGCGATCGCGCGGCAGCTCCTCGAGCGCAACAAGGCGCTGACGCTGTTCGCGACCCACTACTTCGAGATGACGCGCCTCGCGCTGGAGTACAGGGAAGCGGCCAACGTCCACCTCGACGCGGTCGAGCACCAGGACGCGATCGTATTCCTGCATGCGGTCGAGGACGGTCCGGCGTCGCAGAGCTACGGCCTGCAGGTGGCGCAGCTCGCCGGGGTCCCGAAGGGGGTGATCCGCAACGCGCGCCGCTATCTGCAGATGCTCGAGGACGCGAGCCTGACGCAAGGCGGTCAGCACGACCTGTTCGCGTCGAGCCCCGCGCAGGCGGCGACCCGGGCCGAGCCGCCGCAGGAACCCGACGCGCTGCGCGACGCACTCGCCGCGATCAATCCCGACGAACTGTCGCCGCGCGAGGCGCTCGAGCTGCTCTACACGCTGAAGCGATTGTGAAACGCAGCTTCGCCGCGCTGCTGCTCGGGCTGGGCGCCTGTGCGGCGCACCCGCCATCGTCCCTGCCCTCCCCGGGCGGCGGCATCGCGTTCGCGCTCATCGGCGACACGCCCTACGGCGGGTTCGAAGCGCGCGCGCTCGACTCGATGATCGAAGAAATGAACCGCGAGGATCTCGCTTTCGTCATTCACGTCGGCGACATCACCTCGGGCCGGGGGCCTTGCGGCGACGAGTGGTTCGAGGCGCGCAAGCGGCAGTTCGGGAAATCGCGCCACCCTTTCATCCTGATTCCCGGGGACAACGACTGGGTGGATTGCCATCGGACGGGGTTCGATCCGCTGGAGCGCCTCGGACGCTTTCGCGAGATCTTCGAATCGGGCGACCGCAGTCTCGGCGAGCGCGGTCTGCGCCTGGAGCGGCAGTCGGGTCGCTACTCCGATTATCGCGAGCACTTGCGCTGGATCTCGGCCGACGTGCTGTTCCTCGGGGTCAACGTCCCGGGCGGCAACAACAACCTGGGCAGGACGCCCGCGATGGACGCCGAACACCGCTCGCGCATGGCCGCGGTGCGCGCGTGGCTCGACGAGGGCGAGCGCCTCGCCGGGGAGCGGCGGCTCTCGGGCATGGTGATCTTCGCGCAGGGCGACCCGCGCTTCGAGACCGCGGGCCGGTGCACGGGCGCGGACGGATTTGCCGAATTCCGCGCCGCGCTGCGCGATCTCGCGCTGCGCTTCGGAAAGCCGGTGCTCTTCGTCAACGGGGACACGCACTTCCACAGGATCGACGAACCGCTCTCCGATCCGGCGACCGGCAGGCCGCTTCCGAATTTCACGCGCGTGGTCGTGTACGGCTCGCCCTTCACTCACTGGATACGCGCGGACATCGCCCCCTCCTCCGAACGGCTGTTCCGGGTGAATCCGGCGCCGGACCGCTAGCGAGGCTCCGTCGGAGCTTCCCCGAGCGCCCGGCGGCCGCACTTTCAGCCCATTCCCGGACCGCGGGCGGGTTGACCCGGGTGACGCTCGGGACGATGACCGCGGACACCGCGAGCCATGCGGTCCATGCCGTCGCGGATCGCCACCCTCACCTGCTCTTTCTGCGCGGCATCGAGCGAATCGTAGACGGCGAACCACGCCGAGCGCGCCTGCGCGCGGACTCCCTCCATCTGCGCCTGCATCTGCGAGCGCAGCCGGTCGCGCGTCTCGGCGAACTGCTTCAGGTCCGCGCCCGGCTTGTCGATCTCGACCCGCAGCTGCGCGCGCATTTCCTCGGCCCTGGCGCGCATCGAGCGGAACGCCTCGCGCTGCGCAGCTTGCGCCTGCTTCCACCGCTCTTCCTGCTGCGGGTCGAGGTTGAGCTGCTGGTGCAGGCGCTCGAAGCCCCGCATCGGGCCCAGGCCTTCCGGCGCCGCCTGCGCGCCCGGCATCTGCGCCTGGATCGATCCCGCGCTCACGAGGCCGGCCGCAAGCAAGGCCCCCATCAGTGCAATCTTTCGTGTTCCCGGCATGTTGGCTCCTTGGAATTGAAAACGTGAAGAAACGACGCGGCCATTCTGGCGTGCAATCGTTTCCAGACTATTGCCGCGGGCGAAAGATCGTTGCAAATTGTTTCCGGCCGCCCGGACTCAATGCAGATCGAGCGCGTGGCCTTTCAGGGCTTCGAGGGGAACGTAGTTGAGGACGTTTTCGTGGGTGGATTCGAGCACGACCTGCGGCGCCATGCCGGCCTTGTACGCTTCGACCCAACGCAGCACGTGCAGGCACCAGCGGTCTCCCGGATTCAGGCCCTTGAAGCGCATCTCCGGGCGCGGCGTGCTGAGATCGTTGCCGCGGGAGCGGCTGAACTCGAGGAACTCCTCGGTGACCTTGACGCACACCAGATGGGCGACTCCGTCGGCGCCGTGCGTGGCGCAGCAGCCGTCGCGGAAGAAACCGGTGAGGGGCGCGTAGCTGCAGGCGAGCAACGGGCCGCCGAGGACGTTCTTTTCCTTGGACAGGACGGAACTCATGCGAGGATTCTATCCGGAAAGCGGACGGCCCGGGCTCCGGGCCCGGGGCGTCGAGCCGGCGGCAGTGGCGGAGGCCTCAGCGGGTGACGAGTTTGGCGAACTCGTTCTTCGAGCCCAGAGCGTGCTTCGTGATCTCGTCCGCGACGCGTTCGTCAAACGCCTCCGGCGCCAGGCGGGCGCGTCCCGCCCCGATCCTGCCGACGTTGAGCAGCTCGATCAGGACGGCGGGCGCGTCGTAGTCGGCGCGGATGACAATCTCGCACGGGATGGTGCCGGACAGGGTGAACCTGCCGCTCACCGCCTGGCCGAAATCGTTCTTCCTGGAGGCGCTGAATTCGAAAGGCACGCCGGCCATGCTGAGGAAGCGGCGGCAGTGCTCGACATCGGGGCCCGCCACGTCCATCGCCGCGGGCTGCGCGTAGCGCGCCTGGTACTTGAGGAAGACATGGTCGCACACCTCGTCGCCGTCGACCTTGCGCGCGCGGAAATCGGCGAAGGCATTCGAAAGGACCATCGGCGGGGCGTGCTCGAGATAGATGAGCTCGTAGGGGCCTTCGGTGGTCGGGAGGATCGCGTTGAGCTCCTTCGCGAATTCGGCCAGGTAGTGCATGGTCGAGAGCAGGGTCTTGTTGAGAAGCACCTTGGCTTCGGCGCGGCGCAGCGCCGTATCTTCGACGGCGGGGCGGCCCGCCGCCTGCTTTCGCAGCATCTCGAGCGCCGCGAAGCGGCGCCCTTCGCCTTCGGCTTCGGGCTTGCGCTGCGCCTGCGCCTGCTGCGCCTGCCGCGCCCGCTCCGCCTCCGCCTTGCGGCGCGCTTCTTCTTCCTCCCTGCGGCGCTGCTGCTCCGCCGCCGCGCGCGCGTTCGCCTTCTGCTCTTCATCGAGCTTGAGCGAGAAGGCATCGAGGCCCGCGAGAAAGGCCGGCGCGGGCGCCGCCGGGCCGGAGGGGGGTGCGGGCGCCGCCCCGGCAAAGCGCGCCCCCGGCGCGGGGACATCGCCTGATTTTCGCGCATCGGCCGGAACGGGCCGGGTGTCGCCGCCACCGCCGGCAGCCGCCGCGCCCCGCAGTTGCAGATGGCGAAGCTCCTCGGCCATCTCGCCGGCGCGCGCATAGCGCTCGCCGGGGCTCTTCGCCAGCGCCCGCGCGAGCACCCGGTCGAAGGCCGCGGGAATCTCCGGATCGAGCTGCGTGGCGGGCGGGTAGGGATCGCGCGCGATCCGCTGCATCAGCGAAAACAGGGAGGTCTCGCCGGGACGCTCGAACGGCGTGCGCCGCGTCAGCATCTCGTAGAGCACCACGCCGAGGGAAAAGATGTCCGAGCGCGGATCGACCGGCAGCGAAAGCACCTGCTCGGGCGACATGTACTTCGGCGAGCCGATCGCCGTTCCCGCCTGCGTCATCGCCGACGAGGGGACGTAAGCGACGCCGAAATCGGTGAGCTTCGCCCGGCCCGCGGGCGAAACCACGACGTTCGCCGGCTTGACGTCGCGGTGCACGATGGCGAAACGCCGCGCGTGATCGAGGCCGTCGGCCAGCTGCGCCGCAAGCCCGGCGATGAAATGAAACGGCAAACGTCCCGGATCGAGCAGCATCTTCTGCAGCGAGCGGCCCTCCAGCAGCTCCATCGCGATGTAGGCGATGTCGCCCTGCTCGCCGACGTCGTAAATGGTGACGATGTTGGGGTGGTTCAGGCGACCCGCGGATTTCGCCTCTCGCAGAAACCGCTTCCTGACCTCCTGCATGAGGTCCTCGGGCAGCGTGGGGTGGAGCGTCTTGATGGCCACTTCGCGCTCGATGAGCGGATCGACCGCGCGGTAGACCGTTCCCATGGCGCCGCGGCCGATTTCAGCGAGCAGGCGGTAGCGTCCGAGTGATCGGGTTTCCATGCAGGGTCTGAGCGCCTTCTTGGTGGAGGCCCGTCTCCCAAAGACGAATTTTCCGGGCGAACCTCCCGGGCATTGCGCGGCTAACAATACACTCTCGCGCAGCCCGCGCGCAAGAAGCGGCACGCGGCGCTTCGATTCGGCGCTCGAAGTGCATGAGCCTCACTGCGCTTTCGAGCGATCGGGCTCAGGCGCACCCCGGATTGCCCGGGAGGCGCCGGGGGGCGCACGGCGCGCTCGCGGCAAACCGTCGGATCCGCGCCCTGAAACAACTTGTCCCTCCTGCATTACCGTGGTAATGTTCACGTCATGGCGATCGCTCATTCGAAGGTCACGGCGCAGGGGCAGATCTCCGTTCCCATGAAGGTGCGGCAGAAACTCGCAGTCGGCCCGGGCTCGGTCCTGGAGTGGCACGAGGAGGGCGAGAAAGTCGTCGTTCGCCGCGCCGGGCGCTATACGTCCGAGGAGGTCCATCGAGCCTTGTTCCCGAAGCGCCCTCCCCGGCCGCGCAGCGTCGAGCAGATGAAAGCCGGCGCGCGCGCGTACGTGAAGAAGCGCCATGCGCGCGGTTGACACGAACGTGCTCGTCCGGCTGGTGACCCGCGACGACGCGAAACAGGTGGCCGCGGCCGAGGCGTTCGTGGAGAAGGGAGCGTGGGTTTCGCATCTTGCGCTCGCCGAGACGACATGGGTTCTTTCCGCGGTCTACGAGCTGGAGCATTCGGCGATCGCCACCGCGATCGAGATGCTCCTGAATCACAAGGACCTCACGCTCGAGGAGTCGGAGGCCGTCTCGAACGCGCTGGAGACTTTCCGCAAGCGGCCGGCGCTCGGTTTCTCCGACTGCCTCATGCTCGAAGCGGCCCGCAAGGCCGGTCACCTGCCGCTCGGCACCTTCGACCGCAACCTCGGCAGGCTGGAAGGCGCGCAGCGGCTGTAGCCCTAGGCGGCGGCAGTCCCCCACGCGGCATCCCACTCGCCGCGGCGCGTATGGAAATACCATGCCATGCAGAAGTCGAAGGCCAGGCAGAAGATTCCGTAGGCGAGCGGGATGGCGGTCAGCTGCTCCGGCTGGAAGCCGAAGAAGGCGCCGTGCGCCTGGAGCTCGTGCAGCAGGTCCCAGAGACCGTGCAGGGGGTAGCCGACGATGAGGGCGATCGGCAGGCGCATGCCGAAGAGTCCGACCAGGGAGAACAGCACGACGGCGGCGATCTCTACGCGCCACGCGCCGGCGCTCTTGAAGTACGCCGCGAAGGCGAGATAGAAGGCGGCGATCAGGACGAGGAAGAGCCCGTAGAAAATCTGCTCGCCCTTGGGCTCGAGGAATTTGCGGACGAGGAAAATCGCGCCCGCCGCCCCCATCAGACCGATCGTCGCATAGAGGATCACGATCACCACAAACCCGAACGTGCTCATAAGCCGTCCTCCTTGTTATATCCTTCCGCGGAGCCTACCCGCCCGGCGGCGCATCGGGCAAGCGTGGCCTGCTACCATGCGTGCGATCTTCCCATGAGCTACCTCGTCATCCAGGGTCTGGAAGTCGAAACCCCCGACCTGAAGGCCATCGCCAAGCTCTGCGGCGCCTCGCGCATCGAAGGCATCGGCCACAACGCCTTCCGGCTGCACGACTACCAGACCCGGGACGGCGTCGCCGAATACTGCGCCGGGGCGAAGCTCGACTTCGCCTTCGTGCCGAAGCCGCGCCGGCTCGCCGACTTCGGCCTGGTGGCGATGGACATGGACTCCACCCTCATCACCATCGAATGCATCGACGAGATCGCAGATCTGCAGGGCGTCAAGCCGCAGGTCGCGGCGATCACGGCAAGCGCCATGCGCGGCGAGATCGAGTACCACGAAAGCCTGCGCCGGCGCCTCGCGCTGCTGGCCGGGCTGGACGAGGGGGCGCTGCAGCGCGTCTACGACGAACGGCTGCGCTTGTCCCCCGGCGCCGAACGCATGCTCGAACGGCTGCGCTCCCTCGCCATCAAGACCCTGCTCGTCTCGAGCGGCTTCACCTTCTTCACCGAGCGGCTGAAAGCGCGCCTTGCGCTCGACTACACCCTGTCGAACACCCTGGAAGTCGAAAACGGCAAGCTCACCGGCCGAGTCCTCGGCCCCGTCGTCGACGCGCAAGCCAAGGCCGCGAAACTGCGCGAACTGCGAGCGGAACGGCAACTATCACGCGATCAAGTCATCGCCTTCGGCGACGGCGCGAATGATATGGCGATGATGGCGGAGGCTGGAGTTTCTATTGCGTATCGGGCCAAGCCGGTGGTGCGGGAAAAAGCGACTTACTGTTTTGATTACGTGGGGTTGGATGGGTTGCTGAATCTTTACGGTTGAAGTTGGGTACGCCCTGAAACCTACGCCGCACATCTGCAACTACCCTAGGTATTTGCGGCACATTCCTCTTCGAGTCCATACGCTTTTCGAATCACGTTGCTCACGTTTAGTTGGTCAAATTTGACGCGGCTTGCTGGGTTGACTAATAGCAAAGGGGGGTGATACTGAAAAAGAGCTTGCCGCTGGAACACCAGGCACGCCGTCAAGTGCCCGTATAGGGATGGTTCATTGCTGACGATGGCCCCAAATTCACCTTGCGCGTACTCAAAGGACGGGCTGTATTCCGCATAAATTGCAGCAATACCTGGAAAATCGGCCGCTCGAAGTTGTTCGCTTGCTCGCGCAATTCCATTTGAGAACAACCGAGCAAACAATCGATCCTCCGACATAAGTGGGAAACGCATCCAAGCTGAGCTTGGTTCAGTCTTTCCGACAAATCGGCCGTGGCCGATTCCCTCAATTCCAAATAGGCACGGCGATGAGGACGCGGCGAATTGACCACGCACGTGAGAAATCATGCAACCAATCAGTTCGTCCGCAACCGCTGTTGCCTCGCATATCGGTTTTCCGTCCCGCTGGAAATAGCGGTCCACAGGTGGTTCGTCAAATTCAAATTGAACCTGTCTCTCCTTGTTGTCGAGGTGGTCGCGTAGCAGCTGTGACGCATAGTGGTAGTAACTATCTAGCCATTGCTGTTTATTACTTACTTCTAGCTGTTTGCACTCGAAGGCTACCACCTCGTCACGACAGCACGCGATTATGTCCGGGGACTTTCCTCGATTGGGATTTGGCACCGGAAATTCGATGTCGAAGGAGCTTCTTAGAAGTAACGCGGCCAACGACAGCTCCATGTTCGCGCTCTCGCTACCGTCAACGGATAAGAGTCTGGACAAAACTGAAGCAAATCCCGGACGATCCCGCAATGTAGCGATTCGTTGTCCCAACTCGACGATGTAACGATGCTGCCAGATACTCTGCCCATAACGAACGTTCCTCAAAAAAATGTTCGCCACATCGTTTTTGCCGATCTTTGTCGCCCATTCGGAACTAAATACTGCTTTCAGTTCCTCCACTGCAGCACGAATCTGCGGAAGAGTGTATTTTGATTGCGATACCCAGTTCTCGTCCTCCCACCAAGGATTGCGCCACCAGCACCCATCTGCCAATTCCTCGTCGGTGATGTTACCGCTCATAACATTTTCTTCTGCAGCTTGTCTCGGATAATAATTTCGAATCGAATTTCCGGAAACATTGAATGCCTTTGTGCACTACTAAGGGATCGAATTGGATGTTATTTTGAAACGTTGAACCCGGCCCTTTCGTTTTTGCCTTTCGTTTTTTCGTTTTTGAAGACCTGCAAGTTAGGCCGCGCGTATGACCTTGATAATCTCCGCAGCAATCTCTTCGACAGTATGAGTAGCCGTGCTCCGAGCCACCTTGTCTGCCAAAGAC
>JBATEB010000272.1:0-5933 GCA_049663805.1 Burkholderiales bacterium | reverse complement strand
GGAGTTCCGCGGGCTGCGCGTGGAAGTGGGCTACAGCGCCGACGACAACGTGACGCGCGCGCCCGCGGGCGACGATCTGAAGGACGGAATACTGGGCGTGCGCGCGAGCGCGAGCCTCGCCATCCCGGTTTCCACCCGGACGCGCGCCGTTTTCCAGGGATTCGCGGGCGGTGAAAGCTTCCGCAAGTACAAGGGGCTGTCGCACAATTTCATCGGCGGGCAGGGCGAATTCCAGTTCCGGCCTTCCGGGGCATTCGGCGCTCCGACCTACTCGGCTTTCCTGCGAACCGCGGTCGAGCAGTACGACTCGAGCCTGCGCGACGGCTACCGCCACCTCTTCGGGGTGAGCGTCTTCAAGCCCTTGACCGACCGGATGCAGTTCTTCGGCGCGCTCGCCCGCAGCGTCAGCGACGGAAAGAGCGCGGTGTTCGACGCGCGCAGCACTTCGGTGCGGGGCAACCTCGATTGGCTGCTCGGCCGCTGGGACACGGTCTACCTCGGAGCCGAATATCGCGGCGGCGACTCGATATCGACGGTATGCCGCGACTGCGACCCGATCCGGACCCTGGGGTTCGTCAATACCGCCGACCCGAACATCGTCGAGGACGACGCGTTCGACGACGCCGTCCGGGACGCCTATCGCCTCAAGGCCCGCACCCTGGTCGCCACGCTCGGCTACAACCACGCCTTCGGCGCGGGAAAGTCGCTCGACCTGTCGTGGCGCCGCGCGCAGTCCAGGGTGCAGAACGCCGTCGCCCCGGCGTCGGGATCGGATCTGAATTACGCGGTCAGCCAGTACTCGCTCGCCTTCCTGGTGCGCTTCTAGACGATCATCATGAGAAGACTTCTCCTTCGATCCTTCGTTCCGCTCTTGCTGGCGGCGCTCGCGTCCGGTTGCACGCAGAAGAATACGGTGGACGAGCATCGGGAATCCCCGAGCGTCCCCACGGGCCTGGAGCGCTTTCTCCTGTTTCCCAATCCGATCGCGCAGAACACCGGCGGATTCGAGACCGACACCGCCGCCTACGCCGACGCCTACTATCGCGCGATCGACCCGAACAACGACAAGGACACGCTCGCGAAGTGGAAAACCCAGAACGGTTTCGGCGGCAATACCGGGACCGAGCACCGCGCCGTGTTCCGCGACGTGCGGGACCTCGGGTACGGAAGGAACATGACCGGGCGCATGAACGCCGACGGCAGCGTCGCCTTCTTCGTCGAGAACTACAACGTCACCCCCGGCGGCAGCGCCGAATACTCGAGCGAGCTCAACGTCGAGGCCGCGATCCGGCGCGATACGCAGTGGCACGTCGGCACCAACGCCATCGAGTGGAGCAGCGCGACCTGCACCCCCGAGGATCCGCCGGACTGCGACCCGACGGCCAGGTTCGCCAAGTACTTCAACTTCTCCTCCGCCGACGGCGCGCGCCAGCTCGCGGTCGATCTCGACGGCAAGGGGCTCAAAGCCATGCCCGGCCCTTGCATCGCCTGCCACGGCGGGCGCGGCGATCCCCTCACCCCGCCCGACGCCGGCAGCGGCCTGCCGCGGTTTCCGCTGGTCGAGAACAGCGTGTCGCGCAAGCGCGGCGACGTCCAGGCGCGGCTGCACGGGCAGAACGTCGACAGCTTCACCTATTCGTCCACGCAGGCGGGCTTCAGCAAGGCGGACCTGCAGCCGTTCCTGAAGGACTTCAACCAGTGGATCCTGTGCACCTACCCGAGCGCCACGCCCGCGACCGTCACGGGCGGCTGGGGGAGTTGCAACCGCCCGACCGCGGGGGCGAACGAGTGGCAGGGCACGGCGGCGGAGATGATCGAGTCCTGGTACGGCGGGACGGGAACCCCGCAGGCGACGTTTGCGGACACCTATATTCCGACCGACTGGCAGACCAACAATCCATCTCTATACACGAACGTCGTCGCTCCCTACTGCCGCACCTGCCACATCCTGCGCGGAACCGCGAACCAGAGCGACCTCGACTTCATGACGCTCGCCAAGTTCCAGGGCTATGCCGACCGCATCAAGGCGCACGTGTTCGACCGCGGCACGATGCCGCTCGCGCTCATCGTGTACGACGACTTCTGGAAATCCTCCGCGCCGGACACGCTCGCGAATTTCGTCAGTCCTCTGCTCACGCCTCCGGAGACCGTGATCGACGCGAGCGGCGCGGCGCTCAAGCCCGGACGTCCGATCGCCGATCCCGGACCGAACCGGATGGTGAGGACCAATGCCAACGCGATATTGACCGCGGAAAACAGCCTGTTCGCGAGTAGCTTCAGCTGGACGATGGTTTCCGGGTCGGCCACGGTCACGAACCCAAATTCGATGATTGCCGTATTCAATGCGAGCACGGCCGGCAACTACGTTATTCGGTTGACGGTCGGCAATGGTGCGGGCACGGACTCGAAAGATGTGACGATCACCGTTGACGACACATTTCCCGACCTGTTCAACCTGAGATTCGCACACGTCAAGAACGTTCTGCAGAACGTCTTGCACAAGGGATCCGCGACCTGCATCAGTTGCCACGTGACACCCGCAGTCAGTCCCACGCCTCCGATCTTCTACAGCAACTTCGACCGCGATGGCAGTGGCGCGGTCGACTCGACCGACGACGCCTGGTTCCTCAAGGCGCTGGCGGGACGGGTAAGCCTGACCGACATCGCGGCCAGTCCGCTGCTGCGCAAACCGAGCGGCAACCATCACGCGGGCAACGATCCTCTCGATCTCGCGACTTTCGCCGGGCTGCGCAACTATTCGATTCTCTACGACTGGATTCTCGCGGGCATGCCGCCCGGAGGCGTGGCGGCGAACACGGTCGTCAATGGTGGCGTGCCTCTGCCTGCTCTCACGTTCACCGGGACCTTTCCGGGACCCTATGCGGCGACCATTCCGGTAGACGGCGGCACGAGCATTGGCGCGAACGGCTTCTTCTGGTCGGTCGTGTCCGGCCCGAGCGGGCCGTCCGGAACGGTACCCTTTTTTGCGAATCCGACCGCGTCCCTCACGACGCTGAGCGTTCCCAACATCGGTCCCTACGTGATTCAGCTGCAGGCGAGCGACGCCACTTTCACCGACACCGATCAGCGCACGATTACGGTGAGCGAGACCCCGATCGCCGCAAGCTTTACTCCCCCGACCGGAACGACGGTCGTGTCCTTCGGCGGCAATCCGAGCACGGGAAACATCACCCTCACCAGCACGAGCACCGGCGGCCCGATGAATTGCACCTGGCAGGTGACGGGACCTTCAGGGGCGACTCTGGAAGGCGCTGCCGTGCCAGCTGCAGCACCGCCGGCCGTGGTCACCAGACCCTGCGGCACGGCGGCGACGCTCAACGTGCCTGCAACGGCCATAAACGGCACCTATGTCGTCCAACTCACGGCGTCGACGATTGGCCAGGACACCACAGCGCCCCATAACATCACGGTTGGCAACGGCACGCCGGTCGTTGCGAGCATCGTGGCAAACGGCGGAGTAAGCCCGGCGGTTCGTACGTTTACCGGCGGCATTCCGTCCACGGGGGCGGCGAGCACGGCGAGCGTATCCCTCAACGGCAGCGGCAGCTCCGGCGTCCTGCCGTTGACGTTCGCCTGGTCGATCACGGCGCAGCCCGACTCGACCAACGGCCCGGCGGCGCTCTCGAGCACCACCGCCACCTCGCCGACCCTAACCGTGCGGGCGACCGGATCGTATACAGTACGGCTGCAGGTGACCGACGCAGCGTCCAACGTCGCGGCGACGACGAACACGTTCAGCGTGACGCCGACGAACGGGACGACATTTGCGACCATGACCGCGGATTTCGTCGCCTTCGGCTGCACGGGCTGTCACTCGACCGGAAACCCTCCTTTGGCTGATACCGCAAACAACTCGGGCAATCCGCCTTCTTGGGAAGATTTCGTCGGCGTGGACGGCAGGACCCTGTGGAGGCGCGTTTTCCAGCGGGTCGTGCCCAACAATGCCACCCGAAGTCTGATTATCCTGAACCCGAGGAACGCGAACGACAGCGGGGTCGACGACAACCCGCCCGTAGCACCCTTCGTCACACCGCATGGGGGCGGTTGCCAGGCTCAGTTCGGCTGTGCCGCAGACGGTTCGGCCAGGCTGACAATCTTTCAGAACTGGGTCAACTCCGGCGGAGCTCCAGGAGACTGAGCGGATGTTTGCGTGGATCTGTTTCGGAGGAAATCTGTCACTTGCATCGGGGGACAAATGAAAGCACTTCGAAGAGGACTCGGTTGTTTTGTTTTGGCGCCGCTCGCCCTGGTGCCGTCAGTATCCTGGTCCGCTGACTTGACGATTCCGAATACCTTCATACAAGGGAGTCCGGCGGTTGCCAACGACGTGAACCAGAATTTCAGTGCGACGGCCGCCGCGGTCAACAGCAAGCAAGACCGGGTGACAGGAACGTGCCCGGCGGGGCAAGCGGTGCGCGCCGTCAATCAGAATGGAACAGTCGTCTGCGAGGCTGGACTGGACACTCGAGTCACCTCTCTCGAAGCCCTTCTCAACTACAGGCCGGTCGGCCCGCAGACCAACGTGCCGCAGGCACTGGTCAACCTGGGTGGTTGGACTACTTGTCATACCGAGCTGTATAGCAGCAACACCACCGTGCTCGCCACTATTCTGGCGACCTGCAACAAGGCGAACCTGATGTTGGCCTGCCTTCCGGTCGGAACTGACACGTATGCGGTCTTGGCGCAAGCTCCGCGCGCCGACGTGACCTTCGCCACCCCGAGCGATGCAACGACCGTTCACGTCGCGAACGGAACAGCATGGTATTTCAATACCAACCAGTCGTGGGGGTTCGCCAGGGCAGGAGATGCGGTGGCCAGGAACTCTTGTGATACCGGAGTGGCCACCAACCCCGGGGAACGACTGTGTTGGCACACCGGCACGGGCAACCTGAATGCAGGTTGGCGTTGCGGGGCGACCGAGAGCCTCAACGGTAGTACGGCATGGCAGAGAGTCGTTCTGCACCGAGACTAGTCGTTCACCTAACGAACCGGCACCGAGTTTTCGAGGAAGCGCCATGGAACAGATCACCCGCATCGTTCTGCTAGTCACAATCCTCTCCTTCGCCCTCTCCGCCTGCAACAAGAGCAAGAACAGCGGTAGCGCCGCACCCGCAGGCGCCTCGGAGCTTTCCTGGGATCAGGGCAACTGGAACCAGCAGAACTGGCAATAGCAGACGAGCTGTTGGAGGAGCCCGGCACGCGTCGGGCAGGCACAGGAGGAACACCCTCATGGCGACGATCCGCAGGTCCGATCTCGAAGGCGCGATTCGCGAAGGGATCCTGAGCGCGTCCCAGGCCGACCGCCTCGCCGCCTTTCTCGCCGGCAGCACCGCCGTGCCCGCCGCCGGCCCGCGCTTCACTTTCGTCCACGTCCTCTACTACCTCGGCGGGATGATCGCGATCGGCGCGATGTCGATCTTCATGACGCTCGGCTGGAACGCGCTCGGCGGCTGGGGCGGGTTTTTCATTTCGGCGTGTTACGCGGTGTTCGCCCTCGCGCTCACGCACTGGCTCCTCGAGAGGAAGCACCTCGAGATCCCAGCCGGCATCACCGCGACGCTCGCGGTGGTGATGGTGCCGCTCGCGATTTTCTTCGCGCAGATGGCGCTCGGCTACTGGGGCGAGGGGAAGCCCTACCGCGACTATCACGTGTTCATCGACTGGCGCTGGATCGAGATGGAGTTCGGCACGCTCGCGATCGGGGCGATCCTCCTGTGGCGCTACCGCTTCCCCTTCATGCTGATGCCGATCGCGGTGACGCTGTGGTACATGAGCATGGACCTGGTGCCCTTCCTCCTCGGCCAGGAGCGCGTCTACGACTGGGAGATCCGCAAGTTCATTTCGTTCTGGTTCGGCCTGGCGATGGTGCTGGTCGCCTTCTGGGTGGACCTGCGCTCGCGCTTCTCGCGCGA
>JBATEB010000271.1:0-3043 GCA_049663805.1 Burkholderiales bacterium | reverse complement strand
AGCGCCTCAAGGCCCTGTCGGTTCCGATCGGCCTTTGTCCGCAGCACGTCGGCCTGACCCTCCCCTACCGCACCATCGACTACGTCGGCGACAGCGTCCCGGTGAGTCTGCTCGCCGATCGCCCGATTGAACGCCCGGATGCCGTCATCAGGTGGGCGGAGGGCTTTCTGCCCCGCTGGCTGGTCACCCTGGCGCTGTTGTCGCTTGCGGCGATCGGAGCGCTCGCAAACACGCTCGCCAGATGGGCGCTGACCGTTGTGCAACAGCCTGCCGGGAAATCGACTTTCCACTTCGACAACTACGATGTGGCGGGATTCACGGAAGTCGCCGCCGGCTTCGGCCAGGACGGCTACGGCTATGCGGTCACGCCGAACGCGGATCACATGATCCGCCTGCATGAGGATGCCTCGTTTCGCGCGCTCTACGCCGCCGCCAGCTACGTGCTCCTCGACAGCCGCTTTCTGTCGCACGTGTTGCGCATCACCAAGGGAATTCGGCTGCCGGTATGCCCCGGGAGCGATCTGACGGCGAGACTCTTCTCCGATGTGATCTCGCCGGACGACCGGCTGGTGCTGATCGGCGGCAGTGTCGAACAGGCGCGGCGACTTGCCGGGCGCTATCATCTGCACCGCCTGGCGCACTTCAACCCGCCGATGGGATTCATCCGCGATCCTGAAGCGACCGAAACCTGCCTGCGTTTCATCGAGGCCCACAGCCCGTTTCGCTTCTGCCTGCTGGCGGTGGGTGCCCCGCAGCAGGAAGCCGTCGCGCAGAAGCTGAAGGAGCGCGGCATCGCCCGCGGCTTGGCGTTGTGCATCGGCGCGTCGATCAACTTCCTCACCGGCGATGAGCGCCGTGCGCCGCCGTGGATGCAGCGCTGCGGCATGGAGTGGTCCTTCCGCCTGATGCAAGCCCCCGGACGCATGGCCAGACGCTACCTGGTGCGCGGCCCGCGCGTCTTCGGGTTACTGAACGGTGCCGAGATCGTGCTTCGTGCGGCAGCGACACCCAGACTCCGGCTGGTGCCGGCGCTCGATCCGCCGGTTCCGCCTGCGGTGCCCGCTTCCGGGTCCGGGCGTCGCGCGCGCGCCCAGCGACGGTTGCCCGCGTCCGATCGGGTGGCCCTGCCGGCGGCGTCCTCCTCCGGAGCGGCGCGTCCCGTCCATGCCGAGCGCGAGAGTCACGCCGTCAGCGCATCCATTTAGGCTGCAGGCGTCCCTGGTCGTCGAAGCGGTACCGGCCGTCGAGCCAGCCCTTGCCGAACAAAATCAGGACCTGATCGTAATAGTGGGTACGCTCGCCCAGTTTGGCGCGCAGTGCCGCGGCGCGTACCCGGTCGCGCTGCTTTTCCAGCGTCGCCTTGTCGCCCAGCGCGCTCAGGAACGGCAACGTGGCGCCCGAGAATCCGATGGGCGAAAAATCGGATTTGTTCGCCACGCCGGTAAGGGGATCGACCTTTTCGGGAGGCGTGCCGAGCTCGCGGATCAGCCCGGCATAAACAGAGAGCATCTTGAGCATTTCCCGGCTGTTGCGCCCCGACATCCCCGCCCAGAGATAGACGCGAATGGCATCGTAGCTCCCGGAGGGTTCCCGTTCGGTGTCCGGCGTGACCCTGCCCGTGGAATCGACCACGAACAAATCGGGAGCGACCCCGGCGCTGAATACCTGCGGAGCCATGCGCATATAGCCGTCCCATACCGCCTGCCACGGGCCTTGGGGGTCGGTCGCGGCCAGGTAGCGGAACATGAAGCCGGGCAGATAGCTGGGGTTGATGCGGAACCGTCCCTTATCGAGCGTGAACCCATATCCGGGCAGCAGTACCGGACCCGCGCTCCCTGCTTGAGCAAATTGATGGCGGCGAATCTGCGCAAGCTGTTTGCGTCCGGTGTCCGCGTACTTCGGCGCATCCCACAAACGTGCAGCCTCAAGCAACGCGTAGGCGATCCATAAATCGGCATCGGAGGCCGAGTTCTGATCCTTCACGCCCCAACTTCCGTCTTCGCGCAATCCCCACAGCCAGGCGGGGAGTTTGTCGCCGAGCTGTCCTTTGGCGAGATTGTCGGACGTCCACTTGAGAAGCGTGTCGAACTGCTTCGGTTGATTGGCAACCAACGCAAAGAACAACCCGTAGGACTGCCCTTCCGAAGTGCTCTTGCGTTCGAAGGTAATGTCGATCACGCGACCGTCAGCCTGGACAAAGCGCTCGGTGAAATCGTTCCACTCCGGCCAGTCGGACGCTGCGTTGGCGAGCGCACAGGTACTCGAAATCGCCCACCACAGCACTGACCGAAAGGCGGTTATCTCGAGACGCATCGCTCTCTCTCCGGCCATTCACGGTTTCCACTGACCGGGACGCGCCGACCGGGCGAGAACCGGGACAACGTCCTATTGGGGCGCGACCGGTGCCGGCGTCGATACAGGAGCGAGCGCGGCACGCATCCCCTCCAGAAATTTCTGCGCGATCCTGGCGTGCGCCGCTTCGGTCGGATGAATGCCGTCGTACAAATCCGCTGCCGCCACCACCGAATTGACGTCAACAAAGCGCACCCGCTGGCCCGCCCCGGCCCGAGCCTCCACATTCCTGCGAATGACCGCGTTGAGTTGTTGAGTGAGCGCCGCGCGATCGGTCTTCTTATTCTCAGGGGCGCCATCGCCTTTACCGTGAATCAGGATCGAGGTCTGCGGCGGGATGGAAGCCACAAAGATCCAGGCATTGGGGCGTGCCGTCCTGAGCTGCTCGATCAATGCATCATGGCGGGCGCCGATTTCGACGCCGTCTTCGTTTGCAAACCAGGCGGTGTCGTTGGTTCCGATCATGAGCAGAATGAAGTTGGGCTGCGTCGAGGCCATCCAGGCGTTGACACCGCTCGCGATATCGCCAATGGTGAGTCCGCTGTGCCCCTCGTGCTCCTTACCGGGAACGCGCGTGTTTGGGTCAGACAGTGTGCCCACGTAGCTGACGCCGCAGTTGTTTTGTTGCAGGCCCGTATACAAGTCGTTGCGGTATCCGCCGTTCACACCCAGTGTGATCGAGTCGCCCAGG
>JBATEB010000270.1:0-7655 GCA_049663805.1 Burkholderiales bacterium | reverse complement strand
GGCCGGCGCCGTCCGCCGCCGCCGGGCCGGCGGCGAAAAGGTTCAGTCCCGCCGCGGCGACCCCGGTCGCCGCCGCGGTCTTCAGGAAATCGCGCCGCCCGAGCTGCGAGCCGCTCGCCGAACCGCTATGGTCTTGCGGCTTTCCCTGAACGCACAGTATGCACATTGGATTCCCCCTCGACGTTTGAGCCGTCCCCAGTGACGACTCCCGACTCATTCTGCCCGTCGATCCGCGACGATGTAAACCCCAACGTCGAGCGCTGCCCGCCGGCGACGGCACCGTGGGAAGACGGGTGGGACGGAGTGGGCAGGGGGCGGCCAGGGCCGGGCGCTTCGGTCACCGCCGCTTCCGCCCGGCGCGATCAACGTGAATTCGAGGTAGGCTTTCGCGGTGAAGCACGCCGCCGACACCCGGCCCCCCGCCCGCGAGGCACCGCCCGAGCCGCCCGAGGTCGAGGTGGTGATCGAGGTCCCGCGAGGGAGCTTTCTGAAACGCGGGTCCACGGGTCGGGTCGACTTCATCTCGCCCCTGCCCTGCCCGTTCAACTACGGCTCGGTGCCGATCTACCTGGGACTCGAGGGCGATTTGCTGGATGCCCTGGTGCTCGGGCCGCGGCTGCCTCTGGGCACCCGGATACGGGTCAAAGCCTGGGGAGCCGTGAGTTTCACCGACCGCGGCATGACGGACGACAAGCTCGTCTGCAGCGCCGCACCGCCGAGCCCGGCGGAGCGCCGCAAGGTGCTGCGATTTTTCCGCTTCTATGCGAAGTGCAAGGGACTGCTCAATCTCTGGCGGCGCCGTCCGGGGCGCAACGCCTGCGAGGGCTGGTGCGGGGCCGCTCAGGCACTCGCTCGCGCCCGGCCGCGAGACGACACCTGGCGAGGGCCATGGGTCCCCTTCTGATCGGGACCGGACCCCCATAAGGCGGATCGCTTCAGAATCCCAGCTCGCCCAGCGGCGACTCAGGCCGCCGCCGATCGGGCCAGGCGGTTTCTTCCCAGGCGCTCGTCCACCAGCGCGACGATCTCGTGCAGCGTGTCCGACTGCAGCCCCAGCTGGCGGGCGATCCGTCCGACCAGGCTGTCGACCCGCTCGATGTGCTCGGCGCCGCCGAAGAGCGCGCGCGCCGCGGACGAGGGCTTGCCCAGGCTCTCGGCGGCCTTGGCGTACTTCTCGAAAGGAACGAGATCACCGGCCTCGGCGCCCAACCCCGTGCACAGCTTCGCGACCCAGTCGTAGATTCTGCGGGACTCCTCGACATTCCCGTGCACCGCCTCCCGGATGGGGATCATGTCGTTCGGCCGGATGCAGCGGTAGTTGCCGGCGATCAGCATCGGCCACTTGGCGAGCGGAACGAAAACGGAATCGTGCACCTTGAGCTTCACCGGAACGTCGACGGCGCCTTCGCCACAGGGGAACCGGGCCGCCTCGATGTCGGCCTCGAGTTGCCGCAGCAGCGCGGTCGGCGCCTCCGCTTCGAAGCGCGCGGCCTTGAAGTTGGTCGGCAGGCCCACCTGGAGAACGTTCTTTCCCCCTTCCGGCGGGCGAAACGCCTGGGCATCGGGACTCGCCATGGTGATCAGCCCGGGCTCGAAGCCCTTCCAGACCGCGGGGTCCGCATAGCAGGCCTCCAGGGCTTCGGTCGACAGCCCGGGAATCCGCCTGAGGTAGGGCAAAGGCGGCATGTTCATGATCGCGAGGCAGGGTTTGCGCGCCCGCGCGACGCGGCCCATCAGCTCCCGGACACCGGCCGAGCCGTACTGGGCCTCCTGCATGCCGAGCACGACGAGGTCGAATGCGCCGGGGTCGGCCGCGCCGGGCGTGCTCGCGCAAAGCTCCCCCGGAAGCTCTTTCGAAGCGATCGCCAGCGGCGACTCCCGGCCCCGGATCGGGAAGCGGACCACGGTCCCCTCGCGGTTGATCAGCGCCGCGGTGGGCGCGGTGCAGACGAGTGACACGCGGTGCCCGGCCATCAACAGCTTGGTGCCGAGCAGCGAACCGTAGGAGGCCCCCAGAACGAGCACGTTGGTTTTCACGATTTCGGCCCTCCGTTCAGATCGCGAAGGGATTCATCAAGGCAGAAATTCGTAGGCGGGCAAGGTCAGGAATTCGTCGAAGCTGTCGTTCTTGACCATCGAGCTGAACAAGCTCGCCGCGGCGGGAAAGACGCCGGATCGGACTCCGGCAATGCCGACTTCATGCTGTACCCGCTCGAGCTCGGCCCCGAGCAGCCGATCGAACCGCTCCGCCGTCACGGTCGCGCCGTTGTCCATGCGGGCTTCGTGGCGTATCCATTGCCAGAGTTGCGCGCGGCAAATCTCGGCGGTGGCGGCGTCTTCCATCAGGTCATACAGCGGCACGCAGCCGGAGCCGCGCAGCCAGGCTTCGATGTATTGCACGGCGACGCGAATGTTCTGCCGCAATCCGGCTTCGGTGATTGCACCGTCGGGAATGCGCATCAGATCCGCCGCCCTGACCTGCACATCGCCGCGCATGACCTGCAGCTGATTGGGTCCGGACATGACGGCGTTGAAGGCCTCCATCGCAATGGGCGCCAGCCCCGGATGGGCAACCCAGGTGCCGTCGTGACCGGCCAGCGCCTCGCGCGTCTTGTCGGCGCGCACCTTGTCCATGGCGGCCGCGTTGGCCTGCGGGTTGTCGCGAATCGGAATCTGCGCCGCCATGCCGCCCATCGCGTGCGCGCCGCGGCGATGACAGGTCTGGATCAGCAGATCGACATAGGACTTCAGAAAGGGCTTGTCCATGGTCAGCGTGCCGCGATCCGGCAGCACGCAGTCGCGGCGGTTCCGGAATTTCTTGATGAAGCTGAAGATGTAATCCCAGCGGCCGCAATTGAGGCCCGCGGCGTGCTCGCGCAACTCGAACAGGATCTCGTCCATTTCGAACGCGGCCAGTACCGTTTCAATGAGCACGGTCGCCTTGATCGTGCCGCGCTTCATGCCCAGGGCGTCCTGTGCGGCGACGAAGACCTCGTTCCACAGCCGGGCTTCGAGATGGCTCTCGATTTTCGGCAGGTAGAAATACGGACCGGTGCCGGCGCGCGCCAGCGACTCGTGGTTGTTCGCCAGGAAGATCGCGAAATCGAAGAGCGCGGCCGACACCGGCTCGCCGTCGATGCGCAGGTGTTTCTCGGGCAGATGCCAGCCGCGCGGCCGCACGATCAGTGTCGCGAGACGCTCGCCGAGCCGGTAAGACTTGCCGCTGGCGGGATCGAGGTAGCCGATGTCGCGGTTGACGGCGTCGCGCAGATTGACCTGCCCGTTCACCATGTTTTCCCAGGTCGGCGAGGACGAATCCTCGAAGTCGGCCATGAAAGCCTGCACCGGTGCGTTGAGCGCGTTGATGATCATCTTGCGATCGACCGGCCCGGTGATTTCCACGCGGCGATCCAGGAGATCCGCGGGAACCGGAGCGACGCGCCACTCGTCGGCGCGTATCGCGGCGGTTCCCGGCAGGAATTCCGGCAATCCGCCCGCGTCCAGCTGCTTTTGACGCTGCGCCCGCGCGGCCAGCAGCTGGAGGCGCCGGCCGTCGAATCTTCGATGCAGCGTGACGACCAGCTCCAGTGCCGCGGGAGTCAGCACCTCCGCCGATCGTTCGAGCCGGGGTCCGAGGATCTCCAGTTCCGGTGCCGGCATGGCCTGTACATTTGTTTTCATGCAAGGCATCATAGGCGAGGAAATCGGTAAATTTGACTTAGGAAATTTCACACTGTCAATTTCACACCGTTCTTCCGCGACCCCGCCATGACCCAGCACACTCGCAACAGTCACTTCCTCGGCACCAAGCTGCGCGCCTTGCGCAAGCGCAACGGCCTCACCCTGGAGGAGCTGTCGGCGCGCTGCATCCAGCTGGATCGCGAGAGCGCCCCGTCGGTCTCCTACCTCTCCATGATCGAGAGCGGCAAGCGGGTCCCGTCGGAAGACGTGCTCGGGCTGCTGGCGTCCCTGTTCCAGCGCGAAGCGCGCTGGTTCCTCGACGGCAATCCGGAAACGGAGACCGCCGCGTTCAAACAGAGGGCCGGCGGCGCCGCGGGCGTGCCGCTCGAACCCGCGTTCCTGTTTTCCAGGGAGCTGCTGCAGGCGGCGATCCCCGAGCTGCTGGCGCAGACCGGCACCACCGGGCGGCAGTTCGCGCACCTCCTGATCCGCTCGCACCAGGAGATGTCGCGCAACGACTTTCCCGATCTCGAGCGGGCGGCGGAAGAGGTCGGCGGGCGCAAATTCCCCTTGGGCGCCGACGAGCTGATGCGCCTCTGCCGGCACCACGGCCTGACCCTGCGCTGGTTCGACCGCAAGCCCGTGCTCGCGCGCGACAAGGACCGCGAGCTGCGCAGCATGGTGCGCTCGTTCTTCGAATCACCGCGCGCCGTCTATCTGAATCGGGAGCTGCAGGCCGACCCGGCGCGCCTCAAGTTCGACCTCGCCTCGCACCTGGGCCACAAGGTGCTGCACCAAGGCGACGGACTCAAGTCCGCGCACGCCACCGGCGGGGAAATGGGCGGCAGTCCGGAAGGCGCCTCGGGAATCGCCGCCGCCATGAGCGCGCAGGACGTGCTGCACGCCTGGCGCGATTTCGAGTGCAGCTTCTTCGCCGGCGCGCTGCTCTGCCCCAAGGTCCCGTTCCGGAGGTTCCTCACGCGCGAGTCCTACCGGGTCGAGGCGGGGGAGAAAATCGAGCTGACGCCGGCGGTCGTGATGCGGCGCATGACCAAGGTGTCGCCGTATCCCTACTGGCACTTCTTCGACGCCTATCCGCCCGGATACCTGCGCGCGGTGTATCGCGGCAACGGCATCCCGCTGCCTTGGGGCAACATGGCGCAGGTCACCGACCCTTGCCCGAACTGGGCCGTATTCCGCATGCTCAACGCGAGCCGCGGCCCTGACCGCGGCTCGCAGATCTCGGTGCTGCGCGACGGCGACCAGTCGCTCCTGTATTGCTGCCACTCGCGGCGTACCGACGACATGGCGGGCAATCCCCACGTGCTGTCGGTCGGGATCGACCTCGCCCCGGCGCTGCGCTCGCACGGCGTCGATGCGGAAAACATCGTCGCGAGCATCACCGGGGAATGCCTGCATCACCACGGCGAGGCGAGGATTCCCAGGGCCGCCGCCGAGGCGATCCAAGGAGCCGCCAGGGTGCTGAACATCGCCTGGGTCGAGGACGCGCTGTCCAGTTCCGCGCGCATCATCTGTCCGCGCAGCACCCATTGTCCGCGGACCGAGCACTGCGACGGCGAGCGCGCGTCGCGCGCGCGGGAGATCACCGACGTGCGCGAGGAGATCGTCAGCAGGGCGAGGCGCGGGCGCTGACCTGAAATCCGCCCGCCTCGCCCGCGGGCACGGAGCTCAGTGGCGGACGCCTTTTTCCCGGCGGTCGACCGTGATGACGATCAGCGTGTCGGGTGCGCTGAACCGGGTGTTGTTCGAATAGCTCAGCTGGCCCTCGCCCTTGTAGAAAGCCTCGTAACGCTGCGTGTCCCCGCCGAAATAGAACGGTGCGAACTGCCTTCCGGTGACATGCGATTCCGCATCGTCGGGCGTGCCGATCAATTTTTCGACCTGGATCCGGCTCATGCCGATCTCCACTTTGGCGAACTTGCTCCCGCGGGCGGGCGTGCCGAAGATTTCACCGTCGACCTTGCCGTCCCTGGATTTCACCTTCCGCCCGTCGCTTCTCGCCGGGGCTCCCGCGACCTTCCCCTTGGGTGCCGGCTGAGAAGAACTCGAGCCGGCGGCGGGCGGCGTTTCGGTCTTCTTGCGGCTGGATGCGCAGCCGAAAAGCAATATCAGGCACGCGGCGGAAATCAGCAGTCTGTTGAAGGGCATGCGTCAGCTCCCCTGTCGATGTTGTTGAAAAGCGCAGAACCTCGAGCGCGACGGCCGCCCCGAAGGAATCAGGCCCGGACGTGGCGACGATCATACCCCAAGCCCCCCGATTCGATCGCAGGAGCGTCAGGCCGCGGACCGGGCGCACAACCGCCGCAGCCGAAGCGCCGCACCGCGGCCGCCGCCGGCAGCGTGTACGGTGCCGTACAGACCCGCCGGCCCGGGCTCACTATCGTGACTGCTCCACGCTCGGGCTATGAGCCGCGCCACCCTTCGGATTCGCGCCGACAAAATGATGCCCGCACTGCGCACGATCGGAGTTCTCTTCTTCGCCCTCGCGGCGGGTTGCGCCGGCTTCGGTGCGCCGCCGCCGGCGCCCTCTTCCGGGAGCCCGGGCGCCGCCAAGGCCGCTCCGCCCGTCAAAGCGCCCGCCACGGCATCCCCTGCCGGCAAGCGGGAGCCGCCGCTGGACGTCGCGGGTCTTACGGAGCGGCTGCGGGCCACCAAAGCCATCGGGGTCCTCACCAAGATCGCGCTCAAGAACCAGGTGGACGACCTGCTGGATCAGTTCCGGGCGCATTACCAGAGCGGGGAGAAGACCGGCGTCGCCTCGCTGCGGCAGCCGTACGACATGCTGGTCCTCAAGGTGCTCTCTCTCGTCCAGGACGGCGATCCCTCCCTGGCGCGTACGATCTCGGGATCGCGCGAAGCGATCTGGGGGATCCTCGCGGATCGGGACAAATTCAATTCACTGAGCTGACTCAAGGAGACGCGTCTTGATCACACTCCCCCGGGTTTCGACTCTGCTGTTGGCGCTCGCGGCGCTCTTCGCCGGACCGTCGCCGGCCGCGGAAGACGCCGCGCTGCTCAAGGATCTGACGTCGGTCATCGCGCTGCTGGGTCTGCCATGCGGGCAGGTGGTCGGCGCCACCCGGCGGGCGGACAACGATCACGTGGCGACCTGCAAGGACGGTAACCGCTACCGCGTATTCGTGAACGCGGAGGGCCGCGCCGTCGCGCAGAAACAATGAACGCCGGCGGTCATCGGCCTGCAGGCAACGTCCAGGGGGTTGCGTCCGGCGCACCCCGGGCCTGATAGGGCAGCAGGCGGTCGAACTCTTTTTTCACCACCGCGTAGCACTCGCATACGCGCTTTTCCAGTTTCGCGCGATCCTGCACCTTGATGCGGCCGCGGCTGTAACGGATCAATCCGTCCGCCTGCAACTTGCCGGCGGCCTCGGTCACGCCCTCGCGGCGCACGCCCAGCATGTTCGCGATCAGTTCCTGCGTCATCACCACCTCTTCGCCCGGCAAGCGGTCCAGGGTCAGCAACAACCAGCGGCAGAGTTGCTGGTCGATCGCGTGGTGCCGGTTGCACACCGCCGTCTGCGCCATCTGCGTGATCAGCGCCTGGGTGTAGCGCAGAAGGAGGTGCTGCAGCGGGCCGCCCTGCTCGAATTCCCGCCTGAGGATTCCCGACGGGAGGCGGTACGCGGTGCCGCCGCTTTGCACCACCGCCCGGCTGGAGGTGGATTCCCCGCCCATGAACAGCGCGACGCCGACCAGGCCTTCATGTCCCACGAGCGCGATCTCCGCCGCCGCCCCATCTTTCAGGACGTAGAGCAAGGACACGATGCAGTCGATGGGGAAATACACGTAGTCCGGTCTGCCGCCGGGCTCGTAGACGAACGTGCCGAGCGGCAGCGGCACGAGTTCCAGGTCCGGCAGCAGGCGCTGGTAATCCTTCGCGGACAGGGTCGCGAGAAGTCGGTTTTGCTTCGGGCCATCGGGTGAAGGTATGGCGG
>JBATEB010000269.1:0-32789 GCA_049663805.1 Burkholderiales bacterium | reverse complement strand
GACTGCAACCATCCGACGTCGGGCTCTCGAACGCACGCTCGCGATGGGGAAGTTGCGGTGCCAACGGGCGCCTGCTGCTCAATTGGCGCCTGATGCTGCTGCCGCCTCATCTCATCGACTACGTCGCCGCCCACGAGATCGCCCATCTGAAGGAGCTCAATCATTCGCCGCGCTTCTGGGACCTCGTCGCCTCTCTCTATCCGGACCACCGCTCCGCGCGGCGCGAGTTGAACGCACTGGGGCGGATGCTCCCCGAACTCTGAGGCGGGCCGCCGCCCACCCGGGGAATTCGACTCAACCAGGCGAAGGAGGATGCCATGCGAATGCTCCACACCATGCTGCGAGTGGCCGACCTGGAACGCTCGCTGCACTTCTATACCGGCGTGCTCGGCATGCGTCTGTTGCGGCGAAACGACTATCCGGAGGGAAAGTTCACCCTCGCCTTCGTCGGCTACGGCGATGAGGCGGACAGCACGGTGCTGGAGCTGACCCACAACTGGGGCGTGGACAAGTACGAGATCGGAAGCGGCTACGGCCACATTGCGATTGCGGTGGAGGATACCCGCAGGACCTGCGAGGAAGTGAAGCGCCGCGGCGGAAGGGTCACGCGGGAGGCCGGCCCGATGAAGCACGGCCATACCGTGATTGCGTTCCTCGAGGACCCGGACGGCTACAAGATCGAGCTGATAGAGCGGAAATAGGACCTATTTTCCGGATCTTCCCCAAGGAACCTCTGATCAACGTCGTGCCCGCGAAAGCGGGCATCCGGCAAGCGGTTGGAATTCCGGATTCCCCACCCGCTTTCGCGGGTGCTAAAGGCCGCGGGAATGACGAAATCACAGGTGGTTCAGAGCTTCCCTAGCGCGCAATTCCGGAGGCGCCGACGGCGCGGAATCGGCGAATCTCGCTTTGCTGCCCTATGAGCGCCCGGGCGAAATCTTCCAGCATTTCGTCGCTGATTTCGGGTGCCGGAACGGCCAGGTGCTCCACGCCCAATCCGAACAGGTGGGTCGCCTGAAAGAGCAGCTTTCCCTGATCGTGATCCGCCTTGATCACGATGTCGGTCAGGACGGTGCCCGGTATGGTGAATTTCGCTCCGATGACGAATCCCTTGGCGTTCTTTTTCTCCTCCTCGACGAACTTGATCTTGCTCAGCCACAGGGATTCCCGGATCTTCTGCATCGCGGGAGGCATGTCCTTCTCGACGACGATCGTGTCCGGCCCCCCCCACTTGATGAAAAAATGGATCGTATCGAAATACTCCTTGTCGTTGATCCGCTTGCGGCGGTAGTCGATGAACGACTCGGTGAACACCAGACCCTTGAATTCTCCGACGCCGGGGATCGAATAGACCAGGGGGCTCGTGGGTTTCACCACGGAGAGTTGCTTCAGCAGTTCGTGAACATACTGGAAGGTCTGCTTCATCTTGTCTTCGACGACCTTGAGCTTATCTCCCTGCAAATTCTGCTGGAGAATCTGCTGAGTCTTGACCAAGTCGGCCTGTTTCTTCAGGTCATCCAGCAGGCCCATCGCAACCCTCCCCGGCTTCAAGAGCGATATCTATACACCATTTTGCCAGCGGGCGTCTGCACGGTCTAGGTCCGGCTTCGCGGACTTCGCGGAACCCGGTTGGCGATTGTGACATAAGCCGCAACCGGAAGCGCTTCGGCGCGCGCGCCGGGGTCGATTCCCAGCTCGCGGAGTTCGGATTCGGAAAGGAGATCGGCAAGCGCGTTGCGCAGGGTCTTGCGCCTCATTGAAAAGGCCCTGGTTACCACTGCGGAGAATTCGGCTTCATCCTGCGCCTCCAGCTCGAGGATCGGGCGCGGAACCAGACGCACCACCGCCGATCTCACCTTGGGTGGAGGCCGAAACGCCTCCGGCGCAACCGTGAAAAGTCGCTCCAGGTGAAACCGGTACTGCAGCATGACCGAGAGCCGACCGTACTCCGGCCCGGATGGCTTCGCGACCATCCGCTCGACCACCTCCTGTTGCAGCATGAAATGGAGATCCGCGCACCGGGGTGCAACCGCGGCGAGGTGGAACAGGAGCGGCGTCGAGATGTTGTAGGGGAGGTTGCCCACGACCCGCAGCGGCGCCGGCAGCGTGGAGAAATCGAAGCGCAGCGCATCGGCCACATGCACCGCGAGGCGTTCCGGGGGATACCTCTCGCGCAGGCGGCCGGCGAGATCCCGGTCCAGTTCGACCACATCCAGGTGCTCGATTCGATCGAGGAGCGGAGCGGTCAGCGCTCCCAGGCCCGGCCCGATTTCGACGAGGTGCTCGCCGGGGCGCGGATCGATCGCGGCGACGATGCGGCCGATGACCTCGTCATCGACGAGAAAGTGCTGGCCGAACCTCTTTCGCGGGATGTGCCGGCGCAGCGCCATGCGCTTCAGCGCTCAACCCTCGCCCCGATTCGCGTCATTTCGATCGCCCCTTCGACCGCCGCGAAAAGACTTTCCGGATCCGCCCCGCCCGAGCCCGCGAGCTCGAGCGCGGTGCCGTGGTCGACCGAGGTACGAATCAGGGGCAGGCCGAGTGTCACGTTGATTCCCTTGCCGAAGCTCGCGTACTTGAGCACCGGGAGGCCCTGGTCGTGGTACATCGCGAGCACGCAGTCGGCGGCGGCGAGCCGGCTCGGCACGAACAGGGTGTCCGCCGGAAGCGGCCCGACGAGCCGGAACCCCTCGGCGCGGAGTTTCTCGAGAACCGGGCCGATCACCTCGATTTCCTCCCTGCCGAAATGGCCGCCCTCGCCGCTGTGCGGGTTGAGGCCGGCTACCAGGATTCGCGGCTCGGAAATGCCGAGCCGGCGCGTGAGCCCGTCGCTGAGTATTCTGATCGTCCGTTCGAGGCCCTCGCGAGTCAGAGCGCCCGGCACCTCCTTCAGGGCGAGGTGGGTGGTCGCGAGCGCGACCCGCAGTCCTCCCCCCACCAGCATCATGACCACCCGGTCGACCCCGGCGCTTTCGGCGAGATACTCCGTATGACCGATGAATCGAATGCCGGCGTCGTTGATCACCCCCTTGTGCACGGGTGCCGTCACCAGCGCCGCGAACTCGCCCGCCGCGCATCCCTTCACCGCCCGTTCGAGCAGTGCCAGGACGTAGGGCGCGTTGCGCCGATCGAGCGTGCCCGCGCGGCAGGGCGCCGCCAGCGGCAGGTGCAGGCACGAGATCGAACCCGGGGTCGCTTCCGCTTCGGGCCCGCTCAAGCGCAGATCCAGGCCGAGCTGTCGGGCGCGTTCTTCGAGCATATCGCGGTCCCCGAGGACGACGGTGCGCGCCGCGAAGCGCCGCCCGGCCAGAGCGAGGCAAATGTCCGGGCCGATTCCCGCCGGCTCCCCGGAGGTCACCGCGATGACGGCGGAGGACGGCGAACGGGGCGCACCCGGGCGGCCCGCCGTCGGCACCTCCGGTGAGATGCTCACTGCTCCTCCAGCCGCAGCTCGACGTAGGCGCGGTCGCGAAGCTGCCGAAGCCACTCCTGATACGCTTCGTCGCCCTTTCTGTCCAGCAGCGCCCGGCGCGCCTCGATGCGCTTGCGCTCGGAGGATACGTCCGCGGTGCGGCGTTCGAGCATCTGAATGAGGTGCCACCCGAAACTGGTCTTGACCGGCTGGCTCACTTCCAGCGGTTTCAGCTCCGAAACGGCGCGTTCGAACTCCGGCACCGTGTCCCCCGGGTAGACCCAGCCGAGGTCCCCGCCTCGCGAAGCCGACCCGTCGTCGGAATTGAGGCGCGCAAGCTCGGCGAAATCGGTTCCGTTTACGACGCGCTCCCGCAGGTTCGTCAGCTTCCGCCTGGCGTCGTCCTCGGAAACGAGCTCGTTCGTACGCACCAGGATATGACGCACATGCGACTGCTCGACGAGGAGCGGGGCTCCGGCTCCGCGCAGCGCGATCAGCTTGATGACGTGATACCCGGCCGGACTGCGCAGGGCATTGCTGACCTCTCCCGGCTTGAGATTTTCCAGCGCCTCCACAAAAAGCTCCGGCAAGCGGTCCTGGCCGCGCCAGCCCATGACCCCGCCCTGGAGGGCATCGGGCGCGTCCGAATAGGCCGCCGCGACCTGCGCGAAGTCGGCGCCCTCGCGCATCCGCCTGATCGCCTCCTCCGCCCGTGCGCGCCGGGCGTCCAGCTGTTCCGGACTCGCCTGCTCCGGCACCCTCACCAGGATGTGAGCGATGCTGTACTCGGTTCCGGCGCCTTTTCTTCCGCTTTGCTCCAGCAGCAGGTTCTCGATCTCGCCGTCGCTGACCGTGATCCTGCTGGTCACGTCCCGCTCCCGCAGTCGATTGATCAGGATTTCGTCCCGCAGATCCTCGCGAAACCCCTCGAAGCGGATTCCATCGCGCTCGAGCGCCTGCCGGAACTGCGCCGGCGAGAGCTTGTTCCCTTCTGCTATCCGCGCCACCGTGCGATCGAGTTCGAGGTCATCGACGCGCAGTCCGGTGTCGCGGGCGAGCTGCAGCTGCACCCTCTCGATGATGAGACGCTCGAGCACCTGGCGTTCCACCTCATGACGGTCGGGAAGAGATGTCCCTCGCCGCGCGAGACCCTGGGTCACGCGATCCATCCTCTCGCTCAGCTCGTGACGCGTGATCACTTCCTTGTTGACCACGGCGACGATGCGATCGATCGGGGCAGTTCGCGTCGAGGCGCTCTGCTCCTGGCGGGCCCCTTGAGCGAGGACGGTGCCGCACAAAATCGACATCGCGATGGACAGCTGGATCTTCACCGGTTCATTTCCTCGATCGGGCCCGCATTATTGCCGCTCCGGCGAATCCCTTGCAATATCCCTCCGACCGCGACAGCCCGCTCGAGCCGGGGAAGCGCCGGGCCGCTTCACTCGTAGAAGTCGAACGGTCTGTCGGGGCTCGCCTCGGCCGGTGGCGCATTGACCGGCCGATATCCGGGAACGTTGCGTTTCAGAGTTTCCAGAGGATTCGACCCGAGGCGCGAAAACCCGTTCAGTTCCAGCTGGATGAAGACAGCCGACGACGACGAGCCCGCGGTCAGCGCAAAGCGCTGCGCCACCATGCGGCTGGTCCAGCAATCGGCGCCGTATTCGAATCCCGCGAGACCTTCCACGATCCGGCTGTCGCTCAACGAGTAGTTGAATCGCCCGATTCCGAACCAGCGCCCGCCCAGGGGCCACTGTCCGGAGAGATCGACCTGCCGTATCTGGTCGCGCAGGAAACGATAGCTGAGATTGACCGTCTTGAGCGGTTCGGGCTGATAGCGTCCCCCGAACGTCAGCCTCTCGGAGCGCCGATCCCGCTGGTTATATTGCAGGGCCGCCTCCGTCCCCAAGTGCTCGGTAACCCGTCCGGATACCGCCGCGAGCCAGTCGGAGCTGCGGGAGGTTCGGGGAGCGTCGGCCCGATTGAGCGTGACCTCCTGATCCTTGAAATAGTAGCGCTGACCGATCGTGCCGCGAAGCAGCTCCTGACCCGTCGCAGCCCGCAGCGTGCGCGAAGTGAGCGCAACGGTTATCTGGTCGGCGTCGTTGATGCGATCGCCCCCGGAGAACATGTTTTCGGAGAATATCTGGGCGTAGTTGAAATCGGCGAGCGCCGTATCGAACAGCGGAATCTGATTCTGCTCGCGGAACGGAATGCGCACGTAATAGAGACGCGGCTCGAGCGTCTGGGTGGTCGTCCCCTCCGCCGCGCGATCGAAGATGAGGCCGCCGTCCAGACTGAAAATCGGAAGAGTCCGTCTGATCGTGTCCGGCGTCCCGGGAGAATTCTGCGGCGGCACAGGACCGACAGTTGAAAGCGACGGCGCCTGGCCGTCCTGAAGCGAATAGTAGCTGTAGTGGACGCCGAATTTGGGGATGAGAAAAGCACCCGGGCCGACCAGCGGGTAGGAGAGACTCGGATAGATCGTGGTACGCCTGCCGTTCACGAGCGAAGGGTGGCTGAAGTCGACGAACTCGGCGGAGTTCCCGAAGTCGAACCCGCCGATGCCCTGGCGCAGCGCCGACAAGCTCAACTGAGGCGTGCGGCCGTAGGGCGGGACGATCGGATTATCCGGATCCTGGAGGACCTGGAAGCGTTGCACGCGCGCCGTCGCCGAATAGCTGCCGGTCCTCCACCAGCTGCCGTTATAGGTGAGGAACCCCTCGCGCGGCAGAGTGGCCTGAGACGTAATGTTGATCCGGGTCGCCAAATCGCGAAAATAGTTGTCATCGGACACCTGATTGAGGTTCACCCCGCCCAAGAGGGCCCCCCCCGAGTCATAGGAGTGGACCAGGCTCAGCGCCGAGCGGCTGCGATCGGTGGTGCGGTCCCTGGGAAGCACTTCGGCCTTGAACTCACCGCCGTAGTTCGCCTGAAGGTAGCGAAACTGCTCGGCGATCTGCAAGCCGCGCTTCTCCATGTAGCGCGGCGTCAGCGTGAGGTCGTAGTTCGGCGCCAGATTCAGATAGTACGGAATGGCGAACTCGGGTCCGCTCTTGCCGGTGGTGCCGATCGAGGGCGGAAGCAAGCCGGACTTGCGCCGATTGTTCAGGGAAAACTCGAAGAAAGGCGCCGTGGCAACGTGCACGCCCTCGAAATACAGGCTGCCGCCCCGCACTTTGCCCACGTCGGTCGAGAAGTCGAGGTCGAGCACGTCGGCACGCAAGAGCCAGCCGTCGTCGCCCGGCTTGCATGAGGTAAAGGAGCCGTCCGTGATCCGAAACCGGTTCTCACCGATCAATTCGATCGACTCGGCCTGCCCGCGCGCCGAAACAGCCTGCCGACCCGCTCGTGCACGCGGGGCGAAGGAGTACTCGGGCTTGTCGACGATCCCCGTTGAATCCCGCATGTGATACTTCAGCGTCGGACCGCTCAGGACATCGCCGCTCTTCTCGAGGCGAACGTTGCCGTTCGCCTCGACATCCTCGGTCGCCTCGTTGTACTTCAGGGAATCGGCGCGGATGAGGATGTCGCCCCGGCGCAGGGTGACCTTGCCCTGCGCGCTCGTCTCCTTGCCGGACACGCCTTCGATGCGATCCGCATCCAGCGTAAGCGGCAGGGAATCGGAGTCCGCGCCTGCGGGCCCCGCGGAACGCCGGGGCTGGAGTCCCGCCCCCTGCTGCGCAAGCGCGCCGCAGAAGGGGAGCAGCGCCAATACCAGCACCGCAAGGCGGGCGCGGGGACACGACATGAGGGAGAAGCGTTGGACGATGGGCACTTGGAGCGAATGCTAAAATCGCACAAATCTGCGGCGAAGGCAATTCTTTGTTTCCGGAGGATTTTTGGACCGCGCTGGGCAATTGCAACGATGGCTGCAAAGCGCACTCGGAGGCACGGACTTCGACATGACGCCCGCCTCCGACGACGCGAGTTTCCGGCGCTATTTCCGGGTCCGCGGGGACGAGGCGCGGCCTTCGCTGATCGCGATGGACGCGCCGCCCGACAAGGAAGACTGCCGGCAGTTCGTGCGCGTCGCGCATCTGTTCAGGGAAGCCGGCGTCCACGTCCCCGAGATCCGGGCGCAGGACCTGGAGCAGGGCTTCCTGCTCCTTTCGGATTTGGGCCGCGCCACGTATCTGGACGTGCTCGACGACGGCAGCGCCGGGGAACTGTACCGGGACGCGTCCGAGTCGCTGCTTCGGATTCAATTGGCCAGCCGGCAGGGTGTGCTCCCCGACTATGACCGGGCGCTGCTCGATCGGGAGATGCGGCTGTTTGCCGACTGGTACGTCGAGCGTCAGCTGGGGCGCAAGCTCGATGCGGCGCAGCGCGAGACGCTGGAGAGTTCCTTTTCGGCTCTCCTCGAAAACAATCTGAGGCAGCCCCGGGTGTTCGTGCACCGCGACTATCACTCGCGCAACCTCATGGCCTGCGAACCGCGCCCCGGGATCCTGGATTTTCAGGATGCCGTCTACGGACCGATCACCTATGATCTGGTCTCGCTGTTGCGCGACGCCTATGTCTCCTGGAATGAGGAGCGGGTATTGGACTGGACCATCCGCTACTGGGAGCGCGCCAGCGAGGAGAGCCTTCCCGTGCCGTCGGATTTCGCCGATTTCTACCGGGACTTCGAGTGGATGGGCGCGCAGCGCCAGCTCAAGGTGCTGGGGATCTTTTCGCGCCTTCATCTTCGGGACGGCAAGGACGGATATCTGAAGGACCAGCCGCGCGTGATGCGTTACCTGCGCGCCACCTGCCGGCGCTACCGCGAACTCGCCGGCCTCGCGCGCCTGCTCGAGGAGTTCGAACCGACGGAGAAACGCGTTGGATATACATTCTGAGCAACGCCGGAACCCGGTGCGGCCGCGGCTTCGACCATGAAGGCGATGATCCTGGCCGCGGGGCGCGGCGAACGCATGAGACCCCATACCGACACGATTCCCAAGCCGCTCATCGAGGTACGCGGCAAGCCTCTCATCCTCCGGCTGATCGAATCTCTCGCAGCCGCGGGTATTCGCGAGCTCGTGATCAACCACGCACACCTTGGTACCCGCATCGAAGCGGCGCTCGGCGACGGTCGCCGGTTCGGCGTCGGGATCCGCTACTCGCACGAAAGCGAAGCGCTGGAAACCGCCGGAGGCATCGCCAAGGCGTTGCCGTTGCTCGGGGTCGACCCGTTCATGGTCGTCAACGGCGACATCTATTGCGACTTCGACTTCTCCTCCCTCGCGGTCCGCGCGCTCGGGCGCAATCTCGCGCACCTGGTGCTGGTCGCCAATCCGCCGCACCACCCCGAAGGAGACTTCACTTTCGGCGGCGGGCCGGTCGGCGAGGCGGGCGCGCCGCTGTTGACCTTCAGCGGCATCGGTCTGTACCGTCCCGAACTCTTCGCGAACATCGCGCCGGGTGGCAAGGCGCAGCTTGCGCCGCTGCTGCGCGCGGCGATGGCGGACAAGCGGGTATCGGGGGAAGTCCACGGCGGCATCTGGCACGACGTCGGGACGCCGGAGCGGCTTTCCGCTCTGAACGAGCGCGTTGCTTGATCGTCGCCGCAAAGCGGACGACAATCCCGGCCATGGACACGACCAGCAATTTCTCGCGCTGCGCCGAGCGCCGGCGCACGCTCCAGCAGCGCATGCAATCGGGTATCGCGGTGATTCCGACCGCGCCGGTTCATATCCGCAATCGCGACAGCGACTACCTGTACCGATTCGACAGCTACTTCTATTACCTGACCGGATTCGCCGAACCGGAATCGGTACTGGTGCTGCTCGCGGGCGAAGAATCGAAATCGTTGCTGTTCTGCCGGCAGCGCAGCCCGGAGCGCGAGCTCTGGGAAGGGTTCCGGCACGGGCCCGATGGCGCGAAAGAGGCTTTCGGTTTCGACCAGGCTTTTCCCATCGAGGCGCTCGACGAGACTCTGCCCGGGCTGCTCGCCAACCGGGCGACGCTCTACTACGCGCCCGGAGCCGACGCCCATTGGGACGCGCGCGTGATGCGCTGGTTGAACGAAGTGCGCTCCCAGGCGCGCTCCGGAATAAGTGTGCCCGCCGAAATCCGCGACGTGCGCGCGATCCTGGACGAGATGCGTCTCATCAAGGACGACGGCGAGATCGCGGTGATGCGCCGTGCCGCCGCGATCTCGGCGGCCGCGCACGAGCGCGCGATGCGGGCGACCCGCCCCGGTCGCAATGAATACGAAATCGAGGCCGAGCTCCTGTACGAGTTTCGCCGCCGCGGGGCGCAGTTCCCCGCCTACTGGCCGATCGTCGCGGGAGGGGCTCAAACCTGCATTCTGCATTACCGTGAAAACAACGCCCGGCTTGCCGACGGGGACCTGCTGCTGATCGACGCCGGCTGCGAACTGGACGGCTACGCTTCCGATCTGACTCGCACGTTTCCGGTAGGCGGAAAGTTCAGCGCCGCGCAGAGAAGCATCTATGAACTGGTGCTCGCCGCGCAAAGCGCCGCGATCGCGGCCGTCCGTGCGGGCGAAAGCTGGGAGGGGCCGCACAACGCGGCGGTGAAAGTCCTCGCCCGGGGATTCGTCGATCTCGGACTTTGCCGCGGCTCGCCGGAAAGCGTCGTCGAGTCCGGGGACTACAAGCGCTTCTACATGCACCGTACCGGACATTGGCTCGGCCTGGATGTCCACGACGCGGGAGAATACAAGTCGGGCGGGGAATGGCGCCGGCTCGAGCCGGGAATGACCCTGACCGTGGAGCCGGGCTGCTACATCCGGCCGGCGGACGGCGTGCCCGAGCCGTTCTGGAATACCGGCGTGCGTATCGAGGACGACGTTCTGGTGACCGTCGCCGGATGCGAGGTGCTGACCGCGGCGGCGCCGAAATCGGTCCGGGAAATCGAAGCGCTGGTCGGCCGTGAGTGAACTGCCGCCGGCGGACGTCGTCATCGCCGGCGGCGGCCCGGTCGGCTGCGCCCTGGCGCTCGCCCTGTCGGAATCAGAGGTGTCGACGATCCGGATCGCCGATGACTCGGAAATCGCGGACCGACCGATCGCCCTCTCCCACGGCAGTCGCCTGATCCTGGAGCGGCTGCGCGCGTGGCATTCGATCCCCAACACCCCGATCGAGACCATCCACGTTTCCCAACAGGGTTTCGGGCGAACCGTACTCCGCTGCACCGATTACGCCCTGCCCGCTCTGGGGTATGTCACCGCTTATTCCGATCTCGTCGCCCGGCTTTCGGCTCGCAGTCCCGCCGTCGCAGCATCGCTCGCGCACTGGGAAGCCGACGCAAGCGGGATAAACGTGAAACTGTCGACGCGCGGCGAGGACACGATGAGCGTGCGCGCCCGAGTGCTGGTCCTGGCTGATGGCGGCGGGCTCCGTCGCGCCGAACATGAACGCAGTTACGGGCAGCGCGCCATCGTCGCCGACGTCACCGCCGAGCGTCCCCGTCGCGGGGTCGCGTGGGAGCGCTTCACGCCCGAGGGGCCGCTCGCGCTGCTTCCCCACGGGGAACGCTACGCGCTGGTCTGGAGCATGAGCCCGGTCCGGGCCCGCTCCCTGCTCGATTGCGAAGAGCGCGTTTTCCTCGAGCACCTGCGCGACGCCTTCGGCGGCAGACTCGGAGAATTTCTCCTGGCGGGCCGACGCGCCGCATTTCCGCTCGCGCTGCGGCGCGCGGCGGTCAGCCCCGAGCCGAGAATTCTCGCAATAGGAAACGCCGCGCAAACCCTGCATCCGGTGGCGGGCCAGGGACTGAACCTCGGCCTGCGCGATGTATGGGAGTTGGCTCGGATGTTGCTTGATGCCAAAGCGGAAATCGGTTCGCCGGAATTTCTCGCTCGCTATGTCCGCCAGCGCCGACTCGATCGCTACGCAAGTATCGGATTCACCGATTTTCTTGTCAGGATCTTCTCGAATTCGCACGCGCCGCTTGCCGCGGTCCGGGGAGCCGGCCTGGCGGCGCTCGATGCCCTGCCCGCCGCCCGCGGTTTTCTCGCCCGCCGCATGATTTTCGGAGCGCGCGCACTGCCCTGAAGAGCAGCTTCGCTTCCTTTCTCACCTGAAGGAAAACCGCGGCAGGAATCCCGCGTCGAAGAGGCGTCGGCGCTTCCCTAATCGTTCGCGTTTAGGTATAGAATTGCGCTCCTTCCGAAAAAAATTCCAGTCGATGCGAGTCGGTTCGCACATTCTGCGTAACAATCTTTTCGTCGCGCCGATGGCCGGGGTCACCGACCGCCCTTTCCGGCAACTGTGCAAGAAATTCGGCGCCGGTCTGGCCGTGTCCGAAATGGTGGCGTCGAATTCGCTGTTGTGGGGCAGCGCGAAGACGCGGCGCCGCGCCAATCACGAAGGCGAGGTCGAGCCGATTTCCGTGCAGATTGCCGGTGCCGATCCGTCAATGATGGCCGAGGCTGCCCGCTACAACGTGGAGCAGGGAGCGCAAATCGTCGACATCAACATGGGCTGTCCGGCGAAGAAGGTTTGCAACACCATGGCCGGATCGGCGCTGCTCAAGGATGAGCTGCTGGTCGGACGCATTCTCGAGGCAGTGGTGAATGCGGTCGACGTCCCGGTGACTCTCAAGTTCCGCACCGGCTGGGACCCGGCCCACAAGAACGCCATCAATGTGACGAGGATCGCCGAGGAAAGCGGCGTGCAGCTCCTTTCGCTGCACGGCCGCACGCGCGCCTGCGGATTTTCCGGCCGCGCCGAGTACGACACCATACGCGAGGTCAAGAGGAGGACGCGCCTGCCGGTCGTGGCCAACGGCGATATCACGACCCCGGAGGAGGCACGCAGCGTGCTCGATTTCACCGGTGCCGACGGCATCATGGTCGGCCGCGCCGCGCAGGGCCGCCCCTGGATCTTCCGCGAGATCGAGCATCATCTTTCCACGGGAGGAAAACTGCCGCCGCCGCTCGTTTCCGAAATTCATTCGGTGCTGGTCGCGCATCTTCACGACCTGTACGCGTTCTACGGTCTGGAGACCGGGGTCAAAGTCGCGCGCAAGCACATCTCCTGGTACACCAGGGGGCTTGCCGGTTCGGCAAGCTTCAGGCACCGCATGAATCAGCTCGAAACGTGCGCAGAGCAACTGAGCGCGGTGAATGAATTCTTCGATCGACTCGGGCGCGACCACCAGCGCCTGCGTTACGAGGAGGAGCTCGCGGCATGAGCCGGCCGGAAGACCGCGGCGCGGGTGCCGGGCACGGGTCGATCCGCACCCTGGGTGCTGCGAGATGAGGCAGACCAACGAAATCGCCGACTGCGTCCGCCGGTCGCTGGAGCGCTACTTCAAGGATCTCGACGGAGCCAAGCCGCGCGCCGTATACGACATGGTGCTCAAGAACGTCGAGCGGCCGATGCTGGAGCTCATTCTCGACCGGGCCCAGGGAAATCAGACGATCGCCGCGGAGATGCTGGGCATCAACCGCAACACGCTGCGGAAGAAAATCCAGTCGCTCAAGATCAAGGTGTGAGGTCTATCCGCACGGCGCTGATCAGCGTATCGGACAAAGCGGGCTTGCCCGAGTTCGCGCGTGGTCTTGCCCGGTTCGGAATCAGGATACTCTCGACCGGCGGAACGGCGAGGGCGCTCGCCGAGCAGGGCATTCCGGTCACCGAAGTCGCCGACTACACCGGCTTTCCCGAGATCCTCGACGGGCGCCTCAAGACCCTGCATCCGAAAGTCCACGGCGGGATCCTCGCGCGGCGCGATTCCCCCGCGCACATGGCGGCGATCGAGGCCGCGGGTATCGCGCCGATCGACCTGGTCGCAGTCAACCTGTACCCGTTCGCTCAGACCGTGTCAAAGCCCGGCTGCACGCTGGCGGAGGCGATCGAGAACATCGACATCGGCGGCCCCAGCATGCTGCGCGCCGGCGCCAAGAACCACGAGGCAGTCGCGGTGGTGTGCGATCCCTCCGACTACCCGCGGCTGCTGGCCGAGATGGAGAATCAAGACGGGGCGCTGAGCGATGCCACGCGCTTCGCCCTCGCCCAAAAGGCGTTCGTTCACAGCGCCGCGTACGAGGCCGCCATCGGCAACTACCTCAGCGCCGTCTCGGGGGACGGGAACCTCGCGCGCTTCCCCGAGCGCCTGACGCTCCAGTTCGAGAAGGTCGAGGACCTGCGCTACGGCGAGAACCCGCACCAGTCGGCGGCATTCTACCGCGACGCGAGCCCGGTTCCCGGGGGCATCGCCGGCCATTCCCAGATCCAGGGGAAGGCGCTGTCGTACAACAACATCGCCGACGCCGATGCCGCCTGGGAATGCGTGAAAACCTTCGCCGAGCCGGCCTGCACAATCATCAAGCATGCCAATCCATGCGGCGCCGCCGTCGGGACGACCCTGCGCGAAGCGTACGAGCGGGCGTTCGCCACCGACCCGTCCGCGGCGTTCGGAGGCATCGTCGCCTTCAACCGCGGGCTGGACGGCGCGGCGGCCGAGGCGGTGTGCAGGCAATTCGTCGAAGTCGTGATCGCGCCCGAATTCGACCCGGAGGCGCGCCGGCTGCTCTCCGCCAAAGCCAACGTGCGGGTCCTGTCGATAGGCTTCGTGCGCAGGGCGCAGCAATACGACTTCAAGCGCGTCGGGGGCGGTCTCCTGGTGCAATCCCCCGATCAGGAAAGCGTGGAGACCTCGGACTTGCGCTGCGTGAGCCGGCTGGAGCCTTCCCCGGCGCAGCTCGCCGACCTGCTGTTCGCGTGGCGGGTGGCGAAATACGTCAAGTCGAACGCCATCGTGTTCTGCGCCGGTGGTCGCACGCTCGGCATCGGCGCGGGCCAGGTGAGTCGCGTCGATGCTGCGCGGTTCGCGGTGCTCAAGGCTCAGCACGCCGGACTTTCACTCACGGGATCGGTGGTCGCGTCGGACGCGTTCTTCCCGTTCCGCGACGGCGTGGACGTGGTCGCGTCGGCCGGAGCCAGGGCGATCATCCAGCCCGGAGGCAGCGTGCGCGACGACGAGGTCGTTGCAGCCGCGAACGAGCTGGGACTCGCGATGGTGTTCACCGGCGTGCGCCATTTCCGCCACTGATGAGAATCCGCCCGATCCCATGAAGCTTCTGGTTGTCGGTTCCGGCGGAAGAGAACACGCGATCGCGTGGCGCCTGTCGCAGGGTCCCCGGGTCCAGAAAGTCTACGTCGCCCCGGGCAACGGGGGCACCGCGCGCGAACCGGGGCTCGAAAACGTTTCCATCTCCACGATGGACAAGCTGGCCGAATTCGCGCTCGCCGAGAAGGTCCACCTCACCGTGGTGGGGCCCGAGGCGCCGCTCGCCGAAGGCATCGTCGATCTGTTCCGGGGGAAGGGCCTGCGAATATTCGGCCCGACGCGGGCCTGCGCCCGCCTGGAGAGTTCCAAGGAGTTCGCCAAGGAATTCATGGCGCGGCACCACATTCCCTCGGCGGCATTTGCCAGCTTCGACGACGCTGGCGCGGCTCACGAGCACGTCGAGGCGCGCGGCGCGCCGATCGTCGTCAAGGCCGACGGCCTCGCGGCCGGTAAAGGAGTCGTCGTCGCCGCAAGCTCCGCCGAAGCGCACGCCGCGATCGATCGGATTCTGGTCGATCGGACGTTGGGCGCCGCCGGCAGCCGGATCGTCATCGAAGAGTTCCTCGAGGGCGAAGAGGCGAGCTTCATCGTCCTCGCCGACGGCGAGCACGTGCTGCCGCTCGCGACCAGCCAGGATCACAAGCGCCTCAAGGACGGCGATCAGGGCCCCAATACCGGCGGCATGGGAGCGTATTCGCCGGCACCGGTCGTGACTCCCGAGCTGCACGCGCGCGTGGTGCGCGAGATCATCCATCCGGTTCTCGCGGGAATGGCCGAGGACGGCCATCCCTACACCGGCTTTCTCTACGCCGGCCTGATGATCGATGCGTCCGGCAACCCGCGCGTGCTGGAGTTCAATTGCCGGCTGGGAGACCCGGAGGCTCAGCCGATCCTGCTGCGCCTGAAAAGCGATCTGTTCGAACTGATCGAGCACGCAGTCGACGGTACCCTCGACCGCGTCGAGGCAAGATGGGATCGCCGCGCGGCGCTGGGTGTGGTGCTCGCCGCCGCACGCTATCCCGACGCGCCAGGGAAGGGGGACATCGTGACGGGGCTTCCCGCGGCAGCGGAGGATTTCCGCGTATTTCACGCCGGTACCGCCCTCGAGGACGGCAGTGTCGTCACACAAGGCGGACGGGTGCTCTGTGTCACCGCCCTCGGCGACTCGATAAAAATGGCGCAGCGGCGCGCCTATGCCATTGTCGATGGCATTCGCTTCGACGGCATGCAATACCGGCGCGATATCGGCTTTCGTGCGGTGCCCGATAAGCACCGCGAGCCGAAACGCTACCCCCGGGGCCGGTAGAATCCCGGCTCGAAGCCCACCCGTGAATCCGATTGCGGTCAACAACTACCTCGTAGCCCTGCAGAACCGCATCGTTGCGGAGCTGGAGCGCTTCGACGGACGCGCGTTTCACCGCGACCCCTGGATACGGAGCGAGGGCGGTGGCGGCGAGAGCCGCGTGATCGAGGACGGCGCGGTGTTCGAACGCGGCGGGGTGAATTTCTCCAAAGTCAGCGGACAGCAGCTCCCTCCCTCGGCAAGCGCATCCCGGCCCGAGCTGGCCGGACGCGCGTTTGAAGCAATGGGGGTGTCGCTGGTACTGCATCCGCGTAACCCATTCGCTCCGACCGTCCACATGAACATACGGTTCCTGATCGCAACCAAAGCGGGAAGCGAGCCGGTGTGGTGGTTCGGCGGAGGAATGGACATGACCCCCTACTACGGATTCGAGGAGGACGCGCGCCACTTCCATTCCACCTGCCGCGAGGCGCTCGCGCCCTTCGGTCCGGACCGCTACCCGCGATTCAAGCGCTGGTGCGACGAATATTTCTACATCAGGCACCGCGGCGAGCCGCGCGGAATCGGCGGAATCTTCTTCGACGATCTGAACGAACCTGAGTTCGATACCTGTTTCGGCCTCGCACGCAGCGTCGGGGATCACTTTCTTCCCGGCTATCTTCCCATTCTCGAGCGTCGCCGGGCGCTCCCCTACGGCGAGCGCGAGCGCGACTTCCAGGCCTACCGAAGGGGGCGTTACGTCGAGTTCAATCTCGTCTACGACCGCGGTACGCTGTTCGGGCTGCAATCAGGGGGGAGGGCAGAGTCGATATTGATGTCCCTGCCCCCGCTGGTAAAGTGGCGTTACAACTGGAAGCCTGACCCCTCGAGCGAGGAGGCAAGGCTCTACCGCGAGTTCCTGCGTCCCAGGGACTGGCTCGGTGACTGACTGACCATCCGCGTTTTGAGGAGAGAAGGCAATGAAGACACGCAAGCTTGGAAAGAGCGGCCCCGCGGTATCGATGCTGGGTCTGGGTTGCATGGGAATGACGGGGATCTACGGGGAAGCGAACGAACCCGAGTCGATAGCGACCATCCTCCGTTCCATCGACCTCGGCGCGAACCTGATCGTCACCTCCGACGCCTACGGGGCGGGAAACAACGAGGAGCTGGTCGGACGCGCGATCAAGGGCAGGCGCAAGCAGGTCATGCTCGCGACGAAGTTCGGCAACATGGGCATGAGCGGCTTCAAGCTCCCGGAAGGCATGTCGGGCGGGCATCCCGGCTACGTCCCGCTCGCGTGCGAGGCATCGCTCAAACGCCTCGGGGTTGAGGTGATCGACCTCTATGGCCTGCACCGGGTCGATCCCAAGGTCCCGATCGAGGACACGGTGGGAGCGATGAAAAAGCTCGTCGACCAGGGGAAGGTACGCTACCTCGCCCTGTCCGAGGCCGGCGCGGCGACCCTGCGTCGTGCCAACAAGGTCCACCCGATCGTGGCGCTCGAAACCGAGTACTCCCTGTGGTCTCGAGACGTCGAGCGGGAAATCCTCCCGGCCTGCCGCGAGCTCGGTGTGAGCTTCATGGCGTACTCGCCCCTGGGGCGCGGGTTTCTCACCGCGACGATCAAGACGCTCGACGCGCTCCAGCAAAAGGACCGCCGGCGCGACCACCCGCGCTTCAATCCGGAAAATCTGAAGAACAATGTCGGATTGCTGCAACCGCTCGAATCGATCGCCGCCGCGCACCAGGCGACGCCCGCGCAGGTGGCGCTCGCCTGGGTGCTCGCCCAGGGCGAGGACGTCGTGCCTATTCCCGGCACCAAGCGGCGCACCTACCTCGAACAGAACGTGGCGGCGGCGGAGATCGCGCTGAGCGCGGCGGAAATCACGCGGCTGGCGAAGGCGTTTCCGCCGGGGATCGCCTCGGGCACGCGCTACCCGGAAAAGCAGCTCGCCGCGCTCGGTATCTGAGCGCCGGGCCCGCCGGGCGGACCGGGTTCAGCTCGACGCGCCGAGCCCGGCGCTTTCGCGGAAGTGCCGGTCGGCGTCCTCGGTCCGTCCGATGCGATCGAAGAGCCGCGCCAGCGCAACGTGGGCTGCCCGGCCCGGTTTCGACGCGAGACTCGCCTCGAGGTAGCTCTGCGCCTTGCCCCAGAGCTGGCGCTGCGCGCACAACCGTCCCAGCGCGAGCAGCAGATCCGCATCTCCCGGACGCTCGCCCAGCCACTTCTCCGCGCGTTCGAGCCGCTCGAGGGCGTCCTCGTCGATGCACTCCCCGTACAACTCGACGAGCGCGCCATCCCATTCGCGTTCGAGCGCGTCCTCGATGATCCGGTGTGCCTTTCGACAATCGCCTGACCTCATGAAAGCGCGCGCCGCCGCGGTCGCGATAACCACGCGGGATCGCTCCGAGCGCGGTACCTCCTCCCAGCATTGGGCAAGCTCCTCCGGACTCAGGGTCTTGCGCGACAGGTTCGATAGCCAGGCATTGATGCGCAGGTGTTCGAGGGTCTCCGCGGACATGATGTCCTTTTTTTCCAGGAGTTTGACGATGCGGAGGACTTCGTCCCAGTCGGCCAGACCCTGCTCCGCCCGCAGCAGCAGCTGAAGCACGCCGGCATGCCGCGGCGCCTCGCCATGCAGCTCGCGCAGGACTTTCCGCGCCGCGTCGAAGCGGCGCTCCTCCAGCAGCAACTCCGCTTCGGTCATCAGGCGGGCGAGGCGCCAGCTTTCCTCGTCGCCCTTCGCCCGCTCCAGCCACTGGTCGCGCCGGCCGGAATCCCCCCGGCGCTGTGCGGCGCGCGCCGCCAGGAGACCCGCGAGAGCCGGTGCCGCACCCAGCTCGCGCGCCCCGGTGGCGAGTTTCTCGACGCGCTCGAAGCGGCCCTCGAACAGGGCCCGGATCGCCCCCAGCAGCGCGTTGCGACCCTTCTCGTCCCTGCGTCTCTTGCGGAACGCGCGAACGTGGGAAGGAAGCCTCAGGGTGTGCGACATGAGTCTCACCAGGAAATAGGCCGCAAGAAAAACCAGGACAAGGAGGACCGCGAGCAGGTTGAGCGGCAGCTCGGCGCGCCACGGATGCAGCACGAACAGCGCGTAGCCGCCGCTGCCTCGCAGCGCGAGTGAAACCGCGACGGCAATTGCGCAAACGGCGAGGACCCACACCAAGCCCTTCATCGCCCCGCCCGCTGCCTCACCGCCTTGAATCCACGCACGGCCGAAAGGCTTTCCTCTATGGTCGGGAGCGACACTCCCGACGCTCCGGAGCCGAGCTCCTTGAGAAGGGCGGAGGCAAGAGCTCCGGCACCGCTGCCCGTATGGAAATAGCGCTCCAGCCAGCTCGAGGAGACTTTGAGATCGTTGCGGTAGGCGCTCACATCGCGCCCGAGAAGAGCAAGGCGCGCGCTCAGCAGGCGCAGTTTCAGGTTCTCGCGCAGAAAAAAGGATTGCGTCGGGCTGAGCAATGCCGGCTCGGAGCCTTCCACCCGCTGCACCCTGACGAAGCGGTTGAAGAGGGCGCGCAACTCGGACACGATCCGGTCCCACCCTCCGCCGCTCCCGGGCTCCGGAGCCCTCGCCGGCTGCGCCTCGGGGCGTTGGTCCTGCACCAGCGAAATCGATTCCACGCTCGCGATCGCCCGATCGAGCTTCGCCGCCAGCTCCGAAAGATCCGGGCCGGATTCGGCTTTCAGGCGTTCCATGTCGCGCGCGAAGACCTTGCGAAGCGGCAGGAACTGGGGACGTCCGGAGCGCGCCAGGCGCGCGTCGGCCATTTGCAGCGCCGACAGGGCGGCGGGCACGTTGCCGGAAAGCTGCAACTGCTGCGAGGCGATCGTCAGGATCTGCTCGATCTCCAGCAGCGTCCACTCGTCGCGAGCGCCGGACAAATCCTGGTAGAGCGCCTCCAGGGCGGCCTGCTGGCTCTGCAGGTCCGCCATCTTGAGATCGAGCTGGGCAAGCTTCGCCTGCGCTTCGCGCGATGCCTCCAGCCCCTGCCGGGCGGCGAGCCGCGCATCGCGGCTGTCGGTCTCGCTGTCGCGCACGCGACGCGCAACCTCCTCGCGCAGCGCGCTCATCTGGCCGCGGCCGTCGTACCACAGCCAGAGCAGCGCAAGCGCGACCAGGCCGAACGCGACGGCGATGGAGAGGGCGAGCCGCGCGGCCCGCCTGGGCGTCGGCTTGTCTTCGCCGGGGGGAGTGCTGTCTGCCATGGGAGCCGCTCAATGATTCGAGGCAATCATACTCTAGCAAAAAAGGCGGCCATTCCCGCCACGGTCCTGTCGTCGCCGCGCCCCGTCACGACGACCTTGCGGATTCCCAGGCTCTCGGCGGCGAGCGCGATCCGCGGATGCGGGACGAAGACCGGCGTGCTCCGCAGGTAATCGCCGCCGCCCGCGCCGAGCATCTGAAACAAATTATCCAGGCCTTCGGCGCTGGTTATCGATACCGCGTCGATCCCTCCGCGCCGCCAGCGCTCGAGGAGCAGTCCCGCGTCGGTGCGCGGCCACACCCGCCGATAGCATTCAGCGTACTCGACGAGCGCGCCCCGCGCCTCGAGTTGCGACCGGAGCCATTCGCGGCCGCCCTGTCCGCGAAAGATGACGACCGACTGACCGCTGACGTTCCCCAGCTCGGGAAGCGCGGCGAGCGCTTCACTGTCGGCCAGACCGCGGGGCGAAATCACCGAGCGGAAGCCGCATTCGCCGAGCGCTCTCGCGGTGCCGGCTCCGACGGCGGCAACGCGCAGGCCCTCCGGCCAGCGCCGCGCCGCGCTCACCATTGCGTACCCCCGGATCGCGGCGGTCGGACTCACGAAGATCGCCCATTGAAAGCGATCCAGGCCGGTGATGACGCGTTCGGCCGCAGCGGGATCATCGGGCGGCGCGATTTCGATCGTCGGAAACAGCACCGGATCCCCGCCGGCCGCAACGATGCGCTCGGCGAGCGCGAAGGCGTGCTCTCGAGGGCGGGTGATGACGATCCCCAGGCCCGATAGCGGTCGAGCGCTCACGACAACGCCGCCAGAATGGCATCGGCGCCCAGCGCCCGCAGGGAGTCCGCCAGGGCCGCACCCAGTTCTTCCGGCGCGGCGGCGGAACCCCGCCGCTCGGCGCGTACCACGCGCGTGCCATCGGGCATGGCCACCAGCCCGCGCAGGCGAATCTCCGCGCCGGCCGCTGTGGCATACGCGGCGAGCGGAAGCTGGCAACTACCCGATAACGCACGACTCACCGCCCGCTCGGCTCGCACGCACGCGGCCGTCGCGGCATCGTCGAGGGCGGCCAGCAGCCCGCGCAGCACGGTCCGGTCTTCGCGACACTCGATTGCGAGCGCACCCTGCCCGGGCGCCGGCAGGCTCTGCTCGGGCTCGAGCATCGCGCGAATTCGGGCCCCGAGCCCGAGACGCTGCAGTCCCGCCGCGGCCAGCACGATGGCGTCATAATCACCCCGATCGAGTTTCGCGAGGCGCGTGTCGAGGTTACCGCGCAGGGCGCTGACCTGCAGCGTGGGATACCGCTCCCGCAGCTGGGCTTCCCGGCGCAAGCTGGAAGTACCCACGATGCTTCGGCGCGGCAGGGCGTCGAGACTTTCCTTGCGGTTGGACACCATGCAGTCGCGCGGATCCGCCCTCGCGGTAATCGCCGCGAGGCAGAACCCTTCCGGCATCTGCATCGGAACGTCCTTCGCCGAGTGCACGGCGATATCCGCCCGCCCGTCCTCGAGCGCGGCCTCGAGCTCCTTGACGAATAGACCCTTGCCGCCCACCAGCGCAAGCGGCCGATCCAGGATCTGGTCGCCGCGGGTCGTGATGCCGAGGATGCCCACCTCGCAACGAGGATGCAGGCGTTTCAGCTCGGCGGCCACGTGCTCGGACTGCCACAGGGCGAGCCGGCTCCTGCGGGACGCAATGACAATTCGTTCAGGCGATTCGTTCACGTTCATCCTCAAGTCAATAGCGCCCTGACCTGCCCCCACTGCCGTCTGCTGACCGGCAGTTTTTCCTCGTACCCGTCCAGGATCACCGACCATCCGGCTTCGCCCTCGATTTCGGCACCGCGCTCGAAACCCAGGATCGAACGACGCGCCACCAGGCAGTTGCGGTGAATTCGCACGAACACGTCGCCGAACTCCTGTTCGAGCTGCGCGAGCGACTCCTCGACCAGGTGTTCCCGGCTCCGGGTCCGCGCGGTAACGTACTTCGACTCCGCTCTGAGGTAGATGATCTCGGAAACCGGAACCAGGGTCACCCGGCCGCGCTCGCAGACGCTCAGGTATCGCCGGGGAGCGGGATCCATGCGCTGCAGGACACCGCGCGCGAGCCGGGCCGCGCCGGCAGCCCTCTTCAGCGAGGACAGCAGGCGCGCCATCCGCACCGGCTTGGTGAGGTAGTCCATTGCGTTGACCTCGAACGCCTCGACCGCGTACCGGTCGTGGGCGGTCACGAAAATCACCGCCGGGGGTCGCTCCAGGAGCTGCAGGTGCCGGGCGAACTCGATGCCGCTCATCTCGGGCATCTGGATGTCCACCAGGACCAGGTCGGCGCGGGCGGCCGCGACGACCTCCAGACCCTCCACGCCGTTGGCCGCTTCGCCGGCAACGACGTGGGGCATCTCGGCTCGGCAATCATCGAGCAGATCGTGCAGCCGGCTGCGAGCCGGCTGCTCGTCGTCCACGATCACGACCCTGAGCCCGGTCATGAGCCGGCGCGGTACGGCATGAGGATGTCGATCTGGTAACGCCCGTCGGCGATGCGGGTATCGAGGCGCGCCTCGACATCGAAGTGCAGCAGCAGCCGTTCCCGGATGTTGGCGAGCGCCATGCGATTGCCCTGCCGGTGCTGGTAGTCCTGATGGTAGGGGTTGGACAGCTTCAGCCGCAGGCGGTCGTCGCGGCGCTCGATGCTCACCTCGATGACGCCGGGCGCGATTCCGGGTTCGATCCCGTGGTAGACGGCGTTTTCGACCAGCGGCTGAAGCAGCATCGGCGGCACCAGGGCCTGTTCGAGCTCCGGGTCCACCCGCCAATCGACCCGGAGCCGCTCCCCCAGACGCAACTGCTCGAGGTTGAGATATTGCCGGCACAAGGACAGCTCTTTGCCGAGCGCGATGAGCCCGAGATTGTCGGCCATGACCGTTCGAAACAACTCTGCAAGATCCTCCAGGGCGGCCTCCGCCCGCTTGGGATCCTTGCGGATGAGGGAAAGCACGGCGTTGAGGGTGTTGAAGAGAAAATGGGGACGAATGCGCGCCTGAAGGGCCTGCAGGCGCGATTCGGCGATTGCGGGGGAAAACGCGCGGTTGCGCAGGTGAAAGTACCACGCCAGCGATCCGCACACCGACGCCGCGCAGCCGACGCTCCAGGCGAGCTCGCGCCACCCGGCGGATTGACCGAGCGCCGATTGGAGAGGGAAAAGAGCTGCAGTCACGCCCATCACCATCGCCATCACGACCAGGAGGCCGCGAAAGTAGTCGAGCCGCTCCAGAAGCGGCGAGCTCGCATAGAGGGCGATCACGGCAACGAGCAGCGCCGGCTCCAGCGAAACGGCGATCTCGGTGGCTCTCGCCGAGAACTCGCCGAGCTCCCGCGAGCGTGCCAGAGCGAACACCAGGGCGAGCACGTTGGCTGAAAGCAGGATGCGCGAGATCACGCCCAGATTTCGAAAGTCCGGCAGGGCGTCGGGCGGGTCGTTTTGCCGTATACTACTTTGCACTTTTTCAGGCGCGAAAAGTCGGGATCGGCGGCGGTAATTCCGCTGTTTCCGGACTCCGGACATTCTACATTCAACCATGGCACGCAGAACGAAACCGGGCAAGAAACCCTGGTCCGGCCGCTTCGACGAACCGGTCTCGGAACGGGTCAAGCGTTATACCGCCTCCGTCGGTTTCGACCGGCGCCTCGCATCGCAGGATATCCGCGCGTCGCTCGCGCACGCCCGCATGCTGCGCGCGGTCGGACTCCTGTCGCCTGCCGACCTCAGGGCGATCGAGCGGGGCTTTGCCGGAATCTCCCGCGAAATCGAGGCGAAGCGGTTTCGCTGGTCTGTCGAAGCCGAAGACGTCCACGTCAATATCGAACGGCGGCTGATCAGCCTCATCGGGGAAGCCGGCAAGCGCCTTCACACGGCGCGTTCGCGCAACGACCAGGTCGCAACGGACCTGAGGCTCTGGCTGCGCGAGGAAATCGATGACATCACGCGGGCATTGCGCGAGGTGCAAGGGAGTCTGCTCGACCAGGCGGAGAAACACGCGGCCACGGTCATGCCCGGCTTCACCCATATGCAGGTCGCGCAACCGGTGACTTTCGGGCACCACCTGCTCGCCTATTTCGAGATGCTCCAGCGCGACCGTGCCCGGCTCGCCGATTGCCGAAGGCGGGTAAATCGCCTTCCGCTCGGAGCCGCCGCGCTCGCCGGAACCTCGTTTCCGATCGACCGCGCGAGGGTTGCGCGCGAGCTCGGATTCGAGGGCCCGAGCGAGAACTCGCTCGATGCCGTGTCCGACCGCGACTTCGCGATCGAATTCTGCGCGTGCGCGGCCCTCGCAATGGTCCATCTTTCCCGCCTCTCCGAGGAACTGATTCTCTGGACCAACCCGCGCTTCGGCTTCGTCAGCCTGCCGGATCGCTTCTGCACCGGTTCATCCATCATGCCGCAAAAGAAGAACCCGGATATTCCGGAACTCGCGCGCGGCAAGGCCGGAAGGGTCGCCGGTGATCTGGTCGCGCTGCTCACCGTGATGAAGGGACAGCCGCTTGCGTACAACAAGGACAATCAGGAGGACAAGGAACCCTTGTTCGACGCGGCCGACACGCTGCGGGAGACGCTGCACGTATTTGCGGAGCTGATCGCCGGGCTGCGCGTCAATCCGGTCGCGATGCGCGCTGCCGCCCAGGAGGGATTCGCCACCGCCACCGATCTCGCGGAATACCTGGTGAGAAAGGGCCTCGCATTTCGCGACGCCCATGAGGCCGTGGCCCGAGCCGTAAGCTTCGCCGAGAAATCGGGGCGGGGCCTGGAGCAGCTCCCGCTGGAGGAATTGCGCCGGATCTCTCCCAAAGTAAACCGCGACGTTTACCGCGTTCTCTCCCCCGAGGGCTCGGTTGCGAGCCGCTCGCACCCTGGGGGCACCGCGCCGGCGCGGGTGCGTGCCGCCATCAAGCGGGCGCGCAAAGCGCTGAAGGGATGAACCCGCGCCGCACCGGGGCGGCGTGCGGCTCACTCTAGCGCCCCCGCCCGCGCCTGCCGGGCTTCAAGCGCGACACCATGGATCAGATCGGTAAGTACGAAGTCAAGAGGCTGATCGGCGAGGGCGCGACGAGCGAAGTGTACCTGTGCCGGGATCCGTTTGCGAATCGCGAAGTCGCGGTCAAGATCGTTTTCGAGAACCGCGTCAAGGACGGCGGGGACGCGGCAAGGCTCTACAGGAAGCTTCTCGTAACCGAGGCGTCGCTCGCAGGGAAGTTGCAGCATCCGCACATCGTGCAGATCTTCGATGCGGTGGTCGCACCCAAGATGAGCTACATCGTCATGGAGTACGTCTCCGGGGGAACCCTCGAGCTATTCTGCGACAAAAGCAGGCTCTTGCCGATCGACAGCATCGTGGAGATGATTTTCAAGTGCACGCGGGCGCTCGGCTTCGCGAACAGGCTGGGCATAACGCACCGCGACATCAAGCCGGCAAACGTCCTGCTTGCGGGGCCCACCGATATCAAGATATCGGATTTCGGTGCCGCCCTGATGGCGAGCTCGGACCAGACTCAACTGAGCGGCATCGGCTCTCCCGCCTACATGTCGCCGCAGCAATTCAAGGACCTTCCGCTCGATCACCAGACCGACATCTATTCTCTGGGAGTGGTCATGTACCAGTTGCTCACGGGTACGCTGCCATTCACCGCCACCAACAACTACTCCATGATGTACCAGATCACGAACGTGGAGCCGGCCCCCCCGTCTTCTCTTCGCAAGGAAATTCCTCCGTCGGTGGACCGTATCGTGAAGAAGGCGATGGAGAAAGACCTGGAGCGCCGCTACCAGACGTGGGAAGAGTTTTCTCTCGACCTCGCCGAGGCGTTTCGGAGCGCGCGCCTCGACAGCCCGGAAGTCGCGGACAGCGAGAAATTCAACACGCTGCGCGAAATGCGATTTTTTTCCGGGTTCTCGGACGCGGAGCTATGGGAAGTGTTGCGCTTTTCCCGGTGGGAAACCGTGTCCGCCGGGACAACGATCATCGAGGACGGAACGCCGGGTGATTACTTCTGTATCCTGGCAGCGGGCGAGGTGAAGGTCACCAAGAAGAAGAAGCTGCTCGACGTCCTTGCGCCCGGGGAGTGCTTCGGAGAGATGGCCTATCTCTCCAGGAACGGAAAGGAGCGAAGCGCGGACGTCTCGTCGGTCAGTCATGCCCGCATCATCAAGATCCGGGCAGAGGACCTTGATCGAGCCTCGGACGTTTGTCGGTACCGCTTCGATCGCGCCTTCATGGCAATCCTGGTCGAACGGCTTACTCTCGCCAACAAGCGCCTCACGGCCGTCTAGGATGGAGCGGCTTCGCACCGGCGCAGCCTCGCTTGCCGGCACGTGACTTTTTCTCCCGAACTGCGCGACGCGCTGGAGACGGCGGTCTCGGACGCTGCGGGCAAGTTCCGGCTGGAGCGCCTGACTTCCGTCGCCGGCGGGTGCATCCACCGCTGTTTCGTCATCGAGGGCGATCGGCGCCGATTTTTCGTCAAGGTCAACGAGCGCACGCGCCTGGATTGCTTTGCGGCGGAAGCGGACGGTCTGGCGGCGCTTGCCGGGGCGGGGGCGCGCGTTCCGGCCGCGCTCTGCCACGGAGCCGGCGGGGAGCAGGCGTTTCTGGTACTGGAGCACCTGGAGTTGCGCCGGAAGGGCGACTACGCCGGACTGGGGCGGATGCTCGCCACGGTACATTCGCTCCACGGCGAATGCTACGGCTGGCACCGGCATAACTTCATCGGCACGACACCTCAGGCCAACCCGCGCGGCGCGTCATGGAGCGATTTCTGGCGCGATGCGCGACTCGCGCCGCAGCTCGCGCTGGCGGAGCGAAACGGGCTCGGGAGCGGCCTGGTGCGCAAAGGAGAACGGCTGGCTGCGGAGCTGGATCGACTGCTCCCGGAACGGCTGCCGCCCGCCTCGCTGCTGCACGGGGACCTGTGGAGCGGCAACGCGGGGTTTCTGCCCGATGGCGTGCCCGTGCTGTTCGATCCCGCCGTCTATTTTGGAGACCGCGAAGCCGATCTCGGCATGACCGAACTATTCGGCGGATTCCCGCGGGAATTCCATTCGGCCTATGGGGAGGCCGCGCCCCCGGACCGGGGTCACGAAACGAGGAAGACGCTGTACAACCTGTATCACGTGCTCAACCATGCGAATTTGTTCGGCGGCGGCTATGCCGCGCAGGCGGAGCGCATGATCGAGCGCCTGCTCGCGGAGCTGCGATAGGGCCAGGGCCCTGCAGCTAGGTTGCGGTCTTCTCCGGGGCGAGAAGCTTCTGCAGTTCGCCGGATTGATACATCTCGCGCATGATGTCCGAACCCCCGACGAACTCGCCGTTGACGTAGAGCTGGGGAATCGTCGGCCAATTGGCGTACTCCTTGATGCCCTGGCGGATCTCGGGCTCCTCGAGCACGTTGACCGTGAAGAGTTCCGAGACGCCGCAAGCCTGCAGGACCTGCACCGCATTGGCGGAGAAGCCGCACTGCGGGAACTGCGGCGTTCCCTTCATGTAGAGAACGACCGGATGACCGGTCACTTGCTGCTTGATGCGTTCCTGCGCGCTCATGGGTATCGTCCTCAAAATAGCCGATGGATCTTCTCGGGTATCTTACCGACCGCTCCCGGCCGGGTCAATTCAGGCGGCGGCCCGCGCACACGCGCGGGATCCCGGCGAGATCCTCGAAGTCTTCGACCTCCCCGTAGCCGAGTTCGCCGAGCAGCCCCAGGCAGCGATCTCCCTGATCGTATCCATGTTCCAGGAACAGCCACCCACCGGTCCGAAGCCGGGTTCGTGCGTGCGCAGCGATCGTGCGTATGCAGGCCAGCCCATCCGCGCCGCCGACCAGGGCAAGGCGCGGCTCGAAGCGCAGGTCACCTTGATCCAGGTGCGCGTCGCCCGTCGCGACATAAGGAGGATTGGACACGATCAGGTCGTACGACTCCGGCGCCAGCTCTTTAAACCAGTCGCTCTTCGCGAAACGGATTTCGGCGGCACAGGAGCGCGCATTGCCGCGCGCGACTTCGAGCGCCGATTCCGAGATGTCGGTCGCGACGATGCTCAGGCCGGGCCGCTCCCGCGCAAGGGCGAGCGCAATCGCGCCACAACCCGTCCCGAGCTCCAGCACGCCCAGCGGCGAATCCCGGGGAATGCGATCGAGCGCAAGCTCGACCAGGCGCTCGGTCTCGTGCCGGGGGATCAGGACCTCCGGCGTGACGCGCAAGGACAGTCCGTAGAACTCGCGACGGCCGGTGATGTAAGCGACCGGCTCGCCGGCCCGGCGCCGCGCGAACCAGCTCCGGGCCGCGATCGCACGGGCGGAATCGACGGCTTCTTCGGCATGGCTTATCACGTAGCTGCGCTCGCACCCCAGATATGCGCGAAGCAGCAGCTCGGCCTCCGGGCGCGGCAATCCGGAGCCGCGGACCAGGCCGCCGATCGTGAATCCGGTGTCGACCGCGTTCACGCCGCCGCGGGTCAGCGTTCTTCGGCCAGGGCCGCGAGCTGCTCGGCCTGGTGCTCGGCGAGCAGCGCCTTGGTCAGCTGGGAAAGGTCGCCGTCCATGATGTCGTCGATCTTGTAGAGCGTAAGCCCGATGCGGTGGTCGGTGACTCTCCCTTGCGGAAAATTGTACGTTCGGATGCGCTCGGAGCGATCGCCCGAGCCGATGAGAGACTTGCGCGCGGCAGCCTCCTTCGCCTGCTGCTCGCGAAACTGCCGGTCCTTGATGCGCGCGGCAAGCACCGCGAGCGCCTTTTCCTTGTTCTTGTGCTGCGAGCGGGCGTCCTGGCACTCCACGACGATACCCGTAGGGAGGTGCGTGATTCGCACGGCCGAGTCGGTCTTGTTCACGTGCTGGCCGCCGGCCCCCGACGCGCGATAAGTGTCGATACGCAGATCGGCGGCGTTCAGAATGACATCGCTGACGGCGTCCGCCTCCGGCAGCACCGCCACCGTGCAGGCCGAGGTGTGGATACGGCCCTGCGTTTCGGTCTCGGGCACGCGCTGCACGCGGTGCCCGCCCGATTCGAACTTCAGCTGGGAGTAGGCGCCCTGCCCGATGATGCGGACGATGATTTCCTTGTAGCCGCCGACCTCCCCCGGCGATTCGGATATCACTTCCACCTGCCAGCCCTGGCGTTCGGCGTAGCGCGAGTACATCCGGATCAAGTCGCCGGCGAAGAGCGCCGACTCATCGCCCCCCGTTCCGGCGCGCACTTCGAGGAAGATGTTGCGCTCGTCGTTGGGGTCCTTCGGCAGGAGGCGCTGCTGAAGCTCGGATTCGAGCGCGGCGAGACGTTCCCGTCCCGCCTTCACTTCGCTTTCCGCGTAGCTCTTCATCTCCGGGTCGGCGAGCATTTCCTGCGCCTCGGCGACGTCCTGCTCCGTATCGCGGTATCGGTTGAACAGCTCGACGATCGGCTCGAGCTCGGCGTGCTCGCGCGAGAGCTTGCGGAACTGCTCCATATCGCGCGTCGCGCCTTCCGAAGAAAGCTGCGCGCCGATATCGCGGAGGCGCTGCCGTGCCTGATCGAGCTTGACCGCGATGCTGGTCTTCATCTGCGGGAAACCGGACGCGCGAGATCAGTCGCGCGTGCGCAGGTGATACAGCCGTGCCACGACCGCCTTCAGGGAGTCGTCGCCGTCATCGCCTCGATTCAGCGCCTCGGTGGGAGCGTGCATCAGTTTGTTGGTGAGCCCGTGGGAAAGCGCCTCGACAACCGCCTTGGGATCGTCGCCGCGAGCGAGCATGCGCGCCGCGCGCTCGACTTCCCGCAAACGCGACTCCTCCGCGGACTCGCGCAGCTGGCGGATCAGCGGCACCATTTCCCGGGTCTTCATCCACCGCAGGAAGGACCCGACCTGGGAATCGATGATGACTTCGGCCTGTGCGACCGCGGACTGACGGGCATCGATCCCCTCGCGAACGGTTGCCGCCAGATCGTCGATCGTATAGAGGAACACGTCGTCCATCGACGCGACCTCGGCCTCAATGTCGCGGGGAACCGCAAGGTCCACCATGAATACCGGCCGGTGGCGGCGCGCCCGAACGGTGCGCTCCATCGTTCCCTTGCCGATGATCGGCAGCGAGCTGGCGGTGCATGAGATAACGATATCGTATTCCTGCATGCGCTCGGGCAGATCGCGCAACTCGAACGAGTCGGCGCCGAATCGGCGGGCGAGCGACTCGGCCCGATCCAGGGTGCGGTTCGCCACCGCCATGCCGCGCGGCTGCTGCGCGGCAAAGTGCGTTGCCGCCAGCTCGATCATCTCGCCGGCGCCGATCAGCAGCACTTTCTGCTCGGAGAGACTCGGAAAAATCCGCGCCGCGAGCTTTACCGCCGCCGCGGCCATCGAAACGACATTCGTGCCGATACCCGTATTGGTCCGAACCTCCTTCGCCACGGCGAAAGAGCGCTGGAACAGCTTGTTGAGGAGCGTTCCGAGCGTCCCCGCGGACTCGGCCGCGCGAACCGCTTCCTTCATTTGGCCCAGGATCTGCGGTTCTCCGACCACCATCGAGTCCAGGCCCGAGGCGACGCGGAACGCGTGCCTCACCGCCTCGCCCTGCGGGAAGGTATACAGGTAAGGCGTCAGGTCCCGGGCCTGGACCTGGTGGTAACCCGCAAACCAGTCGAGCGCGGCCTGGGGTTCACCCAGCGCGCAATAAAGCTCGGTGCGATTGCAGGTGGAGAGGATCGCCGCTTCCCCGACCGGCTCCCGCAGCGTCAGCTCCGCCAGCGCCGATTTGAGGCGCTCAGCCTGAAACACCACCCGCTCGCGTATCGCAAGGGGAGCGGTGTTGTGGTTCAGGCCTAAGGTGAAGAGCTGCATGGTCTGGGTGTTGGTCCACATTATAGCCCAGCCGATTCAGTATCTTGCGCCGTACGAGCGCGAATCTTGAAGAACCTCCGGAGAAAGCTACACTGAGCCATTTATGGCGAGGAGGAACCGAGCATGAATCGCAGCGTGGTGCATACGAATAAGGTGCCGCCGGCAAGGGTCCCGCTCTCGCAGGCGATCCGGACGGGCGGCTGGGTCTTCGCCTCGGGCCAGCTCGGGATGGATCCGAAGACCGGACGCCTGGCCGAGGGCGGGATCAAAGCCGAGACGCGACAGGTGTGCGAGAACCTCAAGGCGGTGCTCGAGGCGGCCGGTTCCTCGCTCGCCGAGGTGGCGAAGGTCACGATCTACATGGCCGACCTCGGGGAGCTGCTGGCAATGAACGAAGTGTTCAGCGGATACTTTCCGGCCGATCCGCCGGCGCGAACGACGTTCCAGGCGGCGGGCCTGGTGGCGGGCGCGCGCGTCGAGATCGAGGCGATTGCGACCGCGGGCGTCGCGGGGCAGATGAACTGACCGGAGGCGTTCGTGCGGGCGGCGCGCACGACAGCGAATCTGCAATCGGCGCCGGAGCCGACCTAAAATGGGGTTCCGTCGCCGATCTTCGAGGATCCCATGGCCACCCATCTCAAACGCCGCATCGCCCGGACCATCACCGACGAGATCGACCAGAAGGTGCGCCGCAGCGTCGAAGGCATCCTCGCCGCGGTGAAAAAAGGCGGCGACGCGGCGGTGCGCGAATACTCCGAGCAGTTCGACCAGTGGACGCCGAAGAAGCTTTCCCAGTCCGAACTCGACGCCATCCTGGCGAAGGTCGCTCCGGGAACGATGGCCGACATCCGGTTTGCGCAGGCGCAGATCCGCAACTTCGCCGGGCACCAGCGCGCTGCGATCCGCGACATCGAGGTGGAGACGCTGCCCGGGGTGACGCTCGGCCACAGGAATATTCCGGTGGAAAGCGTCGGCTGCTACGTGCCCGGCGGGCGCTACCCGATGGTGGCCTCCGCGCACATGAGCATCGTCACCGCGCGCACCGCCGGGGTGAAGCGCATCATCGCCTGCACGCCTCCCAACCAGGGCGAGCCGCACGCCGAGACGATTGCCGCCATGGTGCTGGGCGGCGCCGACGAGATCCACGTCGTCGGCGGGGTGCAGGCCATCGCCGCCATGGCGCTCGGGACCGAGACCATCACCCCGGTGGACATGCTCTGCGGTCCGGGGAACGCCTACGTGGCCGAGGCCAAACGCCAGCTTTTTGGCAAGGTGGGCATCGATCTGCTCGCCGGCCCCACCGAGATCCTGGTGGTGGCGGATGACACCGCCGACGTCGAAATGATCGCCACCGATCTGCTGGGCCAGGCCGAGCACGGGCCCACCAGCCCCGCGATCTGCATCACGACCTCGAAGAAGATCGCCGAGGCGCTGCCGGCCGAGATCGCGCGCCAGTTGAAAGTCCTGCCCACGGCGGATGTCGCCGGCGTCGCCTGGCGCGACTACGGCGAGATCATCCTGGTCGATTCGCCGGAGGAGGCGGTAACGGAGGCGGACCGCGTTGCCGCCGAGCACGTCGAGGTGCTCACGAAAAATCCGCGCTTTTTCCTCGAACGCATGAGGAACTACGGCGCGCTGTTCCTCGGTCCGGAAACCAATGTTTCCTACGGAGACAAGGTGATCGGCACCAACCACACGCTGCCCACGCTCGGCGCCGCGCGCTACACCGGCGGCCTGTGGGTCGGCAAGTTCCTGAAGACCTGCACCTACCAGGAGGTGACGCGCGAAGCGAGCGTCACGGTCGGCGAGTACTGCTCGCGGCTTTGCGCCATCGAGCGCTTCTGGGGCCACAAGGAGCAGGCCGACCTGCGGCTGCGGCGCTACGGCGGGCAGAACGTGGGCTTGGGCGCCAAGGCGCGATGAGCGATATCGCGGCGCGCTTTCGCCTCGACGGCCGCACCGCCCTCGTGACCGGCGCGGGCCGCGGCATCGGGCGCGCC
>JBATEB010000268.1:0-4946 GCA_049663805.1 Burkholderiales bacterium | reverse complement strand
GGGATCGTCGGCTACTGCTGGGGCGGGACGACCTCCTGGATCGGCGCGGCGCGCCTCCCGGGCCTCGCCTGCGCGGTGTGCTACTACGGCGGCGGCATCCCGAACAACGCGACCGAAAAACCCAGATGCCCCGTGATGTTCCACTGGGGCGAGACCGATCACTCCATCCCGATCGAGGCGGCGAAGAAAGTCATCGCCGCGCACCCCGCCGCGCAGTCCTACATCTACAAGGCGGGGCACGGGTTCAACTGCGACCAGCGCGGGTCCTACGACGCGGAGAGCGCCAGGCTCGCGCGCACGCGCTCGCTCGAATTCCTGCGCAAGCACATCGGATAGCATTCGGGGGTTTCCCCTCCTCGTCGAGGAGGGGAAAGACCCATCTCAACGTGGTATCGATCCAAGTCAGAAGACTGGGGAACGCGCTCGGCGCCGAGGTGGGCGGCGTCGATCTGTCGCGGCCGCTCGCGGCGGATACGCTCGCCCAAGTCCGCCGCGCCTGGCTCGATCACCAGGTGCTGCGCTTCCGCGATCAGTCGCTCTCCGACCCGCAGCTGATCGCCTTCAGCCGGCAGTTGGGCGAGCTCGACCCGCCGGGACCGAACCCGTACGGCCGGCCGTTCCTCCCCGAGCATCCCGAGATCAACGTGATCTCGAACATCAGAGTGGACGGCGCACCGATCGGCGGCCTGGGCGACGGCGAGGCGATCTGGCACGCCGATATGACCTACGTGGAGAACCCTCCGATGGGCGCGATCCTGTACGCGCTCGAAGTGCCGCCGTCGGGGGGCGACACCTACTGGGCGAACATGGCGCTCGCTTACGACAGGCTGCCGGCCGATCTCAAGGGAAAAATCGAGGGCCGCTCGGCGATCCACGATGCCACTTACAACAGCGCGGGAGACCGGCGCAAAGGCTACGAGGACGTCGGCGACCCGCGCCAGGCGCCGGGGGCGCGGCATCCCCTGGTGCGCGCGCATCCGGAGACCGGCCGGCCCTGCCTTTTCCTCGGGCGGCGGCGCAACAGCTACGTGCTCGGCCTTGCGCTGGAGGAAAGCGAAGCGCTGCTCGACGCGCTGTGGGCGCACGCGACGCGGCCCGAATTCACTTTCCGCCAGCAGTGGCGCGCGGGGGACGTGCTGATCTGGGACAACCGCTGCACCCTGCACCGGCGCGACCCGTTCGACGCGGGCGCGCGGCGGCTGATGCACCGTACCCAGCTCAAGGCCCCCTGACCGGCTCAGCGCCGGCGCTTGCGCTCCTGCGGCATCGCTCCGGCCGCCTCGATTTCGCGCATCGAGGGTGGATGATCGCCGAGAAGGGGGCGAAGGTGGTGAAGGCCTCCGGCGCCAGAGCGGATTAAGCGCCGGTAGTTCCCGCCATCAAACCAATACCGTCAATGACTTGACGCGCGAGAAATCCCTGTCGTGTGTGACCAGGGCGTCCGCGCCGATCGCCATGGCACTGGCAACCTGTATGGCGTCTGCCATCCGAAGCCCCAAAGTAGCTCGGAATCGCGCGGCGCTCTCCGCAATATCCGCATTGAGGCTGACGACTTGCCATGATTCCATCACCGTGCGATAGCGCCTGGCAACGGCTTCCTCTCGCGCCCTCAGCGGCCCGGTGAGAACCTCGGCGATCGTGATCGTCGTGACCGCAAAGTAAATGGCGCCGGCGTCCTGTCGCTCGAAAAGCGCCCGAAACCGAGGTGCATACCGGGGGAAATTCTCAAGGACGTAAATTATTGGCGCCGAATCCACCAGCACCAGCGACCCATCGGGCAAATCCGCCTGCGCTAGCGATCCCACTCGTCCCGCAACTTGCGTAGCGTCTTTGCGCTGTCCTTGCCCCATAAGCCCTTGCCCGAGCCTGCCAGGACGAGCAGCGACTTCTGTCGCCTGCCGACCGTCATGCGGTCGACCGGGACGATCGCCGCGATAGCGCGACCGTGGCGCGTGATGATCGTCGAGCGCCCCCGCTCGGCCTGGGCCAGCAAGGCCGGCAACTGGCTGCGGGCGTCTTCAACACCTTTGCGGTTCGAACGAGACATATGCGAACTGTACAGACTGTACGGATCGCGGTCAATCTTGTCTATTGGAGCGCCGAAAACCTGCAATGGCGCCAGGCAAGCATCCGGCTGCGACCCGGGGAACGCGCGTCAGCGCCGTGGGGACGAAGCTCGTTGAGCACGAGGCGCTTTTCAGCTCCGCGGCAGCGTGACAGGCCACCCGACCACGCCGGTTCTCCTTTTCAGTAGCCGCGCGCCTCGGCATTGCGTTCTTCGAATAGGCGCGGCACGGGAAGGTTTCGCGAAATTCGATCTTTTTTCCCACCTCTTTTTCCCTGTTGCATAATACTGCCGAGGAGGAAGGATGAAAGCACCACGCTTTGCCTACGCACGGCCGGCGTCGATCGCAGAAGCGATCGCGCTGCTCGCCGAGCACAAGGACGACGCGCGCCTGCTCGCCGGCGGCCAGAGCCTGGTGCCGATGCTGAACTTCCGCGTCGCCACGCCCAGGGTGCTGGTCGACATCAACCGCATCGCGGCGCTCGCCGGGATCAAGGTGTCCAGGGACCACATCCGCATCGGCGCGCTCGTGCGCCAGGTCGAGCTGGAGCGCTCCGAGGATGTCGCCCGGCACCTGCCGCTCATCGCGAGCGCGATGCCGCACGTCGCGCATCCGGCGATCCGCAACCGCGGCACCTTCGGCGGCAGTTGCGCGCTCGCCGACCCGGCGGCGGAACTCCCCGCCTGCGCGCTCGCGCTCGGGGCGACCTTCGTCGTCGCCGGGAAGAAGGGCGAGCGCCGCGTCGCCGCCCAGGATTTCTTCAAGGGCCTTTACGCCACCGCGCTGAAAACCGGCGAGCTGCTGGTCGCGGCGGAATTTCCGCGACCGAAACCGGGCTACGCCTCCGCGTTCGGCGAGCTCGCGCGCCGCCACGGCGACTACGCCATGGTCGGGGTTGCGGTCCACGGTTCGACGCGCGGCGGAAAATTCTCCGACCTGCGCGTCGCCTTCTTCGGCGTCGGCGACCGGCCGGCGCGCGCGGCGCAATTCGAGCGCGCGCTCGAAGGCCAGCCCGCGACGGGGAAGACGCTCGAAGGCGCGCTCGCGAAGCTCGACACCGATCTCGATGCGCGCGCGGACCTGCACGCTTCCGCGGCGACCAAGCTCCACCTCGCGAAAGTGCTCGGCGGACGCGTGCTCGGGAAGATGGAAGGAGTGGCGGCATGAGCAGGGAGAGCGGCGCCGTCGAGACGCTCGATATTTCCCTCACCGTCAACGGCGAGCGGGTGAAGCGCTCGGTTCCCGCTCGCCTCAACCTTGCCGACTTCCTCAGGAACGAGCTCGAGCTGACCGGCACCCACGTCGGCTGCGAGCACGGCGTGTGCGGGGCCTGCACGGTGCGCGTGGACGGCGAAATCGTGCGCGGCTGCCTGATGTTCGCCGCGCAGGCCGACGGCTGCACGGTGGACACGGTCGAGGGCCTGTCCGATTCGAGGGAAATCGAGGAGCTGCAGAGCGCCTTCGTCCTGTATAACGCGCTGCAGTGCGGCTTCTGCACGCCCGGCGTCCTGATGGCGGCGCAGGCGCTGCTGCACGATCGGCCGAATCCCTCGCGCGAGTTCATCCGCGAGTACCTCGCGGGGAACTACTGCCGCTGCACCGGCTACCAGGCGATCGTCGATGCGATCGAGGCGGTGGCGAAGGCGCGCCAGGCGAGGAGCACACGATGAGCGATTTCGACGAAACCACGAAAACGCTCGACTTCGACGCGCCCAACAGCTACATCGGGCGCTCAGTCACGCGCCCGAACGCGCGGCGCCTGGCACAGGGGAGAGGCCAGTACGTCGACGACATCGTGCTCGCGCGCATGGTGCACGTCGCCTACGTGCGCTCGCCCCACGCGCACGCGAGGATCCTGGGAATCGACTCGAAGAAGGCCGCCGCGATGCCGGGCGTGGTGCGCATCGTCACCGGCGCCGAGATCGCGATGGTCGTAAAACCCTATGTCGGGGTGCTCACGCATCTCACGGGCATGCGCTCCCCGCCCCAGTATCCGCTGGCGGTGGAGATCGCGCGCTGGCAGGGCGAGCCGGTGGTCGCGGTGGTCGCGGCCTCGCGCGCCGAGGCCGAGGACGCGGCCGAGGCCGTGGAGATCGCCTGGGAGGAGCTCCCCGCCGCGCTCGACGCCGAGCGCGCGCTCGATCCCTCGGAGCCGAGGATCCACAGGGAATTCGACAGCAACCTGTGTTTCCAGAAGACGGTCGACACCGGCGGCGTCGACGCGGCCATGCAATCGGCGCACCTCGTGGTCGAGGACACGCTGCATTTCGGCCGGCACACCGGCGTGACCATGGAGCCGCGCGCGATTCTCGCCGACTACAACCGCGCCGAGGAATCGATGACCGTGTACCACTGCGGCCAGTCGCCCCACATGATGCAGGGGATCATCGCCAGCCGGTTGTCGCTCGACGAGCACCGCGTGAGGATCGTCGCGCGCGACGTCGGCGGCTCCTTCGGCATCAAGATCCACACCTACGGCGACGAGATCGCCGCCTGCGCGCTCTCGCTCATGCTCGGGCGTCCGGTGAAATTCGCCGCCGACCGGCTCGAATCCTTCCTCGGCGACATCCACGCGCGCGACCACCGCGTGAAAGCGAAACTGGCGGTCGACCGCGAGGGCAACATGATTGCGCTGGAGATCGACGACCTCACCGGCGTGGGCCCGTACTCGATGTTTCCGCGCTCATCGGCGGTCGAATGCAACCAGGTTCTCAACCTGACCGGCGGCCCCTACAAGCACAAGGAGTACCGCGCCAGGGGCACGGTCGTTTTCCAGAACAAGGCGATGATGTGCCAGTACCGCGCGGTGGGCCATCCGATCGCGATCGCGGTCGCCGAGCACATGGTCGATCTGGCGGCGGCGAAGCTCGGGATCGACCC
>JBATEB010000267.1:0-3454 GCA_049663805.1 Burkholderiales bacterium | reverse complement strand
ACGGCGACCTCCGCGGCACACGTGCAGAAGCTCCTGCGCCAGACCGACGAGGTCGTATTCTGCTTCGACGGGGACGCGGCGGGCCGCAAGGCTGCATGGCAGGCGCTCGAAGTGAGCCTCGCGCATCTCGCCGACGGCAAGACGGTGCGTTTTCTTTTTCTCCCCGCCGAGCACGACCCGGACAGCTTCGTCAGGGAGAGGGGCGCCGAAGCGTTCGGGCGCGAAATCGGCGAATCCAGGCCGCTGTCGGAGTTCCTCGTCGATGAGCTGAAGGGCGGGGTCGACCTGGGTACGGCGGAGGGACGCTCGCGTCTGCTGCACGAGGCCAAGCCCCTGCTGCAGAAGGTATCGGCACCGGCGCTGCAACTGCAGCTTCTCAAGGCCGTTGCGGAGGCGACCGCCATGACCCAGGAGGAAACGACGCGCCTGGCGGAGGTTCGCCTGCCGCGGGACGCTGGCGTCAGACCCGGGCGTACGCAGCGCCTGGAGCGCGGCGCGCAGGCGCCCGAGCTGAAGATGGTGCGTATCCTTCTGCAATGCCTGCTCTCCAAGCCGCCTCTCGCGAGGGAACTTTCGACCGGGTTGCTGGATCAAAGCTCGCCCGAGGCGAACGCGCTCATCGCGGTGGCCGAATTCTGTCGCGAGAACCCCGATACGGAAGGGAACATGATCGTCGAGCGTTTCCGCGCGACCGAATTCCGCCATCTCATCGAGGCGAACCAGGCAGCCTTGCTCGACACCAAGCTGGAAACCGAGGACATGGAAGTCGATTTTCGCGAGGCGCTCAGGCTGTTGCGGGAGAAGCAGGGGCGCCAGCGTTTCGAGGTGCTCCGGGTGAAGAAGGACCGCGCTCCGGAAGAGGAGGCGGAAATGCTGGGTTTCCTCCGGGAACGCAAGCCGGCACCGGCGAGCGCGTCAACTGATGCTAGAATTGCAGGTTTCCGTCCGATCCCGTGAGCGACAGGAAAATCATGGCGAAACAGAAAGTTAAGTCGAAAGGGCGCGTCCAAGCCGAGTCCAGGGCCAAAGCGAAGCTCGCGCTCGCAAGGAAGAAACGCTCGTTGCTGGCGATGCGGCTGCACAAGGCGAAGCTGGCGGCGAAGTTGCGCGCGCAAAAAGACCGGGAGCGCGAAAAGGCGCGCAAAGCCCTGGAGGCCGCGCGCGCCAGAGCGACCAGGGAGAGGGAAAAGGCTCGTCGGATGAAATTGAGGGACGCGGCCCGTGCGAAGACGGCTCGGGAAAAGGAAAGGGCCGCCAAGGCGAAACAGGCGGCCCGCGCCAAGGCGGAGAAGGAAAAAGAGCGCGCGCGGCTGGAGGCGGCGAAGTACAAGCAGCGCGTGCGCAAGGCGCTCGAGCTGCAGAAGGCGCGGGAGCGGGCAGCGAAGGAAAAGGCGCGGCTCAAAGCGGCGCGGGAGAAGCAGCGCGAGCGCGATCGCATCGCGCGCGAGAAAGCGAAGGCCAGGGAACTGGCCGCCCGCGAGAAGGCGAAGGCCCGGGAACTGGCGGCGCTGGAGAAGGCGAAGGCCAGGGAGGCGGCGCTGCTTGCCAGGCAAAAGGAAAAGGAGCTCAAGGCCCAGCTCAAGCAGCAGGCGCAGGAGCTGCTCAAGCTTCGCAGGGCCGGCCGGTCGAGGCGCAACGGCGACGCCGAGCGGGCGTTGCTGCTGCGCGCGGAAAGCCGCCCGGAGGATGCCGAGGCCCGCCGTACCCGCCTGAAAAACCTCATCAAGCTGGGGAAAGAGCGCGGTTTCCTGACTTACGCCGAAGTCAACGACCACCTGCCCGACGACATGGTCGATGCGGAGCAGATCGAATCCATCATTTCGACCTTCAACGACATGGGCATCCAGGTCTACGACGAGGCCCCGGATGCCGACACGCTGCTCATTTCCGAGACCGCCCCGGCCGGAGTGCCGGACGAAGACGCGGAAGAAGAGGCGGAAGCGGCGCTCTCCACGGTAGATCCCGAGTTCGGTCGCACCACCGACCCGGTGCGCATGTACATGCGTGAGATGGGATCGGTCGAGCTTCTGACCCGCGAAGGCGAAATCGAGATCGCCAAGAGGATCGAGGACGGCCTCAAGCACATGATCCAGGCGATTTCGGCTTGCCCGACGACCATCGCCGAGATTCTCGAACTCGCCGCAAAAGTCACGCGTGAAGAGATGCGCGTCGACGAGCTGGTCGACGGACTGATCGACCCCAGCGCCAAGGACGAACCGATCCAGGAGCTCGCCGACGACGTCGAACCCGAGGACAAGGAAGAAGGAGAGGGCGAGGACGACAGCGCGGCGATCTCGGCGAGCCTTCTCCGGCTCAAGGAAGACGCGCTTGCGCGTTTCGCCAAGATCCACCGCCTCTACGAAAAGATGAGGCGGGCTCTCGTCGAAAACGGCCATCGCAGCAAGGAATACGTCAGAGTGCGCGACCAGATCGGCGGGGAGCTCACGAATATCCGCTTTACGGCGCGCATCATCGAAAAACTGAGCGACAGCCTGCGCGGCATGGTCGACGAAGTGCGCGGGCACGAACGCGAGATCATGAACCTGTGCGTGAACAAGAGCGGCATGCTGCGGCCCCACTTCATCAAGGAGTTTCCCGGCAGCGAGACGAACATGCGCTGGGTGAAGAACGAGATCGCGGCCGCGAGGCCCTGGAGCAGCCTGCTCTCCCGCTTCGAGCCGAATATCCTCGAACAGCAGCAAAAGCTGCTGGCGATCCAGAAGAGGATCGGCATCCCGCTGAAAGACCTCAAGGAGATCAACAAGCAGATGTCCACCGGCGAGGCGAAGGCCCGGCGCGCAAAGCGCGAGATGACCGAAGCCAACCTGCGTCTGGTCATCTCGATCGCGAAGAAGTATACGAACCGCGGCCTGCAATTCCTCGACCTGATCCAGGAAGGCAACATCGGCCTGATGAAGGCGGTGGACAAGTTCGAATACCGTCGCGGCTACAAGTTCTCGACCTACGCGACGTGGTGGATCCGGCAGGCGATCACCCGTTCGATCGCCGATCAGGCGCGAACGATCCGAATCCCGGTCCACATGATCGAGACCATCAACAAGATGAATCGGATCTCGCGCCAGATCCTGCAGGAGACGGGCCAGGAGCCCGATCCCGCGACCCTTGCGCAGAAGATGGAAATGCCCGAGGACAAGATCCGCAAGATTCTGAAGATCTCCAAAGAGCCGATCTCGATGGAGACGCCGATCGGCGACGACGATGACTCGCATCTCGGAGATTTCATCGAGGACCAGACGACGCTCGCGCCGAACGACGCCGCGATGTACGCGAGTCTTCGCGAAGTGACTAAAGACGTGCTGGACTCGCTGACGCCGCGCGAAGCGAAGGTGCTGCGCATGCGCTTTGGCGTGGAGATGAATACCGATCACACGCTGGAGGAGGTCGGCAAGCAGTTCGACGTGACGCGCGAGCGGATACGACAGATCGAGGCGAA
>JBATEB010000266.1:0-5021 GCA_049663805.1 Burkholderiales bacterium | reverse complement strand
GGGACGGCGAGCGGGTGCGCCTCGCCCTGCCCGAGGAGCGCGAGCTGCCCCAGGGAGACACGCCGAGCTACAGCCCCGACGCGGCGCTGCGCCGCAAGCCGTTCGAGCAGTTCTCGCAGTCCGAAATGGCGGCGATGGAAAGGCTGCTGGCGCGGCTCGCCCTGAAGTTCGCCACGCGCAGGAGCCGGCGCCGGGTCCCGAGCGCGTCCGGCGGAATCACCGATCTTCGCCGCAGCTTCCGGCGCGCGCTCGCGAGCGAAGGCGAATTCCTGAAACTCGCGCGGCGCGCGCGCCCCGTCGAGATACCGCGTGTGGTGGTCCTCTACGACACCAGCGGCTCCATGGACGTGTACGCTCGCGTCCTGCTGGCGTTCGCCTTTGCGCTGCGCCGCAGCATGAAGCGCGTCGAGATATTCGCGTTCAACACCACGCTGGTTCGCGTTACCCGCATGATCGCGCCGACCGGAATTCCCCGGAGCCTGGAGCGTCTCGCGGCAGGCGTTGCCGACTGGTCCGGCGGCACGCGCATCGGCGAGTGCCTGGCGGCGTTCGTCGCTCGGCATAAGGAAACCCTGATTGACCGGAATACAACAGTCGTCGTGCTGAGCGACGGGCTCGACCACGGCGATACGGCCGTGCTCGCCGGCGCGATGCGTGCCCTGAGCGAACGCGCGCGCTCCATCGTGTGGCTCAACCCGTTGCTCGGCGACTCGCGATACAAACCCGAAGCGGCGGGAATGCGGGCGGCGCTCCCCTTCGTCGATCATTTTGGTTCGGCGCACAACTTGAAGTCGCTCGAGGGCTTGCTCCGATTCGTCGCGTGAGGTATCGTCGCCTTCGGTATCGAGCGGCCGCGACGGGATGGCATCGGCGGCCCGCGAGCGATCCAGGGGAGAGGTCGAGGGGAGGTCGGTCATCCCCGCGCGTTATTTCAGCCCCCAAGAAATAATCTCCCGCCGCAGGATGTTCGCCCGGGAGAAGCGGTGCGCCGCGGTCCGGTGGCGCCGTTCAGCACGGTCTGTAGGGCACGCGAGACGCGCCAGGCGCGAAAAAATGAGGAGACTCCGATGATTCCTGCGGCATTCGATTATCACCGTCCCGGCACGCTCGATGAGGCCGTGAAGCTGCTCGCGGCCCACGGCGACCAGGCCAAGGTGCTGTCCGGGGGCATGAGCCTGCTGCCGATGCTCAAGCTGCGCCTCGGCGAATTCGGGCATCTGATCGACATCAACCGCATTCCCGGGCTCGAGTACATCAAGGAAGAAAAGGGGGTCCTCAGGATCGGCGCCAATACGCGGCAGTCCGCCCTGGAGCGCTCCGAGCTCATCCGGACCAAGCTCCCGATTCTCGGCGACGCCGTTCCCCTGATCGCCGATCCTCTGGTGCGCAACCGGGGCACCCTGGGAGGCAACATCGCCAACGGCGATCCCGGCAACGACCAGCCCGCGGTCATGCTGGCGCTGGGCGCCACCTTGGTGGCACGCGGACCGAAGGGCGAGCGGACCCTGCCGGTGAAGGCGTTCTACAAGGGGCTGTACTCCACCGCCCTCGCCGCGAACGAGATTCTCACCGAGATTCGCATTCCGGTGCCGCCCGCCCGAAGCGGCGGCGCCTACGCCAAGTTGAAGCGCAAGACCGGGGACTTCGCGGTGGCGGCCGTGGCGGTGCAGCTCACCCTGTCGGCGAAGGGCACGGTCGAGAGCGCCGGCATCGGGCTCACCAACGCCGGACCGACGCCGATCGATGCGGCGGACATCGCAAAATTTCTGGTCGGCAAGACGCTCGACGAGAAAACGATCGCCGAGGCGGCGAAGATGGCCGCGGCGAAGAGCGCCCCCAGCGCCGACGGGCGGGGGACGGTGGAGTACAAGAAGGAAATGGCCCGCGTCCTGACCGGACGCGCGCTGAAGAAGGCGCTCGAGCGCGCGGGAGGGAAATAGTCATGGCCAGGCACAAGATCAGCGTCACCATCAACGGCGCGGTGCGCGAAGCGGAAGTCGAATCGCGCCTGCTCCTCGTTCACCTCATCCGCGAAGACTTCCGGATGACCGGCACGCATATCGGCTGCGACACCTCGCACTGCGGCGCGTGCACGGTGATTCTCGACGGCGAGCCGGTCAAGTCGTGCACGGTGCTCGCCGTTCAGGCCGATGGTTCGAAGATCACCACCGTCGAGGGCCTGGAGCAGGGCGGCAAGCTCCACGCGGTGCAGGAGGGGTTCACCGAGAAGCACGGCCTGCAGTGCGGCTTCTGCACCCCGGGCATGCTGATGACCACCAGCGCGCTGCTCGAGCGCAACAAGAACCCGAGCGAGCTGGAGATCCGCCAGGCCATCTCGGGGAACCTGTGCCGCTGCACCGGCTACGTGAATATCGTCAAGGCGGTGCAGTACGCGGCCGAGAAAATGCGCTAGTCGAAACGCCGAACGCAGCATTAGGAGACCCGCAATGAGCGAACTCAGAACCGACGCGAAGATCTGCGGCATGGGCCATTCCATGAAGCGCAAGGAGGACCCGCGCTTCATCCGCGGCCAGGGCCGGTACATCGACGATCACGTGCTCCCCGGAATGCTCTACATGGACATCGTGAGGAGCCCCTACGCGCACGCGAAGATCAAGAAGATCGACACCTCGAAAGCGCTCAAGATCCCCGGCGTGCTGGCGGTGATCGACGGCCCGACGCTCGCCAAGTACAACCTGCACTGGATGCCGACCCTCTCCTCGGACACGCAGATGGTGCTGCCGATCGACGAGGTCATGTACCAGGCGCAGGAAGTGTGCGCGGTGATCGCGACCGAGCGCTACATCGCCGCCGACGGCGTCGAGGCGGTCGAGGTCGAATACGAGCCGCTGCCGGTGATGGTCGATCCGTTCAAGTCGCTCGCGCCCGGGGCGCCGATCCTGCGCAAGGACAAGAAGGACAAGAAGGACAACCTCGCCTTCCATTGGGAGGCGGGCGACAAGGCGGACACCGACAGGGCGCTCGCCGCCTCCGACGTCGTCGTGAGCGAGAACGTCTACCTTCCGCGCATCCACGTCGCCTCGATGGAAACCTGCGGATGCATCGCCGATTTCGATACCGCCCAGGGCAAGCTCACCGTATACATGACGACGCAGGCGCCGCACGCGGTGCGCACGGTGCTCGCGCTGGTCGCCGGGCATGTCGGCCTGTCGGAGGAGAAGATCCGCATCGTCTCGCCCGACATCGGCGGCGGCTTCGGCGGCAAGGTGCCCGTCTATCCCGGCTACGTGATCGCGATCGCCGCCTCGGTCGTGATCGGCAAGCCGGTGAAGTGGATCGAGGACCGCATGGAGAACCTGCAGGCCGACTCCTTCGCGCGCGACTACCACATGAAGGTGGAGCTCGGCGCGAAGAAGGACGGCACCATGACCTCGCTCAAGATCAAGACGGTCGCCGACCACGGCTACACCAACGCCTCGGCGAACCCGTCGAAATTTCCGGCGGGCCTGTTCTCGATCTGTACCGGCTCGTACGACCTGAAGCATGCCTTCTGCGAAGTCGACGCGGCCTACACGCACAAGCCGCCTGGGGGCGTCGCCTACCGGTGCTCCTTCCGCGTCACCGAGGCGGCGCACGCGATCGAGCGCGCGACCGACGCGCTCGCGCAGAAGCTCGGCATGGACCCGGCCGAGCTGCGCATGAAGAATTTCATCAGGCCCGAGCAGTTCCCCTACAAGTCGGTGCTCGGCTGGGAGTACGACAGCGGCAACTACGCCGGAGCCCTGAAGAAGGCGATGGACACCATCGGCTACGACGCGCTGCGAAAGGAACAGGCGGAGAAGCGCAAGAAGGGCGAGCTGATGGGCATCGGCATCTGCAGCTTCACCGAGATCGTCGGCGCCGGCCCCTCGAAGGACTTCGACATCCTCGGCATCAAGATGTTCGACTCGGCCGAGATCCGCGTCCACCCCACGGGCAAGGCGATGGCGCGCTTCGGCACCAAGAGCCAGGGCCAGGGCCACGAGACGACCTACGCGCAGATCGTCGCCGAGGAACTGGGAATTCCGGCCGCGCACGTGCAGGTGGAGGAAGGCGACACCGACACCGCGCCCTACGGCCTGGGGACCTACGCCAGCCGCTCGACGCCGACCTCGGGCGCGGCCTGCGCGCTCGCCGCGCGCAAGATCCGCGACAAGGCGAAGAAGATCGCCGCGCACCTGCTGGAGGTGAGCGAGAACGACCTCGAGTGGGAACCGGGCAAGTTCTCCGTCAAGGGCGCGCCGCAGAAGTCGAAGACCATCCAGGAGTGCGCCTTTGCGGCCTACACCAACCACCCGCAGGGCATGGAGGCGGGGCTGGAAGCGACGCATTACTACGATCCGCCGAATCTCACTTTCCCTTTCGGCAGCTACATCTGCGTGGTCGACATCGACCGCGGCACGGGCGACATCAAGGTGCGCCGCTTCGTCGCCATCGACGATTGCGGCAACATCATCAACCCGATGATCGTCCAGGGACAGATCCACGGCGGGCTCAACCAGGGGCTCGCCCCGGCGCTGTACGAGGAGATCAGCTACGACGCGGAGGGCAACATCTCCGGCGGCAGCTTCCTCGACTACTACGTGCCGACCTCGCTGGAATCGCCCAGCTGGGAGACCGGGCACACGACCACGCCCTCGCCGCACCACCCGTTCGGCGCGAAAGGCGTGGGCGAATCGGCGACCGTCGGCGCGCCGCCGGCGATCGCCAACGCGGTGGTGGACGCGCTGCGGCACCTTGGCGTGACCCACATCGACATCCCGATCACCCCCGAAAAGGTGTGGCAGCTGCTGAAGGCGAAGGGGGCGGCGGAGTAGCGCTCGCATCACACTGTCTGCGCAGAGCGGGGCGCCGCTGAGCGGATTCCGCTAGGGTCGAGCGACTTGGTTGGGCTCGCTGAGGCACGATCGGACGACTCGCGTGATACTTTTTCGGATCGGGCCCGGCGCTGGGGGGTGTATCTATGAACGTGCTGATCATTGATGGTCACCCGCTCGTTCACATGGTGCTCGGGGCGGTCC
>JBATEB010000265.1:0-2671 GCA_049663805.1 Burkholderiales bacterium | reverse complement strand
CATCGGAGGGGGCCGCGGCCCGGCCGCGGCAGGCGACCCGGCCGCGAGCGCGGTCGGGTTCGCGGTCGCCGCCGATCGTCGCCGGGGATCTTCGCGCCGGCCTACGGCAAGGGCGGTTTCACCGGTGCCTGCGACACCGGGACCGGCCTGCAGGAGCCGCGGTGTGCAACGCCTAGAGGTAACTGCGGTAGGTCGCCTCGTACATCTTCGACCTGACGAACGCGAGCGGATCTTCGGGCCGCGGCACGCTCGCAAGGCCGCGGGCGAACGCCACTTCGGCCACCGCCGCCGCGATGCGGGCCGAGACCTCGCGCACCCGCGCCAGCGGCGGGTACAGGCTGCCCTGCTCCAGATCCTGCTCGGTGACCCGCTCGGCGAGCGCGTGTGCCGCGGCAAGGAACATCTCGTCGGTGGCGCGGCGTGCGCCGCAGGCGATCAACCCGAGGCCGACGCCCGGGAAGATGTACGAATTGTTGCCCTGGCGCGGCACGTGGGTCCTGCCCTCGATCGTGACCGGTCCGAACGGGCTGCCGCAGGCGAACAGCGCGCGCCCGCCGGTCCACAAATAGGCCTCCTGCGCGGTGCACTCGGCCTGCGAGGTCGGGTTGGACAGCGCGAACACGATCGGTCGCCGGTTGACGCGCGCGACCTCCTCCAGCACCTCGCGCGTGAAGGACTTGCCGACCGCGGCGACGCCGACGATCGCCGTGGGCCTGAGCGCCTTCACCGCGGACAGGAAGTCCGGCACCTGCGCGTGCTCGTGCGCGTAGGGCCGCTTGTGCTCGCCGAGGTCGGTGCGCGATTTCACCACCAGCCCCCGGGAGTCGACCAGCCAGCAACGCTTGCGCGCCTCCGCTTGCGGCAGGCCCTCGCCGGTCATCGCCGCGACCACCAGCTCGCAGATCCCGGTGGCGGCCTCGCCCGCGCCGAAAAACAGCAGCCGCTGCCCGGCGAGCTTGCTGCCGGTAACGCGCAACGCGGAGTAAAGCCCCGCCAGGACGACGCTCGCGGTGCCCTGCATATCGTCGTTGAAGCAGCATACCCGGTCGCGCCAGGCGTGCAGCAGCCGGAACGCGTTCAGGTTGGCGAAGTCCTCGAACTGGATGACCACGCCCGGAAACACTTCCTGCGCCGCGGACATGAACTCCTCGACCAGCGCGTCGTATTCGGCGCCGCGCACCCGCGGCTGCTTGAGTCCGATGTAGAGGGGGTCCTGCAGCAAGGCCGCATTGTTGGTCCCCACGTCGAGCATCACCGGAAGCGTGGTGGCGGGATGGATTCCCGCGCAGGCGGTGTACAGCGAGAGCTTGCCCACCGGGATGCCCATGCCGTTGGCGCCCAGGTCGCCGAGCCCGAGGATGCGCTCGCCGTCGGTGACGACCATGATCCTGACCTCGCGCGTCGGCCAGTTGCGCAGCACCGCGGCCACGCGGCCGCGGTCGGCGGTCGACACCCAGATGCCGCGCGGACGCTGAAAGATGTGCGCGAAGCGCTGGCAGGCGAGCCCCACGGTGGGCGTGTAAATGAGCGGCATCATCTCGTCCGGGTGGTCCATCACCACCCGGAAGAACAGGGTTTCGTTGCGGTCGTGCAGCGCGTTGAGGCTGATGAACTTGTCGAGATCGGTCGGCAGCCGGCGCAGGTTGTCGAGCACCCGCGCCACCTGCTGCTCGGGGGTGATCACGGCGGGGGGCAGCAAGCCGCGCAGGCCGAGCGCGTCGCGCTCGGCGTCGCTGAACGCGGTCCCCTTGTTCAGCAACGGGTCGCGCAGCAGGTCGAGCCCTGCAGGCAGGCGGGCGGCGCCCGCGCCGGGTTTCGAATGGGCGGTCATTCCGGAATCCTCCGTCATTTCCTACTTCGAATGCTGCGCCCGCTCGCGCGCGCACCCTTGATGCAGATCAAGCGGACCCCGGTGGGGCAAGCGGATCTTCCCCGCAGGCTCAGCCCGGCGACTCGATGAATCCGGCCATCTTCCTGCGCATCGCCGCATCGGGCAGACGGCCGCGCCCGGCGTTGAGGTTGTCCACCATGTACCCGGGCTTGTCGGTGCCGGGAATGACGCAGTTCACCGCATCGCTCGCGAGGAGGTACTTGAGGAAGAACTGGCCCCAGGTTCGCGCGTCGAATTCCGCGGCCCACCCGGGCAACGGCTTGCCGCGCACGGCTCGGAACAACCGACCGCGCGCGAAGGGCAGGTTCACCAGCACCGCCGTGCCGGTTTCGGCGGCGACCGGGAGCAAGCGCCGCTCGACGCTGCGCTCGGCCATCGAGTAGTTGACCTGCACGAAGTCGAGCTTTTCGCTCTTCATCAGCTCCATCAGGCGCTCGTTGGCCCGCTCCTGGTCCTGGGAGTGGGTCACGCCGATATAGCGGAACACGCCCCGGTCTTTCCATTCGCGCAGCAGCGAGAGCTGCGTCGCCACTTCGTGGCGATCGGCGAAACCGACGTTGTGGATCTGCATCAGGTCGAATTTTTCGGTGCGCAGCCGGCGCTGCGATTGCTGCATTTCGGCACGAGCGCGCTCGCGGTCGGAGACGCGCACCTTGGTCGCGACGAACGCGCGGTCGCGCGCCTTCAGATCGGCGAGCAGGTCGCCGAGCACGGACTCCGCCGTGCCGTACGAGGGCGCGGTGTCGATCACGCGCGCGCCGCCTTCGAGCAGCGTCCGGA
>JBATEB010000264.1:0-25764 GCA_049663805.1 Burkholderiales bacterium | reverse complement strand
ATTGCGGACGCAGCAGGCTGCCGAGAATGCCGCTGACACCGGCGATGCGGCCGTTCAGCAGAAGAAAAAGACCGGCGGCGACGCCGATGATCGCGCCGCCGATCAGAGCGGACACGGGGGTGAAGGCATTCCATGCAATCGACACGGTATGTCCCCAGAGGGTGGAGCGCGCACGGAATTCCGCGCACGCCACGAGCATCGAGGATCGTCGCACTCGCCGACCGACTATATTTGTCTATATCGTTCTTGGCAAGTTGGCGGACGAAGTTCCGCTTGATGGAGCGGGGCGTCGGCGCTTCGGCTAGCGCGTCAGCCAGCCGCGCGCGCGCAGCGTCAGCGCCGCGTACGGAAAGATCCAGGACAGCGCGAAAAACGAGAAATAGGCGTAGAGGATTCCAAAAACGAAATCCCAGGAACGCTCGCTTCTGAGGTAGTACATCGCATAGAGCGTCGCGCCGACCATGATCGCGAGCAGCATCCGCAGCACCGAGCCGGGATCGTTGAACGCGTTCACCGCCCACAGGGTCATGGCGGAATACGCCACGGGGAAACGCAGGTTGGTGACCGTGCTCTCGTAGATCGACATCAGGCGGGAGACGAAGGGGCGCCTCCAGATCAGCTTGGCGAAGCGGAACTCCTCGCGGATGTAGCTGCGATCCCAGCGCAGAAGCATCTTGCACAGCTTGCCGTAGGTCGTCGGCGCCATCGTGCGCACCAGTGCGGTGCGCTGGTAGGCGGCGTCGTAGCCCGCTCCCAGGATCATGTTGGTGAGTGCGCGATCTTCGCCGTAAGTGCAGCGCACCCCGAGAAAAGACTGGTGTTCCCAAGCCACAAGCACCTCGCGCACGACCGAGGCGCGGTAGGCGGCGAGCGCCCCCGGGCAGCAGTGGACCGTCCCATAGACCGACTGCGCGCCGCGCAGGAAATCGAACGACAGAATGAACCGCACGTGCAGCATGCGTGGAATGAGCCCGGCGCGCCGGTTGTGGACGGCGACCTTCCCCGCGACCGCGCCGACCCGCGCTTCGCGAAACGGGCCGGCCATCGCGAGCAGCGTATCGCGATCGATGACGCTGTCGGAGTCCACGGTGACGATGATCTCTCCCGTCGCCCGCCGGAAGCCCTCGGCGAGCGCGGCGCGCTTGCCCTGGTTTTGCGCGAGCCGCAGCGGCGTGACCAGCCCGGGATAACGCCGCGCCGCACGCTCGATGTAGCGCCAGGTGTCGTCCTTGCTGCCGTCGTCGATCGCGATGATCTGCAAACGGTCCCTGGGGTAATTCGCCGCGGCGACCGAGACGATCGAGCTTTCGACCATTTCGCCTTCGTTGTACGCCGGTATCACCACGGTGAGGTGCGGCGCCTCTTCGAAAGAGGCTGCGGGTAAGGGCCGATAGCGCAGCCACAGCACCGTCCGCACCAGCATCAGAAGAAGGGCCATCGCAACCCAGATGACCGTCGGGCGGATCCAGAAACCGCTCCAGTGGTGCTTGCGCGCGAGATCGATGATCGGCTGGAGCAGCGGCGTGGCGAGCGCGGCGTAGGCGAGCCCCAACATGCCCGCGAAAATGGCGACGACGAGGATGCGATCCCAGTAATCCGAAACCGGTCCGGCGAATGTGCTGCTTGCGGGCAGGGGAAGCGTCGACGCGGCGGGATTGTTCATGACGGAATGTGTGGAAGCGAACGAAGCGCTTATCTTACCGACGCAAGCTGACGCAACCCTGAAGATGCGGCCGTCCCGGGAATCGCGAATTGTCGCCGGCGGACGACGCCCGCGCGGGCACGATGATAGTGTTGCGATATTTCAACGACGGGCCGGATTGAACTTGGGCAAGGGAATCGAATTCGCGCTCGGCGCAATGCTGCTCTACGGAGCGGCCGACTTCGTCTACAAGCGCGGCGCAACGGCCGGCGCGCCGCCGCATCAGTTCCTGATGGTGCAGACCTGGTTCTTCAGCTCGGCCGCGCTCGCGTACGGTCTCATCTCGGGCACGCTCGCATTCAGCGTCGCCGCGCTCTGGGGCGCGGTCGCCGGGGTGCTGGTCGTCGTCGGGTACTACAACTTCGCCTGGAGCCTGAAGCACGGCTCGGTGAGCACCAACGCGACGATTTTCAGGCTGAGCTTCGCGGTGACCGTCGCGCTCGCGGTCTTGATCCTGCACGAGCCGCTCACCGCCTCGAAGCTCGCGGGCCTCGCGCTGGTCCTCGTCGCGGTCTGGTTGCTGCTCAAGGAGCCGGCGGGCAACTACCGCTCGCGCGAGAACCGCGCGTCCCTGGCGCGCGTGCTCGTCGCGACCGTGGCGGTCGGGATCGCGAGTTTCACCTACAAGCTCGGCCTGCGCGACGGCGCGGCGCCGATCGCGCTGGTGGTGGCCCAGGGCGCCGTCGCCGTGACCCTCTCCACCGCCTTCGCGGCTTGCGTCGACCGCGGCATCCGACCCGCGCGGGCGGCGTGGCGCCATGCCCCGTTCGCCGCGGCGCTGCTCGTGGTCGCATTTACGTTCCTCGCGAAGGGGCTGGAGACCGGCGAGGCGAGCGTCGTCGTGCCGATCGCGCAGATGGGCTTCGTCGTGACCGCGCTCCTCGGGTTCTTCTTTCTGCGGGAACGATTCACGGCGCGAAAGGCCGCGGGCCTGATCGCGGCGCTGGCGGCGCTCGCGAGCCTCGCCAGGGGATGAACTTCAGCGACCCAGCACCCGCCGAATCGAGGCCGCTCGGGTCGCGAATGAGGCCCCCGGGGTCAATGTCGCCGCGCCGCGACAGAGAAAAATTCCACCGGATCAATACCGTAGCATCGGAGCTGCGGCGCTGCGTCGTGGCGCGGCGACGGATTTCGTGTTCCCGGATTCGGGTTTGATGCGCTACGTTGCTGATTCCACGCTATTTTTCACACATGGCACAAGGAATGCTCGATTCCGGCCCTGGCCGCTGATTTTGGCAATGAAGGAGGCAGGCGTGGACCGCAGGCTGACGACCGAGGATATCAACTGGCTTTGCAAGATGCGCATCGCGAGGACGGAGAACGTGCCCCTGCGGGGCGTTCCGCAAAGCGTCGCGCGCAGGTTGACCCTGCTGCGCTGCGCGGAGGTCATCGGCCAGGGCCAGTACTCGATCACGCTCCGCGGACGCGACGAGCTGGTCGACCGCGACCTGGAGCAACGAGTTCGGCTGACCTGGGGATCCTAAGCCGCCGACGGTTTGCGCCCGCCCGAGCGCTGTCGTTTCTGCTTGTCCTCGTACATCCGGCGGTCGGCCAGGCGGATGAGATCGATCGCCGACTCGCCGTCGTCCGGGACGATCACCGTGCCGATCGAGGCGCCGACGGCGAGCTGGCGTCCGGCATAGTCGATCGGCGCCTCGATCGCGTCGCGCACGCGCTCGATCAACTCGGGAATCTTCTTCCGGTCGGCGTTCTCCAGAACCACGATCAGCTCGTCCCCGCCCCAGCGGCCGACGCTGTCCACGTCGCGAACCGCGCGCGTCGTCCGCGCGGCGACGCCTCGCAGGACCGCATCTCCCGCGCGGTGCCCGAATCGGTCGTTGATGCTCTTGAATCCGTCGAGATCGGCAAAAAGGAGCGCGGACACGGTCGAGCTTTCGCGGCGCTGGTTGGAAATCGCACGGCCCATGCGGTCCTCGATCAGCGTCCGGTTGGGCAGTCCCGTCAGCGCGTCGAACAGGGCGAGGTGCGCGAGCCGCGCGCGCTGCACGAGGAAGGCGTACATGCCCCAGCCGAGCAGCGCGGCGAGCAGCCAAATTGCGCCGAGAAGCAGCCCGATCCTGCTTTCCGCGCCGCCCGGGGCGTTGTACCTCATCGCGACGATCCACTTACCCCCGGGCACGTCGACCCCGACCTGCTCGGCGTCGTCCTCGAAGACTTCCTCCGAGCCCCAGAACACGTTGCCTTTGCTTCCCCGACCGTCCTTTCCGCGCACCGCAATCTCGATGTCCTCCGACGCGACGCCTTTGAGCGCCTCCCTCAGCAGCAGATCGGAATCGATGACGACGGACACCAGCCCCCAGTACTTTCCCCCCACCCGGACAGGCATGCGGTAGATGAGCCCGCGTCCGCCCTGAACGAGGTCCAGCGGGCCAAGCAGGACCGGCGTGCCCCCCTGGATAACGCGCCTGACCCCCGGCCACTGTGCGGGTAGGTCGCGATAGTTGAGACCGATGACTTTCTCGTTCCCCCCGATCGGGTAGACGTAGACGATACGCGTTCCGACCGCGACGGCGAAGGTGCGTATGTAGCGCGCCTCGTCGTGGAGCGCCTTGAGGATGCCTTCGACTTCGGCGCGGTCCAGTCGTCCGTTTTTTCCAACGAGGTAGCTGCGCAGTCCTCCGCTCAGGAAGATCACCCCGTTCAGCTCGCGGGCCAACCGCGCCTGGATCACGGATCCCAGGGAAATCATCTCGATCTTCCGGTGCGCATCGAGGGCGCTCGTCTGAAGGGAAAGGATCGCGCTTCCGCCCGCTCCAAGCGCAAGAAAAGACAAAAGCCCGACGGCAGGAAGCCCCCAGCGCTGCCGTCCCCGCTCGACGCTCTCCCGAACGCGGCGCAGCAGCGACACGATTGAATCACGAGACAGCATTTGATGTCGGCCGGGGAGTGCGCGGCGAACGCGGCACCGGGACCGAATCAGGGAGATCCGGCGGCCGCTCCAGGGCCTGGGAGAAGCCGGCCTGCCGCTCCGCGGGAGATCCCGTCAAGCGTCGTTCGAACCATCGTCGGACCACCGCCTGCGAGGCCCGGCGTACTCGTAGTCCCCGGCGTTGTCCGCACCCAGATCGTCCACCTCCTCGTCGAACCTGTCCAGCTCCTTCAGCAGCGCCTGCAGACGCTGCTCGGCTTTGGAATCGCGGCCGGCCTGCCCGGACAGTCGCTTGACCACGGACGAGGCGCCCTCGTAGTCGCGCCTGGTCTTGATCGGCCGGATGACTCCGTTCGCCCTCTTTCGCTTGTTCATGCCTGCGCTCCCCCGCCCGTCACTCGGTTTGTATCGCCCGTAAGTGTAATCCCTGTTCCACGGTCGCGGTCGATTCCCCGCGAATCACCGATTTCGCGCACTCGCCGCGCGCACCGGATCACGGCTGCCGCCGGCTGGGCGTTTTCTTCGGGGACCCGATCTCGTATCATCGCTGCCATGAACCTCTCCGATCCGATCGTCGCGGCGCTGATCGTCGCGAGCGGCACCGTTCTCACCGCGCTGGTCCAGTTGCGCATGTCCTGGCGCAAGGAGATGAAGGAGCGCGAGCGCGGACAGCCGATCACGAAGAAGACGCGGCGCGGGCCGGTTCTTTTCGTCTTTGCCCTGGTGATCGCCGCCGGGGTCGGCGGGTTCGCGCTGTCGCAGTATTTCGTTTCCCTGAGAATCGGCGACCGTGACTCGCTGCGCGCCGAGCTCCAGTCCAGGCTCACGGAGATCAGCGCGAGCGCGGCGCGCCTGGAACACGCCCGCATGAGCGAGCGCGAGCAGATCGAGAGCGGCACCCGCCGCGCCGAGGCCCTGCGCCAGGGCGAGGAAGGCGCCAGCGCGAGCGTCATCGTCGGCCCGTGCAAGCCCGAGGGAGCCCCCGGGGCGAGGGAGGAATGCACCGAGAAGAACGCCGTCCGCGTGGCCGTCTGCGCGAGGGTCCCGGAATCGGCGAAAGTGAAGGAGGTGCTGTTGTACACGCGTTCCGAGGATTCGCAGCAGACCTGGGCCGAAGCGCGGGTGCCGGCCGGCCAGGACGCCGGCCAGGCCCGGTTCGCCGACAAGTTCGTCGAACGGCCGGACGCCGACTCCACCAAGCAGATCTGCCAGGGATTCGCCAACTGGAGCAGCGACAAGTCGCGCCTCGCACGGATACTGGTAAGGTACACGCTCTAGATGCCGAACCGCGCGCGCGCACGGACCCGCGGAACATCGGGCGCGGTCTCACACCGGCTCGCCACCCTGAAATGCCTCCCGTCACCCAGGCGCTCCTGATCGCCAATATCGCCTTGTTCCTGCTGCAGTCGGCGGGCGGCGGGCTGCTGGAGGCCTTGTTCGCCCTGTGGCCGCTGGGCCACGGATTCGCCCCCTGGCAGCTGGTCAGCTACGGCTTCCTGCACGGCGGGATCGGGCACATCTTCTTCAACATGCTCGCGCTGTACATGTTCGGCAGCGACATCGAGCGGCTGTTCGGCTCGCGCTACTTCCTCGCTTTCTACCTCGCCAGCGTGATCTCGGCGGCGCTCTCCCAACTGGTCTTCACCGCGATCGTCGGCGGCCCGCCCTTTCCGACCATTGGCGCCTCGGGCGGGGTCTACGGGCTGCTGCTCGCCTTCGGAATGTATTTCCCGCGCCGCATGGTGGTCCTCATCTTTCCGCCGATCCCGATGCAGGCCAGATACTTCGTGCTCCTGTTCGGCGCGCTCGAGCTGGTTCTCGGTGTCACCGGAACCGCCGCGGGCGTGGCGCACTTCGCGCATCTCGGCGGCATGCTCGGCGGGTGGCTGGTGATCCAGTACCGCCGCCGCGGCTTTCCTTTCTCGCGCTAGAGCTTCCCTAGAAGTCCCAGCGGTAGCCCAGGGAGAAGAAACTGCGCCGGGTGGTCTCCTCGCTGGTCGCACTTTTTGCCTTGCCGCTCTCCGCGCCGAGTTCGGCCTCGAAGCTCACGTTGTTTCCCCAGCGGTAGCTCAGTCGAAGCGTGGGGGAGATGCGCTGCAGCCTGCTGCCGTCCTCGTTGGTCTGCCCGTACCAGAACGCCGAGCCGTCCAGCGACCAATCCGCGCCGAGCGGGACGCGGCTGTTGAGGCGCGCGGCCGAGCCCGTGTAAGTGGGCGCCGAAACCCGGCTCAAAGCGACGACCGTTACATCGCGCGTCGCGAAAATGCTCGTGCCGATGGCCTGGCCCGTGAGGGTATAGACGTAGCCGGTGCCCGGGATGGCCGGGATGATGTTGGTGCCGTCGGTATGGGAGACACGCGACGCGCGAAAATCGGCGCCGAACTGCCACTCGCGCGTCACCGGGTGCGTGAATCCGGCCGAGGCGAACGCGGACCGCGCAGTGAGCGCGCGCGCGCGCTGGCGCAACTCGTCTTCGCTGTAGGTTTCGAGCAATGTCCGGATCGAAGTCGAAGTTTCGCCGATGACCGCGGTGCTCGTTTGCAGCGTCGGCGTCATGCGGTAATCGAGCAGGACGTTGTAGGAGGTCTTCCAGGGTGCGATCCAGTTTCCCTGCATCGTGGCAATATTGACGTGGCGAAAGAGCGTGTCGTAGTCCACCATCGAGGCGAAGTATCCCTGCGGCGTGAAGTAGCGCGCCTCGATGCCCGCCGCCTCGCGATCGGCGATTCCGTCCACGGTCTGCCGCAGCGTGTAGAGACTCCCCGTCCAGCGCTCGGCGAGCGGTCCGATATCGGAACTGACTCCCCAGAAACGGCGGGTCGAATCGATGTCGAAGCTCTGCTCGACCGGGCTGCCGCCCACCAGATTGAGGCGCAGGCCGGGCATCAGTCCGTATCCGAACAGCGCGCCGTCGAAGCGCCCGAGCAGGCCGCCGCTGTTGCCCGGCTGCCGCCCAAGGCGCGCCGAGACGTCGCCCGGCTTGTACTTGTAGTCGTAGTACGCGGCGTTCAGCCGATTGATGCTCCTTTGTCCGCTGATGAAGTTACGCGTGTCCATGTCGCGGAAGACCACCCGGTTGTCGTGTGTGTCGTCGAGGAAGCGGGCACTCAGGTCGAGGGTGCTGATGAGCGCCGACTGATCGGTGAGCGACAGCGTGGTGCGATCGAGCGTATTGGCGACTACCTGCGTCTGTTGCGTATCGATCGTGCTGTTTCCGCGGTAATAGAACTGCGACACGCTGCCCGAGGTGAACGACCGCCAGCCGCGCTGCCTTTGTACCGGCGCTCGCAGCGCCACCCGCTGCGGCGCGGCGCTCAGGTTCGCCAGCCGCTGGCGGACGCGCACCGAGTCCGCGCCATCCGGGTAGCGTTTGAGGTAGTTCTCGTATTCGCGCCTGGCGCGCGCGGTGTTTCCGCGACGCTCGTATGAATACGCAAGAAATTCATGTGCGTCCCGGGTAAGGCTGTTCTCGGCCAGAGCGCGCAGGCGCGTGAAGGCGCTTATCGCCGCATCGTAGTCCTCGCGCGTGATCGCGGCGCGGCCTTCGGCCATCAGGGCTTCGGCGTCACCGGCCGGTGCCGGCGGCATCGCCGATCGGGGAACGGAGGGGGGCGCCGGCCGAGGCGGCGCGGCGCTTGGAACCGGGACCGCCGCAATCCGCGGACTCGGCGGCGGTCTTGCGGCCGAGGGAGGAGCCTCCGCCGCTCGCTTCGCCTTCTGAAGGTCCTCGCGTTCCTTCGAGCTCACCTTGATCACGCGCGCGCCGCGAAAGCTCCTGGCGAGCTGCCCTCTTGCCCGCTCCGCCCGGGTACGGGTGTCGAAGAATCCGAGACACAGTTGATAGGTCGTCTTGCCGCCCGACTTTACGACCCGCCAGTAGAGCGAGTTGCGCCGGAAGGCGGCCGGGAGCGCCGTGGCCGGGCGTTGTGCCATGGTCGCGACGCTTGCGAGCACCACGACGTGAAGCTCCGGGGCCGCCCGGCGCTGGGCGCGCGCCTGAGTCGCCGCCGTCGCCAGCACGAGCGCGAGTGCGAGCGAAAGGAAACCGCGCAGGATCATGGCGGGATTCCCCAAGCGCTTTCGCGTCAGGTTCTTTCCCCCGTGCTTGCGCGACGTTCGTCCTCCTCGGACGCAACGGGCAGTTCGAGCAACAGGCTGCGACGGTCTTCGCCCAGGCGAAGCTCCACGCGGGTCGCGCGCGCAAACTGGATGACGATGCAGACCGGGTGGGGTACCGGTTCGCAGCGCGGATCGAGCGAAACCCTTACGGTAAAACGCGGGACCTGAGTGTTTTTCGGCGAATACCTGACCTCGTCGGGAATCGCCCCCTCGCCGAAGCTCAGCGGCGCGAGCGCCTGCAGGTAAACGTTGACCGCATCGCCGTCCCCGGAGATGTAGTGGCGGATGTAGTGCACCGGCGAGGTGAGGTGCAGCCGGATCCTCGCCGTCGAGTCATGCCGCTCGATCACGATATTGTCGATGACCTCGGCGAGTCCCGTCGCGGAGTCCAGCGAGGTGGCGGCGAGAAGGGCCAGCAAAATTCTCCGGAACACGCGATTCCGATTCGAACCCGATTCCATTTTCCGTGCGGCCTACCAGCTTCGGTAGGTTGAGCCTTGGGTACCCAGGGGCCGGTGGCAGCCGGACTGGGAGCAGTCCGTCACCCCGGTGCTCCTTTCATGGGTCAACGACCTCTTTTGCATGGTGCCGAGATAGTTCGTTCCGCTCAGATGGCAGCCCTTGCACCAGCCCGCGCCGTTCCCCGAACTGTTGTTGTGATTCATCGTCTGGCTCGTAAAGCTGGTCGTGCTCTTGTGACAGGCGTCGCAGCTCAGGCTCGCGCCGGCAAGCAGTTGGGTCTCGTAGGGAATGTGGTTGGCCGGCTTCGCGAGACCCGACCCTCCCTGGACGTGACAGGTCCCGCAGGTTCCCGGAAGCACGCCGGCGTGATTGAACGTCGCCGGAATCCACGCCGTCGTGCGGTGACAGGTGTCGCACGAAGCCGTCGTCGCCACGTGCCCGGCGGGCTTTCCGGTCGCGCTCACGCCGTGGCAGGTGGCGCAGCTTCCCGGAAGCACGCCGGCGTGACTGAAAGTCGCCGGGATCCACGCGGTGGTGCGGTGACAGGCGTCGCACGAAGCCGTCGTCACCACGTGCCGTGCGGGCTTCCCGGTCGCGCTCACGCCGTGGCAGGTGGCGCAGGTCCCCGGCATGACGCTCGCATGGCTGAATCCCGCCGCCGGCGTCCAGGCCGTGGTTCGATGGCAGCTGTCGCACGACATCGCGGTCGCGACGTGGTTGCCCGGCTTGCCGCTCGCCATGCCTCCGTTATGGCAGGAGAAGCAGCTTCCCGGGGTGACCGTAACGTGGGAGAAGCGCGCCCCCGTCCACGTGGCGGAGGAACGATGGCAGACGTCGCAAGCCTCGTTCGTCTGAACGTGCCGGGCGGGCTTCACGGTGGTGGCGATACGGCTGCCGGCCCTGTGGCAATAGTCGCACTGTCTCGGCGTGCCGGCCATCTGGCCGCCGATGTGGCAGCTCTCGCAGGGTGTGATGGCGTGAACGCCGGTCAGCGGGAAACTCGTGCGCAGATGGTCGAAAGTGCCGCGGCCTTTCTGCTGAGCGAAGGAGGAACCCGCCTGCGCCAGAGCCGCGATCGCCACGGCGCCAGCGAGTGTGAATCGAACCAGACGGCTCACGTAGATGGACCTCATGGCGCATCTCCTTTCATCGGAACAGGCGGCCGGCGGCCCCCGGCCTGATGGTCTTGAACGTACTCGAAACGTGGCAGCGCTCGCACTGACGTCCGAAGCCGCCGTTGTGGACGTCCCGGTCTTCGTGGCAGCTCACGCAGGTGACCGGAATGACCGCACGTCCGCGAACCGGAAACTTGTGGCAGGCATGGCAATCCAGGCCCGCGTGCTTGCCGTCCAGGACGAACCGGGTGCGCTTGTTGTGATCGAAATTCCATTGCTTCCAGCTGCGCGCGTTGTGGCATTCCTCGCACAGCGGCCCGAGCCGCAGCTTATGCTTGTCGTCCTTGCGGTGGCAGGAGTAGCAGTCCGTCCCGGCGTCCTTGTACTGCGCAGTCTTGTGGCAAGCCTCGCACTTGACGCCGGCGTGCCTGCCGAGCAGCGGAAAGCGGGTGATGCCGTGATCGAATTGCGTCCGCCGCCAGTTCGCTTCGTTGTGGCAGGACTCGCACGTCGGTCCGAGCTGGCCCTTGTGCTTGTCGTCCTTCCTGTGGCAGGAGACGCAGGTCGTGGCCAGATTCTCCCTGTACAGAATGCCCGTGTGGCACGCGGCGCACTTCGCCCGAGCGTGCTTGCCTCTGAGCGGATACTTCGTTTGACGCTCATGATCGAAAGTCGAACTCGCCCAGTCCCGCTCGGTGTGGCAGCTTTCGCATTTTTCGCCGAAGCGGCCCTTGTGCCCGTTCTTCTGGTCGTCTTTCCTGTGGCAGGCGACGCAGGCCGTCTCGAGTTTCTCCTGATAGAGAATTCCCGTGTGGCAGGACTCGCACTTGGCACGCTGATGCCTGCCCTTGAGCGGGTACCGGGTCCGGTCATGGTTGAACCTGGTCGTTTTCCAGTCCCTGTCGGTGTGGCAGGTTTCGCATTTCTGCCCGAACCTGCCCTGATGGCCCTTGCGCTCATCGTCCTTCCGGTGGCACCCGATGCACGCGAGCGGCGCGCCCTTGAAATCCTTCGTCTTGTGGCAGGAATCGCAGGCAACGTCGGCGTGTCCGTTCCTCAGCGGGAACCGGGTCTTGCCGTGGTCGAAGCGCGTCTCCTTCCAGTTCTTCTCGGTGTGGCAGTCGGCGCACGTGGTGCCGAGCTTGCGCTTGTGCTTGTCGTCCTTCCTGTGGCAGCCGTAGCAGTCCGACGGTATCTCGCGGTATTTCTTCTTCGGCACGTGGCAGGCGCGGCACTCCACCTTGGACGAGGCGTGGGCGCCTTTCAGCGCAAAGTCGGTCTGGCGATGATCGAAGGTGCCGGCGTCGATGGGCGCGATTTTCGCGTTTCGTCCCTTGTGATCGGTATGGCACGCGCGGCATTCCTTGTCCCGGAGACGGCCGTGGAAACCGCGCCGCCGGGATACGTCCCTGGCGATGTCCTTGTGGCAATCGGCGCACAAGCCGCTCTGCGCGGCCCGGTTGAAGCGCACGTGGCAGTTCTTGCACGCTGCCTCGAGCTTGGCGTGTCCCTGAATGACCTGACCCGGCATGATCGCGGTTTCAAGGTTCTGCGCGACCGCGCCTGAGGCGAGCAGCAGCAGGGCCCAGGCGGCGGCGATCCGTCGTCTCGGCATGGCCGCGCTCAATACATGTGCACGGCGACGACATGGACGATCGTGCTCAACACCAGCATGAAGACGAAAGGGACGTGCAGGACGTGCCAGAGGGAGAACAGGCGTTCATAGGTGCGGAACTGCGCCACTTCCTGCAGCTCGCCCAGGTATCCCTCGAGCATGCGCCGCGCCACGCGAATCCGATGCGCCCGCTCCTGCGGCGCCCAGCGGCGCTCGACCGCGGCCCGCGAGAGAATGCGCCGCACTTCGCGCATGCTGCGCCAGTACACCCAGCGCACCCGCAGCGCTACGGCGACGGAGCGTCGCAGGCCGATAAATCCGCGCTGGGTTTCGCCGGTGACATAGGCTTCCAGAGCCCTGAGGCGCTGCTCCGTCCGGGGCGCAAAATGGAATTTGGATTTCACCGATTCGCCCGAGAGGCCGAGGTGGGCCTGGCGCTCGCGCAGCGTGACCTGGCGTCCGTAGAGACCGTTGTGAATCTTCGTGTAGATGAAGCGGCCGATGATGCCGCTTCCGGCCACGACCAGCATGCTGTAGAACGCGACGGCCGCGTTGAGCGAGCTCACCTTCAGGGTCGAGTGGTAAATGACGAGGACGGGCCCGGCGATTCCCAGAAACATGTGCAGCTTGAACCAGCGCGGCAGTTCGCCGGCCCGTCGCAGGAAGCGCAGGCGCTTGCGCAGCGGGTAGAGCAGCAGCGTCGCCATGAGGATCGACCCGACGAGGCCCAGGTAATACCCGGGATCGGAGCCCGGGGTGTAGAGCTCGATCCGGCCGACGGCCCACGCGCCCGCGCTGAGGACGAGAACGACCAGCCAGATGAAACCGGCGGAATACGCGGGCGCGGCCCCGCGGCGGTCTGCGGTCGAGCGGGCCGCCTCGCGGCGCTCGAGGCCGCCGCGGCGCTCCGTGGCGTAGGAAAGGTCCGCGGAAGGCGACAAGTCGTTGCTCATCGTTTCAAATGATTCGTGGAAACCGCCGACGTTTCGGCGCCGGTACGTATTGTCGCGGCACGCTATGCCATCGGCATAGGCCCTTCGTCGCTTTTTTCAACCGATCGTGGAAAAGTGCCGGAACAAAGGCGCGGGTGCGGTGTACGGTAGTCCATAGCTTTATCGGCGGAATTGTCATGTCGCCTGTGCCCGACGCTCTCGCTCCCTTCACCGCCCTGCTGATGTACGGTGTGCCCTTCCTTGCCGTCTTCGCGTGGTACTTGATGCGGCGCCGCAGGAACGAGCGGGTGAGCGCCGCGCGCCTCACGCGCTCCGTCGAGGAAGGGCTCAACGAGCCCGCCTCCCTTCATCCGGTCATCGATCCCGTCCGCTGCCTCAACTCCAGGGCCTGCGTCGCGGCCTGTCCCGAGAATGCGATCGGCATCGTCGGCGGAAAGGCGCAGCTGGTGAACGCCGCCGCATGCATCGGGCACGGGGCGTGCATGGCGGCCTGTCCGCACGACGCGATCCAGCTGGTGTTCGGCACCGCCAGGCGCGGCATGGATATTCCCCTGGTCAAGCCGAATTTCGAGACCAACGTGCCGGGCGTGTTCATCGCCGGGGAGCTCGGCGGCATGGGACTCACGCGCAAGGCCGCCGAGCAGGGCCGCCAGGCGATGACATCGATCGCGAAACTGAAAGGGGGCGCCTTTCCCCACGACGTGGTCATCGTCGGGGCGGGGCCCGCCGGCATTTCGGCGTCGCTCGCCGCAAGGGAAAAGAGACTCCGCTTCGTGACGCTCGAACAGGAAGAATCCCTGGGCGGCGCGGTCTATCACTACCCGCGCAACAAGATCGTCATGACCGCCCCGATACAGCTCGCCATCGTCGGCAAGATGAAGCTCGGCGACGTCAGCAAGGAAAAGCTGCTCGCATTCTGGACGGGGGTGGTCAAACGTACCGACCTCAAGATCAACTTCTTCGAGCGCATGGAGAGCGTGAAGCGGGACGGGTCCGGTTTCGTGGTCAAGACCCCCAGAAAGGAATACCGAACGCGCTCGATCCTGCTCGCGATTGGACGGCGCGGGACCCCGCGCAAGCTCGGCGTAGAGGGCGAAGAGCTCCCCAAAGTCGTTTATCGCCTGATCGAGCCGGAGCAATACCGCGGGAAGCACGTGCTCGTCGTGGGCGGGGGCGACTCCGCGTTGGAGACCGCACTCACCTGCGCGGACGAACCGCGCACCACGGTCACGCTTTCGTATCGCAGCGAGGCGTTCTCGCGCGTCAAGCCCGGAAACCGGGAGCGCCTCCAGCGCGCCGAGGCGACCGGACAAGTGAAAGTGCTGCTCTCGTCTAACGTCAAGGAAATCCGCGCGGATAGCGTCGCACTCGAACGGAACGGAAAGAAGATCAGCCTGAAGAACGACGCGGTGATCGTCTGCGCCGGCGGCATCCTGCCCACGCCCTTGCTGAAGGAAATCGGCGTGCAGGTCGACACCAAATACGGCACCGCGTAACCCGCTACGGCACCGCGTAACCCGCCGAGCGGCACGAGGAACCGCGCTACGCCGCTGTCCGCTTTGAAAATCCGCCGTCGGCGGTGAAGATCGGGCCGCCGGCGCGGGCCGCGCGTACCCGCCACCCGGACTAGAACTTTATCTGGATCCCGGCGAAGCCGCCCCGGTCGACGTAGGGACTGCTGCCGTTATCCAGATCGACGCGCACCCTGCGGTAGCCGACGTAGACCGAGCTGTTCTTGATCACTTCGACCTCCCCCCGCACCCCCGCTTCCCAGAAGCGCTCGCCGTCGAGCGCGGTCACCACGCGGGGGGAGAAGAAGCCGTAAGCTCCGATGCCGAAGGGTCCGTCGGCGGGGAACACGGTGAACTGTCCGCCGAGCCCCAGGGCGAGCACGTCGGAATTGTCGACGCTCACGGCGTACAGCTTGCCGCCGATGCCGCCCTTGACGCGCGAATTCCCGATATACGAGTCACCCACCGCGAGCAGGCCGATGTTGACCACCGAGTCCTTCTGGTCCCGGTTGTACAGTGCGCCGAAAGTCCAGTCGGCGAGACCGGCATTGGCGTAGAACTTTCCCTCGATCGTCTTGTTCGAAAGATTGACGTCGGCGGTACCCGCCGCCGCCGTAACGCTCGCTGCGGCGAGCAGGATCGATGCGATGAAGCGCATGGTTCTCCTCTGAAAATAACGTTGCGATTGGAAAGCCGGATTATCCCATTACAATGGGACCCGGCTACAGGGGAAATCGGCCGGCGACGGCGGGTGTCGCCCTGCGGAGACAGGAACGCCGTGCCGAAGCGAGCCCCGGCCCCGCGATGTTCGCGCGCGGTTTCCTGTCAAGCTGCCTCGAGCCGGCTCGGAAGTCGGTTCCTCGAAACTCGCCGTGGAAGCATGTCCCCGGACCCTTCGCCTTCCTCCCTTCCGTCCCCGCGGCTTGACCGCGGCCTGCTCGCGCTGTTTGCGCTGTCCGCGTTCGCCACGGCCGGGACGATTCACTACCAGACGCCGATGCTGGTCACCTTCGCCTATCGCGCTCGCAGTGCAGTGGCGTTCGGTTGCAAGGACCCGATCCGGGGTATAGATTGGGCGCCTTGCGCGGCCGACGTTGGAAGCCGCGATTCACTCCGTTTCGGTTGCTCCAGCTCCACAGAACGACACATGAGTCGTCAGCACGGCCCGGCCCATTCCTGCCCGCGGGTGGCGATCGAACCGGGTGAGCCAACAAACCAGGAGATTCCAGCATGCTCCCCAACCTGAAATTCAGGCCTCGCGCACCGGCTTTGGCCGGCGCCGCGGCCATCGCCGCGCTGCTCGCGTGGACACCGCCCGCCGAGGCCCGCGTCACCCGGATCGTCATCGACGACGCACAGCCGCTCGCCGCCGGCACCGGCCAGACGATTCCATACGAGCGGATTTCCGGCCGGGCGTTCGGCGAGCTCGACCCGCGCGATCCGCTGAACGCAATCATTCAGGACATCGAACTGGGCAAGGATGCAGACGGCAAGGCCAGGTACGTCGCCTCGTTCGTGCTGACCAAGCCGGTGGACCTGTCGAAGGCGAGCGGCCTTATGTGGCATGACGTGCCGAACCGCGGCAGTCCGCTGGTGATACAGGTCCCCGAGCGAAACTTCGGCGATGTCGGATTGGCGAGTGCCTGGCAGGGCGACAACTCCGGGATCAACGCCGCCAACGGCACGACCGTCCGCCCGATCCAACTCGTAGGGGGCCGCCATTGGCTCCAGGTTCCCGTGGCCGGGAATTCCGACGGTTCGGCGGTCACCGGACTCGTGTTCGGGCGAATCGTCAACCGCAGCGGCCCGGGCGCGCAACCGCTGATCGTGCAGACCAACCCGGTGCCGTATCTGCCGGCGAGCCTGGACACGAATCAGGCGACGCTGGTGTCGCGCGATCACGAAACCATGGAGGGCGTCGTCTCCGGAGAAGTGACGATTGCCAGCGCCGACTGGAAGTTCTGCGGCGGCGGCACTTTCGACGCGCCGCTACCGCTGACTGCCCTGCCGGTGCAGATTTGCCTCGCCGGAGGATTCAATCCCGCCAAGCTCTACCAGGTCGTGTATACGGCCAAGGATCCCTACGTTCTCGGCGTCGGTTTCGCCGCATGGCGGGACGTCGGATCGTTCTTCAAGTACGCGTCCGCCGATGATTTCGGAACGCCGAATCCCGTCGCCGGCCGCATTTTATCGAGCATCGCGCGCGGCGTGTCGCAATCGGGCAACTACCTGAGAGGCTGGCTGCACCTCGGCTTCAACCAGGACGAGGCCCGGCGCCAAGTACACGACGGCATGTGGCCGATCATTGCCGGCCGCCGCATCGCGCTCAACTTCCGCTGGGCGCAGCCCGACGGCGTGCTGGAGCTCTACCAGGCCGGCAGCGAGGGTCCGCAATGGTGGGGCAAATGGCCCGATCGCGTACGCGATCTTCCGACGCGCGGCATCCTCGATCGCTGCAGGAAATCGCACACCTGCCCGAAAATTATCGAGCACTTCGGCTCGGCCGAGGTGTGGGCGCTCAAGCTCACGCCGGAATGGGTGGGTACGGACGCGAGGAAGGACATTCCGCTGCCGAAGAACGTACGCAGGTACTACATACCGAGCACTACGCACGGCGGTGGAGCGGGCGGTTTCAACACCAGCCTTCCCGGCGTCGGTCTGCCCACGGTGGGGGCGAACTGTCCGGGAAACAATTTCGGCACCGGCATATTCCCCGCCAATCCAGTCCCGCACACGCAGACGGTCAACGCGCTGCGCGTGCACTTCAGGAACTGGGTGATGAACGGCACCCTCCCGCCGCCCAGCGTCTGGCCGAGAATAAAACCCGGCGAAACCGAGGACGACGACGGCGACGACGACGGGCACGGCGACCGAGGCGACAAGCGCGGCGGGCACGGCCGGCAGCCGGACCTCGTGGCGGCAAACAAGGCCGCGATGGGCTTCCCCACCATTCCGGGCTTGAGGTCCACGGCCCCCGAGGCGGACTTCATCAATCCGGTTCTGGACTACGACTGGGGTCCCGAGTTCGATCCCAGCGACGCATCGGGCGTGCCGACCAAGGTGCCGCCGCCGATCAAGCGCGTCATCAAGATGCTGGCGCCGCGGGTGGACGCTGACGGTAACGAGATGGGCGGGGTGCCGGTGGTGCTGCGCGACGCGCCCCTTGGAACCTACCTCGGCTGGAACATCACGGCGGGCGGCGCGCGCCCGTTCCACCAGGGCCAGATCTGCGACTACGTCGGCGGCATGATTCCGTTCGCGAAGACGAAGGCCGAGCGGCTTGCGAACGGCGACCCGCGGTTGTCGCTGGAAGAGCGCTACGGCGACCACGCCGGCTACGTAGCGGCGGTGAGCGTCGCTGCGGCGAAGGCAGTTTCCCAGGGCTTCCTGCTCCAGGAGGATGCCGACGCACTGATCGCGCAAGCCGGCGCGAGCGCGGTACTCGACCCGTAGGCCCTGATCGCTCGGGCTCGGGGCGTGTGCAGATGAAGATCTGCACACGCCCTTGTTTTTTCCGCGAGCCTTACAATAGCTGCCGGCATCCGCTGAATGCCGTCGAAAACCCGGGGAAGCTCGATGAGCAAGCTGAGTCTTTTGGACTGGAGTCTGCCCGCCGGAGTCGTCGTCTACGGCGTCTGCCTGGCGCTGTATTTCACCTTCCTGCGGCCCTGAGCGCCGCCCGCCGATGAAAAGCCTGCTGCGCGCCCTCGCCGTCTCCCTCGCGCTCGCCTGTCTGCCTGCCGCCGCCCAGTCGCCCCACACGCGCGAGCACCGCTTCAGCGGCGCCGAGCACTGGGCGAGGGTGTTCGACGATCCGGCGCGCGACGCCTGGCAGAAGCCGCACGAGGTGATCGAGGCGCTGGCGCTCGCACCCGACGCCGCCGTCGCCGACATCGGCTCGGGAACCGGCTACTTCGCCGTGCGCCTCGCGCACTTCGTGCCCACGGGCCGCGTCTACGGCGTCGATACCGAGCCCGATATGGTGAAGTACCTCGCCGAGCGCGCGAAGCGCGAAGGGATCGCCAACCTCGTGTCGGTCGCGGGCAGGCCCGACGATCCTCGCCTGCCGGCGAAGGTGGACCTCGCGCTGCTGGTCGATGTGTATCACCACATCGGCGGGCGCGAAGCGTATTTTTCGAAGCTGCGCGCCTCGCTCAAGCCCGGCGCGCGCCTCGCGATCATCGACTTCCGCATCGATGCGCCCGACGGCCCGCCGAAGCGGGACCGCATCCCCCCCGAGCGCGTGAAAGCCGAACTCGCCAGGGCCGGCTACGCCCCGGTGAAAGAGCACGGCTTCCTGCCGAACCAGTATTTCCTCGTTTTCGAGGTCCGTTAGCGCCGGAAGCCTCCGAGCGCCCTCTGCGCCTACCCCGCTCCGGGCAGGCGACTCGCCCGGATGCGAAAGCGCAGATCGACGCGGTTGCGTACCGCGACGGCGCCGCCCAGCAGCGAGTAGGGCGTAATGCCGAAATCGGTCTGGTCGAACGAGAGGCTTCCGCTCACGCTCAGCCCGCCCGCATCGGCGTCGATCTTCGCCGGCGCCCGGAGCGCACGCGTCACGCCGTGCAGCGCGATCTCGACGGCGAGCATCGTATCCCCTCGACTCGCGTCCACGCCGCGCACCCGGATGAGCGCGAAGGGATACTTCTCCGTCTCCAGCACTTTTCCCAGCATGTTAGCGCGCGTTCCTTCGATGTCGGACGCGGCGGGTTGCGTGTCGAAGCCCGCCTCGGCGCGCAGCGCCGGCTCGTCCACCGTCAGGTGCGCGAGCGCGACGTACAGGTCGGCGCGGCCTTCGTCCGGGGCGAGGTAACCTTCGACCTCGCGGCTGGCAACGAGGTGGTCGTGCCCCAGGCGCGCAAGCGATCCCGAGCGGCGCACCTCGATCGCGACCAGCGACCCGGCGGGATCGACGCGGAACACCGGCTTCCCCCGCGCCAGCACTTGCCTGTAGTAGCCTTCCGGAAAACCCGCCGGAGCGCCGGCGGGGGCGATCGGCGGCGGCGCCTCGGGAAGGAGGAGCGCGCAGCCCGCGAGCAGCGCGGCGAGCGCGGCTGCCGCGAGTCCGGTGCGACGGCGGTCCGGGATCATCCTCACCCGGCCTTGCGCAATTTCACCCGGAATTTCACCTTCACGTCGGCGCCGATGGCCTCGCTCTTCGCCCATTCGCCCGCGCCGATGCCGAACGCGCCGCGCTTCACCGCGAATTCGCCCTCCATGACGGCGGCGTCGGCGGAAGCGGTCCAGGCGAACGGGACCTCGAGAGGCTGCTTCATGCCTTTCAGTGAGAGCGTGCCGCGCGCGAGGTAACGATCGCCTCCCACCCGGCGCAGGTCGGTCGAGTGGAACTCGGCTTGCGGAAAGCCGGCGTAGTCGAACCAGTCCTTGCCGCCGATCTCCTTGTTGACGTCGGGGACGTTCATGTCGGCGCTCGTCACCCTTATCGTCACGTCGAGGCTGCCCCCGGCCGGCTTCTCCGGATCGAAGCGCAGGCGCGCGTCGAACTCCCTGAAAACGCCCGGAACCGGGGCCTTCTCGAAGGTGGCGACGAACTCGAGCTTGCTTCCGGCGGGATCGATCTTCCAGTCGGCCGCCGGCGCCGTGTGCGCAAGGGCCGCGACGCAAAGTCCGAGCAGGGCAAGGACCTTCTTCAGGGCGTTTTCCACGGGAGCATTCGCGCGAGCACTGCGTTGCGCTTGACGAAGTGGTGCCGCAGCGCCGCGCCGATATGCGCGACGAGCACCAGCGCGAGAATCACGAAAAGCCCGCGATGCACGAGGGCAAAGGCGTCGGCGACGGCCTTGTCCGGCCCCACGATCGCGGGAAGCGGAATCGTCCAGAAAATCCGCAGTGGAATGTTCGAGGCCGAGTTTACGATCCATCCGGTGAGGGGCAGAGCGATCATCAGCAGGTACAGCAGCAGGTGGCTGGAGCGGGCGGCGGCGCGCTCCCAGGCGGGCATGCCGGAGGGCGGCGCGGGCGTCGGATTGGCCAGGCGCCACGCCAGGCGCAGCGCGAGGAGCGCGAGGATCAGCATTCCGGTGGACTTGTGCCAGAAGAAAAGCTCGATCTTCGTCGGCGAGAGGCGCCAGCCCACGGCGAGGAGGCCGAGCACGATCTGCGCGAGAATCAGCGCCGCCATCAGCCAGTGAAAGAACTTCGCCGGAGCGCCCCAGGAATCGGCGTCGTTGCGCAGCATGCGGCCCATTCTACCGGCAGGCCGCGGGCTCGGCAGAGCCCCCTATCCGAGGGGAGGGTCCGGAGGAAAATTCTAGCGGCGGCGGCGTTCGCCGCCGGCCGCGCGCCGCGTTTCGGTGTTCGCGCGCGAAGCAGTCCTTGCGCGCTTCCCGCGATCCAGATACGTCACCGCGGCGGATGCCAGCTCGCCGGTCGTTCCCGCGGCTTCCATTCCCTGCACGAAACGGCCGAACAGGCAGGCCACGCCGAATCCGACCACGATCCAGAGGACCACTATCTCCACCAAGGTAATCCAGCTCATGGGTTCGCGCCGTGTTTGATGGACAGCGTTTTTGACGATACATCAAGTCGCAGCGGCAGCCAAGCAAGGCGAGCAGAAATCATTGAGGCGGCGAGGAAAACGCGACGATTTGTCGCCTGCAGGCGACATTTCGCCCGTTCCGTATCCTGCGCCGACCTGGAGTCATTCGACACTGGGTCAATCGGGAGGCCGGCGATGAAACCCATGAGTTGGAGTCGATCGGCCGCAGCCGGTCTGCTTGCGGCATTGGCGGCGCTTGCGGCCTGCGGAGGTGCAGTCCGCCCCCGCCCAGCACCTTCTCGATCAGCGGCAGCGTGAGCGTGGGGCCATCCCGCTACTTCTCCTCCGCCACCGCCTCGACCTGGATGCGCAATGTGACCTCCGGCTTGAAACCCCACTGGGGCGCATAGTCCAGGTTGAACTTGCTCCGGTCGAAACTGCCGAAGGCGTCCGCGCCGCACCACTCGCGCTTGAGAAGCGGGTGCGGGATGCACTTGAACAGGTTGATCTTGAGCGCGACGGGCTGGGTGACCCCGTGCAGCGTCAGCCGCCCGCTCACCGCGGTCGGCGCCCCGCCGGCGAAGCGCTCGAGCTTTCCCGTGTAGCGCGCCGTCGGGAATTTCCCGGCGTCGAGTTGCTCCGGGCCCGCCATGTAGTCGTTCAGTTTGGCGTGGCCGAAGTCGATGCTCGCCGCCTCGATCGCGACTTCCACCGTCCCGGTCCCCGCCGCCCTGTCCATGACGACTCTGCCCGAGGTCCGGTTGAACTTGCCGCGCCACATCGACAGGCCCATGTGGTCGGCTTCGAAGCTGGGGAAGGTGTGCTCGGGGTCGATGACGTAGTCGACCGGGGCGGCGGAGGCCGCGCCGCAGGCGGCGAGAGCGGCGGAAATCAGTAGAGCGTTCTTCACGGCAATGCCTTTCGCAAGGGGTTCAGACGAAATGGTACCTCTCCCGGATCACGCAGTGCGCCCGGCCCGACCGCAAGATCGAGCGCGGGCGGAACGATTGCCGTCTTCAACTCCCGTTCCGGTCCGACGCGTCCCGGGCAAGCCACAGCAGGGAGAGCACCCCGCCCCAGGCGAGGAACGCGGCGAGGGCGATCCGTACCGTCACGATCGCGACATTCATGATTTCCTGATTTCCGCGGTCCTTGGGCGCCTCGAACCCGTCTTGCGACCGAGCAGTACAGCCGCGGCACCGACCCGATTCCTCCGGCCCGATCGACGCATCGGGATCGGAGATGGCCGGGACCGCCGACGGGGCGGAAGACGCGGCGCCCGCGCCGGAAGCGTCGTAAGTCTGCTGGGCCGGCATCAGCAGGATCGCGACGCAGCAGAGGGCGAAGGAAAGGACGGCCCAGGCAAGCAGACTGAAGGATCCGGACTTGCCGGCATGATTTTCGGGATTGTCCATCTTGGTCTCCTCTTCGATTGCGGGCCGGCGGAAGTCGCCCGGCCCGACGGAGACCACTCTAGGATTCGGCTCGTCCGCGCGCCGCGTCGCACGGCACTGCGGTCTTGTGCCGGAGGTCACATTTCGGCGTGCCGCGTGCCGCACGACACGGCGGTCTTGTGCCACATGCACATTTCGCGGGGAATCCCCGGGCGAGGCGAAACCCGGGTCGCGCGACCGGGGCGGCGGGAGGGCGGTTGCGCCGGCGGCGTTCTTACCAGTGCGCGGGCAGCCGCTTGTGAATCCTGATGTGCTTGCCGTCCACCGAAATGTAGCCGCCCGCGGTGAGATCCTTGACGATGCGGTTCACCATCTCGCGCGAGCCGCCGATCCGCGCCGCGATGTCCTGCTGCGTCAGGCGCTCGGGCACCACGCGCGCTCCGTCCGCCTCGATCGCGTTCTCGTCGACGAACTTGGCGAAGCGCCCGTAGACGTCCTTCAAGGCAAGGTCTCGGACCTGCCTGACGAGGCTGCGCGTCTTGCTGATCAGCAGGCGGATCAGGTGGCGCGCGAACAGGGGGTTGCGCTCGAGCAGCCCCTCGATGTCGCTCATCGGCATCACGAAACAGCGGCACGGCTCCATCGTCATCACCGAAGCGGAGCGCGGGCCTCCGTCGAGCACCAGCTCTCCGAAGTAGCTGCCCTCGCGGGCGGTGCTGAGCACGACTTCCTTGCCGTCTTCGTCGCTGACGAACACCTTGACGCGTCCGGAGAGCAGGACGTAGAGCGAGTCGGTCTCGTCGCCTTCGTTGATGATCACCGCGTTCTTGGGGAACGAGCGCGCGATGCCGTGCGGCGCGAGCTCCTTCAGAGCGTTCTCGTCGAAAACGGCCAAGGGGCCGATTCCCTGCGATACGGCCTGCGACATAGCATTCCTCCCGGAAGACATGCGCGAAGCGGGATTCTGGCACGACCGGGGCCGTCGGTGCGTTTCCGGGTGGCTGCTCGTGACCGCCGGGATTTCGCGGCCTTCGTGCATGGCCGCACCCGTCCTTCAGGCGAGACTCACTCCGTTCGCGCGACCGCCGCAGCCCGGGCACGCGCTTTCGCGCCGCCGCAGCCCGGGAGCGGGCAGGGCACTTGGTAGAAGACTCCGTTCAGATAGGCCGCGACGTCGTCGATCTCCTCGCCGCTCCAGTTCTGCCCCGCGGTCCTCTGCCAGCGGCCGACCTGGTAGCGCAGGTCGTCCCACGACTTGACGAGGCGCCTGTCGCGCCAGTGCACCTGCGCGGTGTGACAGGCGCCGCAGTAAGTCCGGTAGAGCTCTCCCCCGCGCGCCATGTCGGCGCCGCCACGATCCCCGGGGGAGGATCCGGAGAGCGCGCCGCACCCGCCGAGGACCGCGAGCGCGCAAGACAGAAAAAGGTTCCGGGCGGAATTCGGCATGGAATTTCTCCGACGACGACCCAATGGTGGGAGAACCGCGGTCCGGCGGTTTGATCCACGTCAAACAACCCGCGGTTCCGAAAACGCTACTTCGGATAGATGACGAGCTGCGTGCAGCGGAACAGCGCGAGCTTGCGCTCGCCGTGGGTGATGGTCGCGTCCCAGACCTGCGTCGTTCGCCCCAGGTGCACCGCGCGCGCCTCGCCGCGGAGCACGCCCTCGCGCGCGGTGTTGAGAAAATTCGCCTTGAGCTCCACCGTGGTGAAATTCTCCGCTTTCTCCGGCAGGTGCGCGACGCAGCCGTAGCCGCACAGCGTATCGGCGAGGGCGATGACCGTCCCGGCGTGAAGGTAGCCATTCGGCGCGAGCAGGGGCTTGCGGATGGCGAGCTCCCCGCGAATGAGACCCTCGGAGACTTCGTTGAGCACGATCCCGACGAGGCCCGGCAGGTATTCCTCGCCGAAATTCCTGAAGCGTTCCGGATCGAATCCGGGCCGAAGCGGCATGGTGTCGTTGCCCCTAGCCTCGCCGCCTCTTCAGGGCGAACGCTCCGTCGCCCATGAGCGCGAGCGCGAAGCAGGCGATCGCCCAGAACAGGGGAAACTCGTACCCCCCGCCCTTGGCCGTGAAGACCCAGCCGTAGCGGGCGTGGCCCAGGTAGGCCGCGACCAGCAGGTGCACCCCCAGAACGGCCGCGACCCAGCGCGCGTAGACACCGAAGATGAGCGCCAGTCCGCCGAGCGCCTCGTAACCCACGAGGGCCCAGGCGAACCAGCGCGGCAAGCCCATCGAAGCCACGTAATTGCTCGTCCCCGCCATTCCGAAAACCATGGCCTTGAGGTAGAGGCTGTGCAGAAGGAACAGCACGCCCATGCTCACGCGCAGCAGCAGCGCCGCGTACGGCGCTCTCGTCGGATCGATCATCTTCCCTCCTTACGCGCGGCTCGAGGTTCCCGCGGATGCCCGGCTCCCGGGGTCTCAACCCTCGTACTTGAACGAAAGCAGCATGCGGGTGCGGTAGGCCGCGACCTTGCCGTTCTCGACCTTGAGGTCCTGCTTGACCACCTCGGCGATGCGCAGGTCGCGCAGGCTCTTCGAGGCGGTCTCGACCGCGCGCTTCGCCGCGTCCTCCCAGGAAGTGCTGCTGGTGCCGATCACTTCCACGATTCTGTAGACTCCGTCTCCGGCCTTGGCCATGGTTCCTCCAGGATGAATGGGCGCCCCGGCGGGCGCGCGCACCATGATGCCCCGCGCGCCGGGCAAGCGCAATTCGTGCCTCAGAACCGCTCGACCCAGGGCCTCAGCTCCACCTCCCAGGTCCAGGCGCTGCGGTGCTGGCGATAGACGTGCAGGTAGTTCTTCGCGATCTCGTCGGGCTGGAGCATCCCGTCGGCGCCGCGCCCGGCCGCGCGCGGGTCACCCGCTTCCCTGGCGATGCCGCCGTCGATGACGAAGTGCGCGACGTGGATGCCCTTGGGCGCCAGCTCGCGCGCCATACTCTGCGCGAGCCCGCGCAGCGCGAACTTGCCCATCGCGAAAGGCGCCGACTCGGCGTAGCCCTTGACGCTCGCCGAGGCGCCGGTGAACAGAATCGCCCCCGCGCATTGCCGCGCGGAATCCGGCGCGGCGGACCCTGCGGCGCGCGCGAGCATCTTCTTCGCCGCCGTCTGCCCGACGAGGAAGCCGCCGTAGGCGGTGACCTCGATGGTCCGCGCGACTTCCTTCGGGTCGAGTGAGGCGAGCGGCCCGCGCGAGCGATAGCCCGCGTTGTAGACGACGAGATCGGGCACGCCCCATTTTCCTTCGACCGCGCCGAACATCGCCTCGACCCGAGCCTGAAGCGTTGCATCGCAGGCGATCACGAGCGCTCTCGTTTCCTTCGCGATGGAGTCGAGCTTGGCGGTGTCGCGCGCGGCGAGCGCGACCTGCATTCCTTCCTTGGCGAACAGGCGCGCGAGCGAGGCCGAAAGGCCGCTGCCGGCGCCGACGATGAGGGCGGTTTCTTTCATGCGCGATTTCCTCGAACCGGAACCCTTACCCCGCGAACCGCGGCTCCGG
>JBATEB010000263.1:0-8560 GCA_049663805.1 Burkholderiales bacterium | reverse complement strand
TCCACGCAAGACGCCGCCCCGAAGGGCGGCGTCTGCCTGACCGATCGGCGGAACCGATCAATCTTCGATTTCGGCCTGCCTGACCGTGGTGCCCGGAGTGTCGAAGATCACTTTCACCAGCGTCCCCGGGACGGACCCGGCTGCGTTGGTCGTCGCCGCCGTGACCGCGTTGAAGAAGGCGGTTCGAGTGATCGGCAGGTCGTTGATGTCCACCCACTGATTCGGGGTATCTGTCGGGTTGCTGACGTCGAGCGAGAACCCGAGCAGGGTAATGGTGTTTTCGGGGACCTCGACCTCGACCGGCGCCTGGATGAAATGCCTGTCGCTGTTGCTGCACGTTCCGATTTCACCGGCAGTCACGGTGAGGGTCGGAGCGCCGATCTTGCGCTGGCCGCGCACCTGCACGCACGCAAGTCCGTCCACGGGCAGCGAACCGCTCGTCAGCGAGTCGAGCTCGATCTTGACCGCATAGTTGTTATTGGCGATCTGCAGATCGAAGGTTTGACCCGCCCCGTTGGCAGTGGCGCCTTGCAGGCGGATCACCGAACGTTTGAACTCGATCTTGCTTGCGACCAGTCTGGTTCCGTTCCATGAACCTTCTGCTTCGACCTTGATGTTGTCTGCGAGGTCGGTCGCGATGCCGCCTTCGAAACGGGTGGAGGCGGTCGTGGTCACCGGGGTGCCGGCAACAGAGAAATCACCGGGATGCCCGGCAAAGCCGGAGATCAGGCCCTCCGCCTCGAAGCGTTGTCCGGAGCCGGGTTGGAACGCCGAATCCTCGGCGCTCTCGACTACGATCCGTGAGGCCTGGAACACGCCGACGTTGAGGCACGGCCGCACGTTGCAGTGAACCTCGACCACGCTGCCGTTCTGATAGCTCGCGCCGGCGGGAGCGATCACCGCTCCGCTCGCGTCGACGGCTTGCAAGCCGAGGTTGAATGTAGTCGGGTTCGAGCCGCCAGCTCCGCCGCTCACGACGCCGCGGATCTCGTCCACGGTGTCATCGCCCATCTGCGCCTGGTTTGCCTCGATTCGAGTTGCGCGAATCCGGCCGGTCGTATCCCGAAGCCCGTGAACCTCGACCAGAGCCGACACCGCGATGGCAGCGAAATTCGCCAGATTGGAGTACACGGTCAGGTCGTCAACGATGACGTCCTGATTCAGCACAACCAGACGCTGCGGGTTCTCGGCAGGAAAGACCGCCGTCACCGCTCCACGCACCTCGATCAGCGCCTTGACCCGCTGCGCGGTTCCATTGATGCCGTCGTCGTTGACCGTACCGAGCACCTTCACGACCATGCCGTTCTGCAGAGCCGCCGCAGTCTTCGGCGTATCGTCTATGAATATGTTGGCGGTCGTGTCCTCGAAGCGCACCCCGTTGACGATGGTGCTGCCTTTCTGCATGACCCCCTGGCTCACGGCGGGGCTGCTTCCGCCGGATCCGGTTCCGCCGGTGCCGCCGCCGCAGCTCGCGAGCGCCAGCACCGTTCCGAGGGCAAGGGTTGAAAGCGATAGAGTCTTCATGATAGTAAGTCCTTTGTTGAAGTGTGCGATGTGGTGTTTTCTGGGATGTTATGCGTGCGGCCGTCGGAGCGTCTCCGCCCGTTTCGGGTTGTCTCCGGCCGGAAGCGGCCGCTGTTCTGCGCGATCGACCGGTCGAGCTGGTCGAGGAGTGCGCTGGCCTGGCTGGAGTTCAGGCGTTCGAGCAAGGCGTCGATCAGCAGGGTTTCGCCGGTTCTCATGATCGGGGTTCCCTGGATTCCCCCGGCTGCGTGTTTTCCTCGAAGTAGTAAATGCCGATCCCGGTGCGCACCTGCCCGGTTCCTTTCGTTCCCGGATTGGCGTCGCGGTCGTGCTGCGACAGCCACTTGTCGAGTTTTTCGAGCAGCGCCTGGGCTTGCGCGCTGCCCAGGCGCCGGAATTCCTGCAGCGCCTCGACCGGAACGTTGTCGTACATCACCTTGCGCTGGAAGAACGGCTCGGCTCCGGAGTTCTGGAGGTTGTGATCGATGGTGGTGACGAGATCGGCGACGTCGGTCCCGAGGATGTTGAGCTTCTCGGCATCGCCGCTTTCGGGAATGTAGGCGCGCACTTTGAGCCGGATACTCCCGTCCTCGAGCTGCTCGACGACGCGCACCCGCTTGAGCTCGTCGAGGACGGCGCGGAAAGGAATGTCCCCGCTGAAGCGGCGCGCCAGCTCGGCGAAGTTCGCCTCTCCTCCGTGGGGATTTCCGTTCTGCAGGGGGAGGACCCTGGGATTGCCGGCGGCATCGGAGAAATCGGCGTCGCGCACCCAGCCGGCGACGACGCGGGCGGCGCGGTTGTAGCGCTCGCCGGCGTCGCCGGTGTCGCCGGCGGAGTCCTGTGCCTCGAGCAAACGCTGGACCTCCTTGCGCGTCAGCCCGGAAAGGAGCGCGACGCGCGAGACCGACTGTTTCTTGCCCGGGATGCGGAATTCGCTCGCCGCGACCTCCACGTAGGCGCGCTTGGCGATATCGAGGAAAGCCTTGAACGACATATGATTGCGCAGCACCACCCGGAACAGGGGGCGCAGGACGCGTTGCAGCGCGGCGGTCAGGGCGGAGCCGGCGCTGGATTTCGTCGTTTTCATCGTTTCAGACGGATGCTGCCGTCCTGCAGTTGCTCGACCACGCCGACTCTCGTGAGCGCGTCGAGGACCGCACGGAAGGGAATGTCCCCGCCGAAACGGCGCGCCAGTTCGGCGAAGCTCGGCCCGCCGTGGGGATTTCCCTCCTGCAGGGGGAGGACCTTCGGGTTGCCGGTGGCATCGGAGAAATCGCGCACCCAGCCGGCGATGACGCGGGCGGCGCGCCTGTATCCCTCGCCGGCGGCAGCGTTGGACTTCTGCTTCATCGATGGTTGGCTTTGCATGATTTGGGAAAGTTATCCCAAATAGAGACCGGTGTCAAGGCTTCTTCAAGAAGACAAGAACTGCATCCGCCGAGACTCCTGACTCCCTGCCCGTGCTGCATCCACCTGCCCCAGCCGAGGTGACATACACGGAGTCTGAGGTCAACCCTTTGATCTACCGCTAAAATTAGGTGCTCCCGCGGTGGCGGGGCAGGCCATAGCTTCGCACCCGCGCTGGGAAAAATGAGCCGCCCGGGCGGGCGCCCGAGACGTCTTGCCGCGTGTCATTTCGCCGCAGTCGGCTGCCATGAGGGCACGGAGAGGCACGAAGGCGGCGGCGAAACAGGGGGCCATCCCAATGTCGGGAAAACCCTGACGCCGATTGTAGGGAATACCCGACATCGCCATGACCCTGGCTGACGCTAGACTCCGACCGACCCGCGGTATTGGGCGTCCGGATAACTCCGCATCAAATCCGGCAACGAGAACCCCTTGGAAAAAGGGGGTGCGCCCCAGCTGAGAAGGGTGGATCGGGAAGGGGGACTCGAGTGCCGCCGAACTTGCGCCTGTCGGACAGGGATTTCGTCTGGATCCTCGGCAGCCTGTGCCAACTGCAGCGGGTGCCCTTCGACGCGGCCTTGCTGCTGCAGCAGTTCCCCCCGCCTTACGACCGCGCCGCGATCTTGAGCGCGGCGAAGGCGCTCGAATTCCGGGTCGGCGAGCGCGCGATCGGCGCGAGGGAACTCGTCTCGCTGCCGCTGCCCTGTGTCGCCTTCCTCAAGCCGGACCCCGGCATCGGGGAAGCGCGCCGCGCCGAGCTCCCGCCCGGGGACGATCCCTCCCCGCCGAAGCCGGCGCTGATCGTCAAGGCCGGCGACCAGGGGTTCCTCTACTTCGAGGCGGGCAGCAACGCGCCGCACCAGCTCGCGCTCGGGGATTTCGACGCCCGCTTCGAGCACGACGTCATCCTCGCCGCCCGGGCCGCAACGGAGGCTTCCGACCCGGACTTCGCCCTCATCAAGCCCGCCTTCGGCTTCAGGTGGTTCGTCCCCGAGCTCCTCAAGCACAAGCGGATCTGGCGCGACGTGCTGACGGCGTCGCTCGCCATGCAGCTGGTGGCGCTCGCGACGCCGCTGTTCACGCAGGTCGTCATCGACAAGGTGGTGGTGCACCAGTCGCAAAGCACCCTGTGGGTGGTCGGCACCGCGCTCATCATGTTCATGCTCTTCTCCGCGGTCATGACCTGGATGCGCCAGTACCTGGTGCTGCACACCGGCAACCGCGTCGACGCGGTGCTCGGCCAGACGGTGTTCCGGCACCTCCTGCGCCTGCCCATGCCTTATTTCGAGCAGCGCCAGACGGGCGTGCTGGTCGCGCGGCTGCACGGGGTCGAGCAGATCCGCGAGTTCGTCGCCGGCGCCGCGGTGACGCTGCTCCTCGACTGCCCGTTCCTTTTCATTTTCCTCGCGGTGATGTTCTGGTACAGCTGGAAGCTGACCCTCATCGTGCTGGCGATCCTCGTCCTCATCATCGCGATCAGCCTCGCGGTGACGCCGATCTTCCGTGCCAAGCTCAACAAGCAGTTCCTCGTCGGCGCGCGCAACACCGCCTTCGTCACCGAGTACGTCTCGGGCATGGCGACCGTCAAGTCGCTGCAGATGGAGCCGGTGCTCGAGAGCCGCTACGGCGAGCTGCTCGCGCAATACCTCGCCGCGGGCTTCGAGACCAAGCAGCTCGCCAACAGCTACAACACCGTGGCGAATGCGCTCGAGCAGACCATGACACTCACGATCCTGGTCGTCGGCGCGCTGGTGGTCATCGACAGCGCCTCGAACGCGGCGAGCGGCGCGGCGACTTTCACCATCGGCATGCTGGTCGCCTTCCAGATGTTCGCGAGCCGCGTCAGCCAGCCGATGCTGCGCCTGGTGGGCTTGTGGCAGCAGTTCCAGCAGGCCAACGTCGCCGTCAAGCGCCTCGGCGACATCATGGACATGCCCGCCGAGCCCTACGCGCTCACCCCGCAGCGGGCGGCGTCGGCCCGGGCGGGACGGATCGAGTTCCAGGGCGTTTCCTTCCGCTATTCGGAGAAGCATCCCTGGCTCTACCGCAACCTCGGTTTCGCGATCAAGCCCGGGCAGTTGACCGTGCTGGTGGGGCCCAGCGGCTGCGGCAAGAGCACGCTCGCGAAGCTGCTGCTCGGCTTCTACCCCCCGACCGAGGGCCGAATCCTCTTCGACGGTCAGGATACGCGCTACATGAGCGCGAACGAGCTGCGTGCGGGGTTCGGCGTGGTGCCGCAGGAGACGACGCTCTTCTCCGGCTCTGTATACAACAACCTCCAGACGGCGAGCCCCAACGCCGACTTCACGCAAATCGCGGAAGCCTGCCGCATGGCGGAGATCCACCAGACGATCGAAGCGCTCCCGCAGGGCTACCAGACGCCGCTCGGCGAGCACGGCGTCGGACTCTCCGGCGGGCAGCGGCAGCGGATTGCGATCGCGCGGGCGCTCCTCAAGCGTCCGCGCGTGCTGATCTTCGACGAGGCGACCAGCAACCTCGACCAGCCCACCGCCGAATCCTTCGCCCAGACGATCAACCAGCTGAAGGGCAAGGTCACCATGCTGTTCATCGCCCACAATCTGCCGCGCGGGCTGCAGGTGGACGAGGTGATGCAGTTCGGCGCGCGGCCTCAGGCGAAGGGCGGGCAAGGGGGCGGCGCCGACCCGCAGCCGCCCAAGCAGATGACGGTGATCGAGGAAGAAAAGGCCCAATCGTGACAACAGGAAAATCCCCTCCTCATTCGAGGAGGGGCGGCGCGAAGCGCCGGGGTGGTCGGGCAACCAAACGAAAAGAGGAAAACATGGCAGAAGCACCGAAGAAAGACGGGCAGGAAAAAGAAGCGGGCGCGAAGCCCGCGGCAAATCCGGCGGGCAGGGAGGGCAGGCAACTGGGAATTCGCCTCGCCCCGGTGGACAACTCGGACCAGCCGGTGGTGGCCAACTACTGCAGCATCAATGTATCTCCCGGCATGGCGTTCCTCGACTTCGGTTTTCTCGAGCCGGGGATGCTCGCCGCGCTGCCGCGCGTCGCGCGCTCGGGCGGCAAATTGCCCGAGCGGCTGAACGGCAAGCTCGCGGTGCGGGTCGCCCTCGGCTACGACGTGCTCGCCAACCTGCACCAGCAGCTCGGGCAGGTGCTGAAGGGCCTCTCCGAGGCCGCGCGCGCGGCGGGAGCGAAAAAGGACGCCTGAGGTGGAACGGGGAACCGCCGTGCTCGACGCCATCGCGCCCGAAGTGGACGGCGTGAGGACGCCCGATGAGTACAAGGCGTGGACGCGCAGGACGGTCCGCCCTCTCTTTCCCCACAAGGTGCTCACGAGCGATTACGGCGCCGGGGCTCGCGACGAAGATCATATGAAAGAACTCATCGCGGCGGGTGATGCAAGTGAGCGGGGCAATGGCGCCCGAGTGCCATGGACAGGGCCGGGCGCGATCGCCAGAGTCGTCCGGGCCATCGAAAGCGCGATACGCCGGAACGAACGCTGAAGATCATGCGCATCCTCTTCGTCCACCAGAACTTCCCCGGCCAGTACGCGCACCTGCTCGCGCACTACGCCTCCGACCCGGCGAACGAGATCGTGTTCCTCACGCGCCACGTCAACGCGCCCTTCAAGGGCATCCGCAAGATCGTATACAGACTGGGCCGCGAAGCCGGCGCCGGGACGCACTTCTACCTGCGCTCAACCGAAGGCGCGGTGCTGCACGGGCAGGCGGTGGCGCGGGTCGCGCTGCGCCTGAAGAAGGAGGGCTTCGTTCCCGACGTGATCCTCGGGCACAACGCCTGGGGGGAGACGCTGTACCTGAAGGACGTTTATCCGGACGCGCCGCTGCTCGCCTACTTCGAGTACTACTACCGCGCTCAGGGCGGGGACATCGGCTTCGATCCGGAATTCCCGGAGACGCTCGATGTGCGCCTGCGGGTGCGCACCCTGAACGCGGTCAACCTCATGGGGCTGGAAGCGGCCGACCGCGGTCAGACCGCGACCGAGTGGCAGCACTCGACCTACCCGGAGCGCTACCGGGACATGATCGCGGTGGCGCACGAGGGCATCGACACCGAGCGCGTGAAGCCGGACCGGGACGCGAAGCTCGTCCTGCCCGACGGGCGCGAGCTCACCCGGGGAGATGAGGTCATCACCTACGTCGCGCGGAATCTGGAGCCCTACCGCGGGTTTCACGTCTTCATGCGCGCCCTGCCGGAGATCCTCAGGCGGCGTCCCAAGGCGCGGATCGTCATCGTCGGCGGCGACGAAGTGAGCTACGGACGCAAACCGGGTGACGGGCGTAGCTGGCGGGAGACGATGCTCGCCGAGGTCGGTGCCAAGCTCGATCTGTCGCGCGTGCATCTTACGGGGCGTGTTCCGTATGGGACGTTCTTGAACGCGCTACAGGTGTCCTCGGCGCACGTGTACCTGACCTATCCGTTCGTGCTGTCCTGGTCGATGCTCGATGCGATGGCGGCGGGGTGTACGGTCATCGCGTCCGGGACGCCCCCGGTCAAGGAAGTGATTCGGGATGACGAAAACGGACTGCTGGTCGACTTCTTTGATGCGAAGGCTATCGTCGATAGGGTCAATGCGGCGCTCGGTGAGCCGAAGCGTTATGAAGCGCTGCGCGTTCGCGCCCGCAACACCCTGGAGGAACGCTTCGACTTGAAGCGGGTTTGCCTGCCGCGGCAGATCGCGCTGGTCGAGTCGCTCCTCGGCGGAACGAGAAGCAGTCCCCCTCGCGTTGTGCCACCGTCTGGGCAGTTGAGCGCCCGGGAAACTGAAGTCCTGGGCTGGCTGCGCCAGGGCAAGAGCGCCTGGGAAGTGGCGCAGATCCTGGGCCGGAGCGAGCACACCGTGAAGAACCAGATGCGGAATCTGTATGAAAAGCTCGGGGCGAGCAACCGGGTGCAGGCGCTGCAGCGGGCGTCGCGGCTGGTTTTGCCGGAGCGAGGAGTATGACACGAACGTGCTATTCCGGATTCAGAACGAAGCGCGTAAGTTCAGCGGCACTGCCGCCCGATTAATGGATATGGGAAAGGCTGCGAAATGGGGTTAATCGTCTTGGGCGCGATGGTGCTCTATGGGCTGATCTCGGTCGTCGTGGTGCTCTTGGCGATCAGGCATGCGAAGAAGAACGGCAAGAGCGCGACGCGGTGGGGCTGGGGCGCGGCGCTGGTGATGTATCTGATTCCATTCTGGGACTGGTTGCCGACGGTGGCGATGCATCAGTACTACTGTGCGACGGAGTCGGGATACTGGGTCTACAAGACACTTGAACAGTGGAAGGCTGAGAACCCGGGAGTGGCGGAAACCTTGGTGGCGAAGAAGGGTGCGCCCTCAAGTCGGCAAGGCGATATGCAGAACTACACGGACACATATTCTTTGAATCAACGGTTTAATTGGGTAATTAGGAAGACTGGCCCGCTTCTGTTGAACCGATGGCAGTGGGAAAAAGAAATCATAGATACAAAAACCAACGAAGTGTTGGTACGGTATGTCGATTTCTCTACGGGTAGTGGATTTATCGGTGGACCACCAAGGGCGCTTAAGTTTTGGTTGCAGAGCGATCATTGCGCTGGTGGACGGGAAAAGATGTATTCGATGGACGCTATTGTTGGCAATTTGTCGCGACTTCTAAAG
>JBATEB010000262.1:0-13327 GCA_049663805.1 Burkholderiales bacterium | reverse complement strand
TCGACCCCGCCGCGACGGACGTCCACGCGCGCCTCGAGATCGTCCGCGGCGAGAAGACGCCCGCCGACGCGCCGCTCGTCCTCGACGGCGAGGAGCTCGAACTCGAATCGGCGGCCCTCGACGGACGCCGGCTCGCCCCGGGAGAATTCGCGCTCGAGCCCGAGCGCCTGACGATCGCCGGGGTTCCCTCCCGCTTCACCCTCGAAACCGTCAGCCGCATCGAGCCGCGCAGAAACACCCAGCTCATGGGCCTGTACGCCGCGGCGAACGGCTATTTCACGCAGTGCGAAGCCGAAGGCTTCCGCCGCATCACCTGGTTCCTCGACCGGCCCGACGTCATGGCGAAGTACACGGTGACCATCCACGCCAGCCGCGAAAAGTATCCGGTGCTGCTCTCCAACGGCAACCGGGTCGCAAGCGGAACGGAAGCAGACGGCCGGCATTGGGTGAAGTGGGACGATCCTTTCCCGAAGCCCTGCTACCTCTTCGCCATGGTCGCGGCGAAGCTCGACCGGCTGGAGGACGAGTTCACCACGCGCTCGGGGCGCCGCGCCCGGCTCGCGATCTACGTCGAATCCGGCAAGCTCGACCAGTGCGGCTTCGCGATGCAGGCGCTCAAGCGCGCGATGAAATGGGACGAGGACGTTTTCGGGCTCGAGCTCGATCTCGACAACTACAGCATCGTCGCCGTGGGCGACTTCAACGCGGGGGCGATGGAGAACAAGGGGCTCAACGTCTTCAATACCAAGTACGTGCTCGCGCGGCCCGATATCGCCACCGACGGCGACTTCCTCAACATCGAGCGGGTGGTCGCGCACGAATACTTCCACAACTGGACCGGCAACCGCGTCACCTGCCGCGACTGGTTCCAGCTGTCCCTCAAGGAAGGCCTCACGGTGTTTCGCGAGCAGCAGTACGGCGCCGACATGTATTCGCGGGCCGTCGAGCGCATCCGCGAGGTCCGGCACCTGCGCGCCGCGCAATTCGCCGAGGATGCCGGTCCGATGGCGCACTCGGTGCGGCCCGACACTTACATCGAAATCGGCAACTTCTACACCACGACCGTCTACGAAAAAGGCGCGGAGGTGGTGCGCATGATCCGCACGCTGATCGGCGCCGGGAATTTCCGCAAAGGCATGGACCTCTACTTCGCGCGCCACGACGGACAGGCGGTGACCTGCGACGATTTCGTCCGCGCGATGGCCGATGCCGCGGGCGCGGATCTCTCCCGGTTCATGCGCTGGTACGGCCAGGCGGGGACGCCGGTGCTCGACATCTCGGGCGAATACGATGCCGCCCGGCGCCGCTACGTACTGTCGGTCGCGCAGTCCTGCCCGCCGACACCGGGGCAGAAAAGCAAGCTGCCCTTCCACATTCCGCTCGCGGTGGGGCTGGTCGCGCCCGACGGCCGCGAGCTGCTTCCCGGGGGCACCCGGGTGCTGTCGGTGCGCAATCCCGAAGAGCGCTTCGTTTTCGAGGACATCGATGCCGCCGGCGGCGTGCCGGTGCCATCGCTCGCGCGCGGTTTCTCGGCGCCGGTGATCGTGAAGTACGCCTACACCGGGGCCGAGCTCGCCCATCTCATGATGCACGACCGCGACCCCTTCAATCGCTGGGACGCGGGCCAGCGCCTCGCGCTCGACCTGATCCTGCGAGGGATCGCCGCGCTGCAGTCCGGCGGCAGGCTCCAGGCGCCGTCGTCGTTCTTCGACGCTTACTCGAGACTGCTCGCCGCGGGCGCGGGAGACCCGGCCTTCGCCGCCGAGGCCCTGACGCTCCCCTCGGAGGGTTACATCGCCGAGCAGATGCGGATCGTCGATCCGGACGCCATCCACGCCGCGCGAACCGAAATGCGGCGCCTGCTTGCCGCGGCCCTGCGCGAGCCGCTGCTCCATGCCTATCAGGCGAACAGGCCCCCGGGTCCCTATTCGCCCGACGCGGCGTCCTCCGGCAAGCGTGCGCTCAGGAATGCGGCGCTCGGCCTGCTCATGGAGCTCGGCGAGCCGGAGGTGCGCTCGACTTGCATGAAGCAGTTCGAAGCCGCGGACAACATGACCGATACGCTCGCCGCGCTCTCCATGCTCGCCAACTGCGATTGCGCGGAACGCACGCGGGCGCTGGAGATCTTCTACGCGAAATGGAAGGACGAACCGCTGGTCGTCGACAAATGGCTGGGGGTGCAGTCGAGCGCGCGCCTGCCCTCGACGCTCGCCGAGGTGAAGCGGCTCCTCGCGCACCCGGCGTTCAACCTGCGCAACCCCAACAAGGTCTACGCCCTCATCGGCGGCTTTCGCGGAAACCAGGTGCGCTTTCACGCCGCGGACGGTTCGGGCTACGCCTTCCTCGCCGAGCAGGTGGTCGCCCTCGATGCGATCAATCCGCAGGTCGCGGCGCGCATGGCGCGCGGATTCGACCGCTGGAGGAAATTCGACGCCCGGCGCCAGGCGCACGCGCGGGGAGCACTGGAACGCATCCGGCGCGCGACCGGTATCTCGAAGGGCGTGCTCGAGATCGCAAGCCGCGCGCTCGTCTGACGCGCCTTAGCCGCGGTCCCGCACCATCGCGACCTTTTCCTGAACGCGCACGTCGAAGCGGGAGACGTTGACGATCACGCGCTCGTGCGTTCCGTCGCCGATCGGCTCCTTCTCGTCCGAGACGGAGACGCGGAACGTCACCAGGCGCTTGTCGATACCGGTCACCTCGACCTCGGCGCGAATGCGCATGCCGACGGGCGTCGCCGCGAAATGACGGATATCGAGGCGCGTGCCGAGCGACTGATGGCCCGCGGGGAGCAGGCGCTCGATCGCCTCCAGGGCCGCCGCCTCGATCACGTTGATCATGACCGGCGTCGCGAGCACGTGCAAGCGGCCGCTGCCCACGCGCGGGGCAGTATGCTCCTCGCCGACGACGAGCTCCGCCGCCCCCTTCAGGCCGATCCTCAGGTTCTCCGCTGCGCTCAATCGAGTCTCCGGCGTGCATAATAGCGCCGGAATGCGCAAAGCACTCGGAACCTGGGACTACGTCGTCGTCGGCGGGGGCACCGCCGGCTGCCTGCTCGCCAACCGGCTCTCTTCCGATCCGGAGGTGACGGTGCTGCTCCTCGAGGCCGGCGGCAAGGACGACTGGATCTGGATCCATATCCCGGTCGGCTACCTCTACTGCATCGGCAACCCGCGCACCGACTGGTGCTACCGGACCGAGCCCGAGCCCGGCCTGAACGGGCGCTCGATTCTCTACGCGCGGGGACGCGTTCTCGGCGGCTGCTCTTCGATCAACGCCATGGTGTACATGCGGGGGCAGAAGCGCGACTACGACGAGTGGGCGCGGCTCACGGCCGATTCTTCATGGGCGTGGGAGAACGTGCTCCCCGTCTTCAGGAAGTCCGAGGACCACTGGCGCGGCGCGAGCGAGTTCCACGGCGCGCGCGGCGCGGGCTCCGGCGTCGCCGGCCACGAGTGGCGCGTCGAGCAGCAGCGCCTCTCCTGGAAGATACTGGATGCGTTCCAGGCGGCCGCGGAGGAATGCGGCATTCCGCGCACCGACGATTTCAACCGCGGCGACAACGACGGCAGCGGGAAATTCGAGGTCAACCAGCGGCGCGGCGTGCGCTGGAGCGCGGCCAAGGCCTTCCTGCGCCCGGCGATGCGGCGCGCCAACCTCGCGGTGCGCACCGGCTGCCGGGTGGAGCGCCTGCGCCTGGAGGGCAAGCGGACGGCGGGCGTGGAATTCGGGCAAGACGGCGAACCCTGCTACGCCGAGGCGCGGATCGAAACCATCCTCGCCGCCGGCGCGATCGGCAGCCCGCAGATCCTGCAGCTCTCGGGCATCGGACCGGCCGGGCTCCTGCAAGGACACGGCATCGCGGTACGCCACGAATCGCCGGGAGTGGGCGAAAACCTGCAGGACCACCTGCAGCTGCGCATGGCCTTCAGGGTGAAGAATGCGCTCACCGTCAACCAGCTCTTCCACAGCTGGCACGGGAAGGCGCGGATGGCGCTGGAATACGCGCTCTTTCGGACCGGACCGCTGACGATGGCCCCGTCGCAGCTGGGGATCTTCACGCGCTCCTCGCCCGGGCACGCGACGCCCAACCTCGAGTACCACGTGCAGCCGGTTTCGCTCGACCGCTTCGGCGAGCCGCCCCATCGGTTTCCGGCGTTCACCGCCTCGGTCGCGAACCTGCGGCCGACGAGCCGCGGCAGCGTGCGCATCGCCGGCCCCGATCCGCGCGCGGCGCCCGCGATCAGGCCGAATTACCTCGCCACCCCCGAGGACCGCGGCATCGCCGCCGACTCCCTCAGGCTCACCCGCCGCATCGTGCGCGCGAAAGCGCTCGCGCCCTACGAGCCCGACGAATTCATACCGGGCCGGCGGTACGACAGCGACGAGGAGCTCGCAAAGGCGGCGGGCGACATCGGCACCACCATCTTTCACCCGGTCGGCACCTGCAGGATGGGCCCGGCGTCGGACCCGGGAGCGGTCGTCGATACCCGCCTGCGCGTGCACGGCCTCGCGGGACTGCGCGTCGTCGACGCCTCGATCATGCCGACCATCACCTCGGGTAACACCAATTCGCCCACCCTGATGATCGCCGAGCGCGGCTCGGCTATGATTCGCGAAGACCGCAAGCGCGCATGAGGAAAAAACGATGAAACCCACCCTGAAAGCCGGCCTGACCCACACCAAGAAGATCGCCGTCGACGAGCCTCGGGTCATCAGCTTCATGGGAGACGACTGCCGCGTCTATGCCACCCCGCGCGTCATCGGCGACCTGGAGTACACCTGCAGGGATTTCCTGCTCGCCCATCTCGATCCGGGCGAGGACTCCGTCGGAACCAAGGTCAACTGGGAGCACGTCGGCCCCGCGCTGCTCGGCGCCGAGGTCACCTTCGCCATCAGGATCGCCGCCGTCGACGGGCGGCGCGTGACCTTCGAGGCCTCGGTGAAGGACGGCGACGAAGCGGTGGCGCACGGGACCCACGAGCGCTTCATCGTGGACGTCCAGAAAGTCCGCGAGCGGCTGCTGAAGAAGGCGCGGCGAAGCTGAGCCAGGCGGCACGGCGGCGCCGGCCGGGCGCAGGGCTTGTTGTAGAATTTCCCGGGGAGTGCGAGAAATCGAAATGTCGTCCCTTTTCGAGGAGAACCCATGAAGCAGCTGTCTGGAATCACCCTCGCCGCGCTGGCGCTCGCCGCCGGGCAGGCGTTCGCCCAGAGCGGCAAGACCGAAGTGCTCTGGCTGGGCCAATCCGCGGTACGCATCACCAGCCCCGGCGGCAAGGTGATCGTGATCGATCCCTTCCTGTCCAAGAACCCCAAGACGCCGGTCTCCTGGAAGAATCCCGACACCCTGGGCCGCGTCGATCTGGTCCTGGTGACGCACGCGCACGGCGACCACCTCGGCGATGCGCCCTACATCGTCAAGAAGAACGAAGCGCCGCTGTGGGCGTCGCAAGGGCTCGCCGCCTCGCTCGCGGCGCTCGGCGAGGTTCCGGGAAAGCTCTCCAACCGCATGGGCCAGGGCGGCTCGATCACGCCGTTCGGGCCGGGCGGCGTCCGCATCACGATGACGCACGCGGAGCACAACTCCGAGCTCGCATGGACCAACCCGGCCACCAAGAAGAGCGAAATACATTTCGGCGGGGAACCGGCGGGATTCATCCTCCAGATGGAGAACGGCTTCAGGATCTATCACATGGGAGATACCGGCCTGTTCGGCGACATGAAGCTGATCGGCGACTACTACAAGCCCGATCTGGTCCTCATCCCGATCGGCGGCGGCCAGTTCGTCATGAACCCGGTCGACGCCGCGTACGCGACCCGGGAGTGGCTCAAGCCCAGGTACGCCATCCCGATCCACTATGCGACGAACCCGGCCCTGGTCGGAACGCCGAAGGAATACATCGACGCCCTCGGGTCGACGCCGACCAAGGTCATCACGATGAACCCCGGGGAACGGGTGGAATTCTGAGGCGGGAGCCGCCGGCGGCGTGCCGCCGGACGCGAACCGGATTCCGGAAAAAGCGCGCCGCTCAGGCGCGCTTTTTCATCGCCTCGAGCAGCGGCGTGATCAGGTCCATCGGCACCGGAAACACGATGGTCGAGGTCTTGTCGCCGGCGATCTGGGTGAGGGTCTGCAGGTAACGCAGCTGCATCGCCTCGGCGCGCTGCGAAAGCATCTGCGCCGCCTGCAGGAGTTTCTCCGAAGCCTGCAGCTCGCCCTCGGCGTGGATCACCTTGGCGCGGCGCTCGCGTTCGGCCTCGGCCTGGCGCGCGATCGCGCGCACCATCGATTCGTTGAGATCGACGTGCTTGATCTCGACATTCGACACCTTGATGCCCCAGGCGTCGGTCTGGGTGTCGAGCGTTTTCTGGATATCCATGTTGAGCTTCTCGCGCTCGGCGAGCAGCGCGTCCAGCTCGTGCTTGCCGAGCACCGCGCGCAGGGTCGTCTGCGACAGCTGGCTCGTCGCTCCCAGGAAATCCACCACCTGGATGATCGCCTTCTGCGGATCGACCACGCGGAAGTACACCACGGCGTTGACTTTCACCGAAACGTTGTCGCGCGTGATCACGTCCTGCGGCGGGACGTCGAACACCACCGTTCGCAGATCGACTCTCACCATCTGCTGGATCGCCGGGATGACGATGATCAGCCCCGGCCCCTTCACCGACCAGAAACGCCCGAGCTGGAAAATCACTCCCCGCTCGTATTCGCGCAGGATGCGCAGCGACCAGACGACGAGCAGGATGAGGAGCAGCAGCACGCCGAGACTGAAATTCAGGACCATGTTCGATCTCCGTCTGTGGAATCGGGGACGACTTCGAGCAGGAGGCCGCCCATCCCGGTGACGCGCACGCGCTGGCCGGCTCTGAGCGGCACGGCGCTGCGGATGCGCCAGGTCTCGCTGTGGACCCGCGCCCAGCCGTCTCCTTCGCAGTCCTCGATCACTTCGCCCGTGCTGCCCACCAGCTCCTCGCGCCCGGTCACCACCGGCCGCTTGCGTCCCTTGAGCGCCAGCCCGACGACGAGGAAGAGGAACACCGCGCTGGCGGCGGCGATTCCGAGCACCAGCGAGATCGGGATGCCGAATCCCGGAATATCGGTGTCGATGAGGATCACGGAGCCGATGATAAACGCAATCGCCCCGCCGATCCCGAGCGAGCCGAAGGCGGGAAAGAACAGCTCGGCGACCATGAAGGCGATGCCCACCAGAATCAGCGCGAGGCCGGCGTAGTTGACCGGCAGCAGGTGGAATGCGTAGAGGGCGATGAGGATGCAGATCGCGCCGACCACGCCGGGAAACACCAGCCCCGGATTGGAGAATTCGAAGACCAGCGCGTAGACCCCCAGGAGGATCAGCAGGTAGGCGATGCTCGGGTCGGTGATCACCGCGAGAAACCGCGTGCGCCAGTCGGGAACGGCCGCGGTCGCGACGACGTCCGCGGTCTCGAGCACCCGCTCGCTGTCGGCGACCTTGAGCTTGCGGCCGTCCAGCCGCCTGAGCAGCTGCGGCACGTCCTCGGCGACGAGGTCGATGACCTTCATCTTCAGGGCCTCCCTCGCCGGGAGGCTGACCGCCTCGCGCACCGCGCGCTCCGCCCAGTCGGCGTTGCGGCCGCGCATCTGCGCCAGGCTGCGGATGTAGGCCGAAGCGTCGTTCACCTGCTTGCGCGTCATCGTGTCCGGAGTGTTGCCGCCTGCGCCCTTTCCCGGCTTGCCGGACTTCCCCTCGTCCTTGTCGTCGCCGCCCTTGCCCAGCCCCGGCGCGCCGATCGCCACCGGGGTCGCCGCGCCCAGGTTGGTCGCCGGCGCCATGGCCGCGACGTGGCTCGCGTAGAGAATGTAGGTCCCGGCGCTCGCCGCGCGGGCGCCGCCCGGCGCGACGAAGGAGGCGACCGGCACGGGAGAAGCGAGGATGTCCTTGATGATGGCGCGCATGGAAGTGTCCAGCCCGCCGGGGGTGTCCATCTGCAGCACCACCAGCTGCGCGCCCTGCTTGTGCGCGTTTTCGATCCCGCGGTGAATGTAGTCGGCCATCGCCGGCCCGATGGCGCCGTTGATCGTCAGCAGCACCACCGGCGCGCGCTCGGCCTGGGCCGGGAGGGCGGCCCAGAGGGTGCACAGCGCAATCAACAACTTATGCCAGGGCAAGGGATTTTCCAGTCCGCTCGATCTGCCGCGCGCGGGGTATCGGCACTGGGCGAACTATAGTCTTTTCTGCCGGCGGGCGGTTCGCAAGCTCATGCGCGACCCGCGCCTCTGGACTTCCGCCCGCTGTCGAAGTACCTTGGCGCCTCCCGAGTTTGCAGACCCGCGGCGGAGATCATCCGCCGCGGTGGCCTTTGGAATTCGCCATGGATGACACGATCCTGCAGCAGAGCCCGCTTCCCTCGGGCGCGCTCCCCGAGGTGACGGGGGCGGAACACTGGACGACGAAACGCGCCGGCGCCGACAGGGTGAAGCTTTTTCTCTGGCGCAAACGCCTGCGCGACGCCTCGGCGGGCGGCCCGCGCCGCGGCACGATCCTGTTCGTGCACGGCTCCTCGATGGCCTCGACGCCGGTGTTCGACCTGCAGATCCCGGGCCGGCCCCAGTCTTCCACCATGGACTGGTTCGCGCGCCTGGGCTACGACACCTGGTGCGTCGATTGCGAGGGCTACGGCCGCTCGGACAAGTCGCGCCCGGTGAACGCCGACATCGCCTGCGGCGCGGACGATCTCGAAGCCGCGTCCGAGTACGTCTCCGGGCACACCGGCGGCGACCGGCTGCGGGTATACGGCGCCTCCTCCGGAGCGCTGCGCGCGGGCCTGTTCGCGCAGCGGCACCCCGGGCGCGTCGCGCGTCTCGCCCTCGACGCGCTGGTGTGGACGGGCGAGGGCAGCCCGACGCTCGCCGAGCGCAAGAAGCGCCTGGCGCAGTTCCGCGCGAGCAACCGCCGGCCGATCGACCGCGCTTTCATCCACAGCATCTTCACGCGCGACCACTCGGGCACGACCGACCTCTCGGTGGTCGACGCCTTCGCCGATGCGGTGCTCGCGCTGGACGACTCGGTCCCGACGGGAACCTACATCGACATGTCGGCCAACCTCCCCGTCATCGATCCCGAAAAGATCACGGTTCCGACGCTGGTCATGCGCGGGCAATACGACGGCATCGCCGGCTTCGACGACCTCGTCGCCTTCTTCGCGAAACTCCCCAACCCCGACAAGCAGTTCGCGGTGATGCCGGGCATCGCCCACTCGAGCACGCGCTCCAAGAACTGGGCGCTGGTCTTCCACCTGCTCGACGCTTTCTTCAGCCGGCCGGCGCCGGTCTACACGGGCTAGCATGGCCGTGCCCTCTCCGCCCCGCCTGCCCGCGGCGCCGCTGCGCGGTTTCATCGCCGAAGCCCTGCTCAAGGTCGGCCTGCCGCCGACCGACGCCGCCACCTGCGCCGAGCTCATGGTGCGCGCCGACCTCCACGGCGCCGACGGCCACGGGATTTTCCGGTTGCCGCAGTACGTGCGCAGGATTCGCGCTGGCGGGGTCAACGTCAAACCGAAGGTCCGCGTCGAGCGCGAGGCGGCGGGCATGGCGCTCATCGACGGCGACAACGGCATGGGGCACGTGGTGATGAGCTTCGCCGCGAAAACCGCGATCGCAAAGGCGAAGACCGCGGGCGCCGCCTGGGTCGGCGTCCGCCGCAGCAACCACGCGGGGCCGGCGTCGCTCTACGCGGCGATGCCGCTCGCGCACGACATGATCGGCCTGTACCTCGCGGTCGGCAACGCCAACCACATGGCGCCCTGGGGCGGGATCGACCTGCTGCTCTCGACCAACCCGATCGCGGTGGCCGCGCCCGGGCACGACGGTCCCATCGTCCTCGACATGGCGACCAGCGTCGCCGCCTACGGCAAGGTCAAGACCGCGGCGCAGCGCGGCGAGACCATGCCCGAGGGCTGGATGATCGATCACCAGGGCCGGCCGCTCACCGATCCGAAGCGCGCCGACGAGGGCCTGCTGGTCCCGATCGGCGGCTACAAGGGTTACGGCCTCGCGCTCGTCATCGGGCTCCTCGCCGGAAGCCTCAACGGGGCGGCTGCGGGAAGCGATACCATCGACTTCAACGCCGACGACAGGACGCCGACCAACACCGGGCACGCCATCGTCGCCATCTCGATCTCCGCCTTCGGCGAGGTCGATGACTTCAAGCGCCGGGTCGACAAGATCGCGCGCGAAATCCGCCGATCCAGGCCGATGCCGGGGGTGGCGCGCATCTGGCTGCCCGGAGAGCAGAGCCGCGCCAAGTTCGAGGAGCGCTCGCGGCTGGGCGTTCCGATCCCCGCCTCCCTTCGAGCAAGCCTGGCCAAGCTCGCCGCCGAACTGCAGATCAGGCCGCTCGTGGCCTGATCGCGCAGAGCGCCGCGGCTCAGTCGTAGCCCGCGACCACGATGCCGCCGTCGGCTTGCACCAGGACCGCGTTGCCGGAGGCGATGCCGCTGGGGCCGGTGGCCACGGTGGTCACGATGGCACCGGGCGTGCTCGCATTGAAACTGGTGTCGGGCGAGCCGTTGGGGTTGTAGCGGACGATGGCCACGCGGGTGATGCCGCTCACGCTCGCATTTCCCGAGACCACGATCTTGAGGTCCGACTGCAGCGCGACCGAGAAGGCGTTGTCGAACGCGCCGACATCGGTCACGACCGTCCCATTGCTCGCCGATCCAAAGGTCGTATCCGGAGTGCCGTCCGCGTTGTAGCGCACCAGGGCGATGTCGGAGGTGTCGGCTTCGAAATTCACCTTGGCGTGCCCGGCGGCGACGATCTTGTCGTCCGGCTGCACGACGACGGCGTTCGAGAAGTTGTTGCTCGAGGGAACGGTGTCGGTAAGGATGATGCCGCCGTTCGTGCCGCCCCCGAAAGTCGTATCGAGTACGCCGTCCGCGCTGTAGCGCACCAGCACCGCGTTCATCGAAAGGCTTCCCGTCGGCAGAGCGCCCCCGGCCACGACGATTCCACCGCTGCTCGGTTGCAGACCGATCGCGGGAGTTTGCGCGCTTGCACCCACGCTGGTCGTGGCGGTGCCGGGAGTGGTGCCGACATCTCCGAAGGTCGGGTCCAGCGCTCCGGCAGAGTCGTAGCGCTTCAGGACGAAATTCCCGTCGCTCGTCGCCCCGGCCACGATGATATGGGTCCCCTGAAGGGCGAGCGCAACGATGTCGGTGGCTGTGCCCGGTCCGATCTCGGCGCTCACGAAACCCTGCCCCCCGCCGAAACCGGCGATGTCGAGCGAGCCGTCGGCGTTGTAGCGGGCAAGCACGATCCCGGTCATGCCGGTGGACGGAACGAAGGTGCTTCCCGCGACGAGGATCTGGGTTCCCTGCATCACGACCGCCGTTCCGGCGGCGTCGACCAACGGCACGGCCGTGCGCACGATCCCATTGGCTCCGAAATTCAGATCGGGCGATCCGTCCGTGTTGTATCGCACCAGCGCGATCACGCCCTGCCCCGCCAGCACCGAGTGCCCGGCGGCGATGATCTTCCCGTCGGACTGCAGCGCGACCGCCAGCGCGTACTCGAACTCCGAGGGATCGATCTTGGTGAAGACCGCGCCGGTGCCGCCGAACCCGGTGTCGAGCGCGCCGGACGTCAATCCCGTCCCCAGGTAGCGCTTGACGGCGATCGCCGTCGGCGCCAGCGAGGTAACGTTCGAGGTCGAGGAGCCGCAGGTGGACAGGAGAAGGGACGCCGCGACCGCCAGCGACACCGTTCCCGCGAACCGTACTGTTCTCATTTCATATTTCTCCTTCGAGCGAAGCGTAGTGTAAACCGGATCGCGGCGTGCATTACAATCTGCCCGAGCCTTTCATCCGCCTGACCGAGACATCCGGGCTCACTCCTCATCCACCCCCAGCGGAGCGGCGACATGAGCGCACCCATCCAGAACGTGCTGATCTACGGCTACGGCGTCATGGGCAGCGGCGTCGCGGGGACGTTTGCCGCCGCCGGCTTCCCCACCCTGGTGAAGAGCCGCCGCGCGGGCCGGCTCGCCGGTCTTCCCCCGGGAGCGAAGGCGCTCGAGCGCCTCCCGGCACAGGCGCCGGACCTCGTCATCGAATTCGTTCCCGAGGACGTGCGCGCCAAGCAGGCGGTATACGCGGAGATCGAGGCGGCCTATTCCGGCCTCGCCCCGGACGAATCGCCGCTGATCGCGAGCGGCACCTCGGGCCTCGATCTGGTCGAGCTGGCGCGCGGCCTGAAGCGGCCCGAACGTTTTCTCGGCGTCCACTATTTCATGCCCGCCGACACCGCGCCCATCGTCGAGGTGATGGCGGGCCTTGCGACTCCCCGGGCGGAGGTGGACCGCGTCGCCGACGCCTTGCGCCGCACCGGCAAGGAGCCGGTGGTGCTGTACAAGCCCATCGTCGGGTTTCTCGTCAACCGCCTGCAGCACGCGATCCTGCACGAGGCCTACTACCTGATCGAAGCGGGCGTCGCCTCGGTCGAGGACATCGACCGCGCCGCCCGCCGCATGCTCGCCCCGCGCATGTGCCTGAACGGCCTGATCCAGCAGAAGGACATCGGCGGCCTCAAGATCCATGCCGACGCGCAGGCGTCGATCGTTCCCAAGCTGTTCCACAACGCAGTCCCCAGCCCCATGCTCCAGACCATGGTCGCGCTCGGCCGCACCGGGCTCTCCGCCGGCAAGGGCTTCTACGACTGGAGCGGCTGCGACGTGGAAGGCGTGCGCCGGCAGGCCTCGAGCCAATTGGCGCGGCTGCTCGAGTTCCTGAAGAACGAACTGGGCGCACCGGCTCCGCGGACCCGGCCGAAATCGCTGCCGAGGTAGGCGTCCCGCGACCGGCGATCGCGACCTCGAACGCCGGCGAGGTTCACCGGGGCGGGGACAGCAACGCGGTGAGCTCGTCGGCTGTTTTCGGATCGAGGGTACCCTTGGCGATCGCGATGGGAATGGTACGCAGGCTGAGCATCCGGTAGAGGTCGAGCGATTCGGGGGCTTCCCGGGCGAGGACCTCGAGATGCCTGCGAAGGGTGCCGGCGTCGCCGCGCGCGACCGCGCTCCCCAGGCCCCCCGCGGCGCCGAGCCGTTCCACGTTGTCGGCGGTCCCGCGCAGCAGGGGCAGCAGCGCCGCGAGCGAATCGGCTTCGGAGATGCCGAGCTTTTTCCACAGCGCCGCCGTCTCCTGCACCAGCGCGATCACGAAGGCCCCGGAAAAATTGGCCGCCGCGTGGTAGAGCGCGCGGCCGCCTTCGGGAAGTCGCAGCGGCCTCGCCCCGAGCGCGCGCGCGAGCGTCTCGAGCCGCGTCAGCAGCGGCTCGGCGCCGGCG
>JBATEB010000261.1:0-2446 GCA_049663805.1 Burkholderiales bacterium | reverse complement strand
CGTCGCGGCGGCGAGCGCGAGCGCCAGCGCCGCGGCGGCAACTCCGCGCCCGATGTTTTTCCCGGTATGAATCGTTGCCATCGAGGGATTCGAATCGCGATCCGGCCGATCGTGCGAGCGTTGTCCGCATCGTACGCGCAAAGCGCGGTAGTCGGCGAGAGCGGCAAGCCCCTGCCTCGGCGCTGTGCCAGAATCGCGATATGCGGACAGGGACCACGGCTCGAATCCACATGACCGGCGCCCATGCGCGGGTCGCGGCGCTGTCCGCGGTCCTGGTCCTCGCGGCCTGCGCTCCGGTCGTGCCGGCCCCCGAGAAGGGGCCCTCGGCCCCGGTGGTTTTTCCCCAGCCGCCGGACCAAGCGCGGTTCATCTACGAGAGGACCCTGTACGGCAGCAACGACGTCGTGCCCGAGGAAGGCGCCGAGCATTTCCGCCGCATGGTGACGGGCGAAGCGCGAGCCGGGGAGGGCCTCGCGAAGCCCTATGCCGTGGCCGTATTCCGGGGCCGAATCTTCATTTCAGACTCGGTCCAGCGCTTCATCAAGGTTTTCGACGTCCCCAACCGGCGCTATTACCGCATCGGCGAGAACCAACCCGGGCGGCTGCTCAAGCCGCTGGGGATCGATGTCGATCGCGGCGGCAATCTCTATGTCGCCGACGCGACCGCCAAGGCGGTCATGGTGTACGGCCCGGAGGGAAAATTCCGGCGCAAGATCGGCGGGCCGCAGTGGTTCGACCGGCTGGCGAGCGTCAGCGCCGATCCCCGGGGCGACCGGATCTACGCCGTGGACGTCGGCGGGGTGCAGTCGCAGCAGCATCGCGTGCGCGTGTTCGACGCGGCGAGCGGGGAGCACCTGTTCGACATCGGCAGGCGGGGCAAGGAGCCCGGGGAGTTCAATTTTCCGCGCGACCTCGCGGTCGGCCGCGGGGGCGAACTCTACGTCGTCGACAGCGGCAACTTCCGGGTGCAGGTTTTCGGGCGCGACGGCAAGTACCTGCGCAGCTTCGGCGGCGTCGGGCGGCAGTTCGGCAATTTTTCGCGGCCGAAGGAGATCGCCGCCGACGCCGAGGGCAACCTCTATGTCGTCGATACCGCGTTCGGCAATTTCCAGATCTTCGACCCCGAAGGCAAGCTGCTGCTGTTCGTCGGCGAACGCTCCGAGCGCGACGGCCCGGCGAGATACATGCTGCCTTCGGGAATCGCCGTGGACGAGGACGGACGCGTCTACATGGTCGACCAGTGGTTCCGCAAGGTCGACGTCTTCCGGCCCGCGGGCCTCGGGCCCGGGCAGGGCTATCTCGGAAAGCTCTCCGCCGGCAGGACCCCGGCGAAGTAGGAGCCGCCTCGCCGGTCCGGGCCGGGAAATCTCCCCGGCGCCGCGGGCTGAGCGGCTCAGACGTGGAAGGCGCTGCTTTTGTGGATTTTTTGGCGGATCCGGGAGCCGCGGGATCGAGCGGGTTTGACCTAGATCAACCGTACCCCGCGGGGCTGCCCTATGATGTTATTCGCCTGAAGGGATCAATAATGCCCGAGGCTCGAGGGAGGCACAATGAAGGACAGAATTCCGCTCAAAGCGCCACAGTACCGCCGTTTTGTTGCCGCCGGCCTGATCGCCGGCGCTTTCGCGTTTGCCTGGGTCGAAGCCGCGGCGGTCATCGCGAATACGAAGCACAACCTGAGCAGCACCGGCAACGTCGCCAACGTGCGCACCACCGCGGGAACCGACGAAATCTGCGTTTTCTGCCATACACCGCACGCGGCCGACAACAGCGCCCCGGTGCCGCTGTGGAATAAGACCCTGCCTACCGGCGCCGGTTACACCAGTTACTCCACGCTCAACTCGAGCACCATCGACGGGACCTTCACCACCGTCGGCTCGGTGTCGCTCGCCTGCCTGTCCTGCCACGACGGCGTGCAGGCGATGGACAACGTCATCAATGCACCCGGGTCCGGGGGCTACGATGCGGCCGGCGGCGGTTCGGCCGGTCTGGGCTTTACCTGGAATTCCGGCGCGATCGCCGGCCGCGTCGACGCCGACGGCAGGATGACCAACGCCGCCACCACGCTCGCGATGCTCGGCACGGACCTGAGCAACGATCACCCGATCAGCATCCACTACTGCGGCGGCGGCCCGACCGCCGCCACCCCGGGCGCGGCGTGCCGCGACGGCGACTTCGTCGCCCCGGCCAACGCGACCATCAACACCAACCTCGTGTGGTGGGTGGACACCAGCGTCGGGACACCGAATACCCGCGAGAAGACCGACATGATTCTCTATTCGCGCAGCTTCGCCGGCGTGGTCGGACCTGCGGTCGAATGCGCCAGCTGCCACGATCCGCACGTGGAGAGCGGGACGGGGAGTGCCGGGCTGACCTTCCTGCGCGTTTCCAACACGGGCAGCGGGGTGTGCCTCGCCTGCCACGTCAAGTAAGCCGCTGCAAAGCC
>JBATEB010000260.1:0-6865 GCA_049663805.1 Burkholderiales bacterium | reverse complement strand
ACGTCGTCACGTTGTTGTTGCCGGTGTTCGCTACGTAGGCGAAGCGCCCCGAGGGGTCCACCGTCACCGAGCGCGGCAGATCCCCCACCGCCACTGCCGTCCCCACCTCGGTCAGCGCCCCGGTGGTGGCGTTGATGCTGAACGTGGTCACGTTGTCGGAGTTGGCGTTCGCGACGAAGGCGAAGCGCCCCGAGGGGTCCACCGTCACCGAGTTCGGAAAACTCCCCGCCGCCACTGCCGTCCCCACTTCGGTCAGCGCCCCGGTGGTGGAGTTGATGCTGAACGTCGTCACGTTGTCGGAGATTTGGTTCGCCACGTAGGCGAACTTCGGCGTGTAGGTCACCGCGATCGTGCCCTTGGTCATGGCCATGGCCAGGTTGCCGTTGCGGCCTGCGACCGTCGGCCGGGCGGTGAGCGCCCCGGTCGCGGCGTTGATAGTGTAGGCCGAGACGTTGTTGGAGTTTTGATTCGCCACGTAGGCGAACTTGCCCGAGGGATCGACGGTGATGGAGAAGGGATTGGTGCCCGCCGCCACGGGCGCGCCGACGGGGGTCAAGGCGCCGGTCCCGGCGTTAAGGGTATAGGCCGAGACGTTGTTGGTGCCGAAGTTCGCCACGTAGACGAACTTGCCCGAGGGATCGACGGTGACGGAGACGGGATCGGTCCCCGCCGCCACGGGCGCGCCGATGGAGGTGGGTGCCCCGGTCGCGGCGTTGATGGCATAGGACGAGATGTCGTTGGAGGTTCGATTCGCCACATAGGCGAACTTGCCCGAGGGGTCAACGGTGACGGAAGAGGGATTGGTCCCCGCCGCCACGGGCGCGCCGTTGGGGGTGAGCGCCCCAGTCGCGGCGTTGAGGGTGTAGGACGAGACGTTGTCGGAGCCGGCACTCGCCACGTAGGCGAACCTGCCCGAGGGGTCGACGGTGACGGAGGAGGGATTGGTCCCCGCCGGGAAGCGCTGAATGCCCGCCGTCGTCGGGTCGGCATCAATCGGCGTGAGTGCCCCGGTATTGGCGTTGATGGCATAGGCCGAGACGTCGTTGGAGTCGAAATTCGCCACGTAGGCGAACCTGCCCGAGGGGTCGACGGTCACGGAGGAGGGATTGGTCCCCGCCGCCAGCTCCGCGCCGGCGATGGTGAGTGCCCCGGTCGTGGCGTTGAGGGTGTAGGCCGAGACGTTGTCGGAGCCGGCATTCGCCACGTAGGCGAACCTGCCCGAGGGGTCGACAGTGACCGAGCGTGGATTGGTCCCCGCCGCGACGTAGCCGTTGTGGCGCAACTGGCCGGTCTCGGCGTTCACCGTGTAGATGGAAACGCTGTTGTCGAAGAAATTCGCGGCATAGGCAAAGCGCGGCACGTTGCTGGGCGGCGGCGCGCCAGCCGGACCTCCCGCTCCGCCTCCGCCGCCCCCGCAGGCGGCGAGCCACAGGACGGTGAAGAGGATAAGACATTCTCTTGTCGTGCTGTCGGTTTTCATGGTTCGATCTCCTACCACTCATTGGCGGTGCGCACACTTCTTTTATTCAATGACGGGTGCGCAGGCCGCGCGCTGCACTTGCTATCCCCGCCGTGCTTGACGTGGGTATTCATAGCGGCACCGCAAAACGGCGTAAGGTATGTAAGGATTCTGCGTCGTTGTCTCACGGCCTTCCCTCCGGTCGTTTCGACACCAGTATTGAGCGACAGACTCAAAGCGTACATTGGGCGTTGGTGATATAACTTCCGTTAGCTGACGTCGGCGATATGACTTTCGTTGGTATCCATGGCGGACGCGATGACGCACGACGCAAAAGAGGGACTGAGGATATTGCTCGCGGACGATCACGCGCTGTTTCGCGCGGGAATGCGTCATGTGCTGCGCGAGCTGGATGCTTCGGTCGTCCTCCTGGAAGCCAAAGATGGCGCGGAAGCCCTGTCGCTCCTCACCCATGATTCCCGGCTGGACCTGGTGCTGCTGGATCTGGCCATGCCGCACATGGACGGCCTCGGCGGGTTGGCGGCCTTGCGTCAACGCGCGCCGGCGGTGCCGATCGTCATCCTTTCGGCCTCGGAGAACACGCACGATATGCGCGCCGCGCTGGACGCGGGGGCGATGGGCTTCATCCCGAAGGCGTCGCCCGCGGCGGTGGTATTAGGCGCGCTGCGCCTGGTGCTTGCCGGCGGCGTTTACGTACCGCCGGAGATGATTCATCCATCCGCTTTGACGGCGACGATCCCGACCGCCGGCGGCGGGTCCCAGACCTTGACGCCGCGTCAAGTGGATATTCTGAAACTCCTGGGGCAGGGAAAGTCGAACAAGGAAATCGCCCAATTGCTGGCGCTGACCGAAGGCACCGTCAAGCAACACGTCAGCGACGTTCTGAATGCTCTCAACGTCAGCAATCGCACGCAGGCCGCGCTCGTTGCCGGCAACTGGCTGCGCCTACACGGCGCGGACGAAGAGACTTGAGATTATTTCCGGATCAGATCGCACAACAGCGAGCGCAATATCGCCGGCCGTACCGGCTTGTGCAGCAAACGATAGCCGCTGGCCTGCGCTTCGCGCAAGCGGTCGGGCGCGGTATCGCCGGTGACGATCGCGGCGGGGACGCGTGCATTCCACACCGATTGAATCCTGGCGATCGCCTGGACGCCGGTCTGCTCCGCGCGCAGGCGATAGTCGGCGATAATCGCGTCGGGCGGCGGCCCCGCCGGAGGTAATTGCGCCAGAGCGGCCTCGACCGAATCCGCCAGAATCGGCCGACAACCCCAGTCCCGCAGGATCGCGCCCATGCCGTTGAGCACCGCGGGTTCGTCGTCGACCACCACGACACAGGCCCCGGTCAGGTCGATGCCGGCCTCCGTGCGGCCGGCCGCAGGCGGTACCGCCGGGGTCCGGTGGCTGCGGGGTAAGGTAACGGCAAATACCGAACCGCGTCCGACCACCGAGCGCAGCTCGATCGTGTGACCCAACAAGCGCGCCAGACGATCGACGATCGCCAGGCCCAATCCCAGGCCTTTGCGGCGGTCGCGTTCCGGGTTGCCGATCTGATAAAACTCCTGGAAGATTTCGCGGTGTTGCAGCGGCGCGATTCCCGGGCCACTGTCCCATACTTCGATGCGGACGTTCTCTCCGCGACGACGGCAACCGACGACCACGCCACCGGCATCGGTATAGCGCATCGCGTTGGAAATGAGATTGCGCAGGATACGCTCCATCAGAGTCGGATCGCTGTAGAGGACCATCCGGCTGGGCATCAGACGCAACCGCAGCCCCTTGGCATGCGCCTCTGCCGCATACTCACGCTGCAGTTTCTCAAACAACACCTGCACCGCATGGTCCGTGCGTTCCGCGACCACCACGCCTGCATCGAGCTTGGAAATGTCGAGCAAGGCATTGAACAGGCTTTCCAGCGATTCGACCGAGAGATTGATCTCGTCTACGACCTGGCGCGTCTCCGGATGTTGAACTTTGCCCGTCAACGCGGAGGCGAGAAGACTCAAGGCATGCAGGGGCTGGCGCAGGTCGTGGCTTGCCGCCGCGAGAAAACGCGATTTGGCGACATTCGCGCGCTCGGCCTCTTCCTTTTTCGCGGTCAGCTCCGCCACCAGATCGATATTCTCGAAACGCAGGGCCCACGACTGCATCAGCGTGCGGTTGAAATTGCGCGCGAAGAAGCACATGGCGACGAGATAGATCAGGGCGAGGGCGGCGACGGTGAGATGAATTCTGCCGGACTCGGTGAGCGACCGCGCCACGTAAGGCAACATCGTCGGCAAGGCGAACGCATAGAAGGTCGGGAGATGGGCGCCTTGCGCGGCGACCGAGCTGGTGCACAGGCCTCCCAGGACCAGCCCGAGGATGACCTGGTACTCCGGCGACCCCGGGACAAAGAACAACGCCCCCGCGAGCCCCCAAAGCGACCCCGAGACCGCGGCACCCAGCGTGTAGCGCCTGTGCCAGTGGAGAACGTCCATCGACGCCGGGATCGCGCGCCGGTAGGCCCGCACCAGCGCGATACGCCCGGCTGCAGTCGCGCCCATCGCCGCGAGCCACGCGACTAACTGCGGTCTGGAAATGGAACTCCAAAAAACGGCGGACAGCAGTATCGGCACGAAGACGTTGCTGCCGAGAACGGCCGACGGCGCCTGGTAATACAGCGTACGAACCTGCTCGGCACGGACCTGCGCGCGGCGCTCGGGTGACAGGTTCGGCGCGTCGGCGTGCGATTCAGACTGTAGCGACATCGCGGCGGTCCCCGAGCGCAGTCTGGAAGGAGAATCTGACGAGCGCCATCCGCGGAAGTATAGTCGCGTCGATGTCACGGCGTTCTCCAGCATCCTGTTAGGATATCGCCCACGAAAGGGCGCACCCGAGTGATGGATATTTCCTTCGTCTCCGCCGTCGTGATCCTGCTGCTGGTCACCGATCCGATCGGCAATATCCCGCTGTTCGTCTCCCTGCTGCGCCGCGTCGATCCCGCGCGCCGCGTCCCGGTGATCGCGCGCGAGTGCGCGATCGCGCTCGGCGTGCTGCTGCTCTTCGTGCTTTTCGGCCGGACGCTTCTCGATGTGTTCGGGCTGTCGGCTCAATCGCTCAATCTCGCCGGCGGCGTGATCCTGTTCCTGATCGCGCTGCGGATGATATTCCGCACTCCCGAGGGGATTTTCGGCGACTCGCCTTCCGGCGAGCCGTTCATCGTGCCGCTCGCGATTCCGTCGATTGCCGGCCCCGCGGCCATCGCCACGGTGGTGCTGCTGGTCTCGCGCGCGCCCGAGCGCATGCCCGAGTGGCTGCTCGCGGTGACCGTCGCGATCGCGATGTCCTTCGTGGTCCTGATATTCGCCGAGCGCATCAGCCGGTGGGTCGGCGAGCACGTGCTGGTGGCCTTCGAGCGGCTGATGGGGTTGTTGCTGACCGCGATCGCGGTGGAGATGCTGCTGCGCGGGATCGAGGGCTTCGTTCGGCACCTGCAGTCGCGTTAGCCCCGTCGTCCGCGTCGGACGGACGGACTCGAAGGCCTTCCCTCGGTCCGTCCGGCCAACTATCCCGGTATCGCGTCGCGAATCGCGGGCAGCATGCGCTCGACCGCGTCGCGCCCTTCGGCGATGGCGACCTCCCCGTGGTGGTAGTCGAGCAGGCCGAGATGCCCCAGCCGCGGCGTGATCAGGACATCGGGAGGCTCGCCGGCAAGACGGCTGCGGGCAATCCGGACTTGCATGATGTTGATCGAACCCATCAGCGTCTCGAGCAGGGACGGCCGCGCCGGCGCGATCTCGGCCGGCTTTTCATTCTCCGCGGTGCGCTGGCGCAGGACCCTCGCGAGAAAACCGCGGGGTTCGGTCTGCAACGCCGGCGCCCGTTCGTCTTCGCGCGTATAGCGCCCGACGAGGTCCGAGCCGAGATCCACGGCGATCACGATGTCCGCGCCCATGGCGCGGCACAGCGATACCGGAACCGGATTGACCACGCTCCCGTCCACGAGATAGCGATCCTCGCGCACGGCCGGCTGGAACAGTCCCGGCACGGCGATCGACGCCCTGACCGCCTCCGCGACCTTCCCCTCCCGCAGCCACACCTCCTGGCCGGAGGCAAGGTCGGTCGCGACCGCGGCGAACGGGATGGCGAGTTCGGAGAAATTGCATTCCACGAGTTGCGTATGGAACAACTCGAAGACGCGCTTGCCCTTGATCAGGCCGCCGCGCAAACCGAAATCGAGCAGCTTGAGGACGCCTCTCCAGTCGAGATCGCGCACCCAGGCTTCGAGCTCGGTGAGGCGCCCCATCGCAAACGCGGCGCCGACCAGCGCGCCGATCGAGCAGCCGGCGATGAAATCGGGCCTGACGCCCGCTTCGGTCAGCGCTCTCAGCACGCCGATGTGCGCCCACCCGCGAGCCGAGCCCGAGCCGAGAACGAATCCGATCTTGGGGCGACGCGCCATGGCGTTACGGATCCCGCCTGAACGGCGCCCGGCTCGGAGGCCTTCCCTCGATCGCGGCCCGAAATTCGCAAGCGAGCGGCGCTGCGCGCCGCAGGGCCGCGCCCGCAAGGGGACCCTTGCCTCCGGGCCGGGCGCGGTTCAGGTCCGGGTTCACATCCGTTCGAAGATCGCCGCGATCCCCTGCCCGCCGCCGATGCACATGGTGACCAGCGCGTAGCGCTTCTGCGTGCGGTGCAGCTCGTTTATCGCCTTCACGGTGAGGAGGCAGCCGGTCGCGCCGATCGGATGGCCGAGCGCGACCGCCCCGCCGTTGGGATTGACCTTGGCGGGGTCGAGCCCCAGATCGCGGGTCACCGCCATCGCCTGGACCGCGAAGGCTTCGTTCGATTCGATCACATCCATATCCGCGGGCTTCAGGCCCGCCTTCTCGAACACCCGCTTCACTGCCGGGATGGGACCCAGGCCCATCAGCTGAGGTTCGACGCCGGCGTGCGCGTACGCCACCAGGCGCGCAAGCGGCTTCACCCCCTGCTTCTGGGCGGTGGATTTCTCCATCAGCACGACCGCCGCCGCCGCATCGTTGATCCCCGAGGCGTTGCCGGCGGTCACCGTGCCGTCTTTCTTGAATATGGCTTTCAGCTTCTGCAGGTCCGCGAGCGTGGTGTCCTTGCGGACGTGCTCGTCGATCTCGAACATCGCCGGACCCTTCTTCGACTTGACCTCGATCGGAACGATCTGGCTCTTGAAGTGGCCCGCCTCGATCGCCCTGGCCGCCCGCCGGTGACTCTCGAGTGCAAAGGCGTCCTGCTGGTCGCGGGTGATGCCGTATTTCGCCGCGATGTTCTCCGCGGTCACTCCCATGTGGCCGTGGCCGAAAGGATCGTGCAGCGCCGCGGTCATGGCATCGATCAGCGAGCCATCCCCCATGCGCTGCCCCCAGC
>JBATEB010000259.1:0-2172 GCA_049663805.1 Burkholderiales bacterium | reverse complement strand
GTCAGCACCCGGTGTTCCCGTCCCGAGAGCGCTCGCAGCATGCGCGCCGCGTCGGCGCGGTCGGCGGGCTTGCCGAGGATCTGCTCGTCGACGCATACGGCGGTGTCCACCCCGAGCACCGGGAAGCGGCGCAGCGCCCGTTGCTCGATCCGGTTCCAACCCGCTTCCGCCTTGGCGCGGCAGACGCGGCGGACGTATTCGTCGGGGGATTCTCCCGGGCGGTGCGCCTCGTCGACGTCGGGGCCGCGCGCGGGATTCTCGCGCAGGACCAGGACCTCGAAAGCGACACCGATCTGCTTGAGCAGCTCGCGGCGCCGCGGGCTGCGCGAGGCGAGGTAGATCTGCGTTTTCGGCCGGGGGACGATCATGCGCGGTGGTAGGGATGCCCGTTGATGATCGATACGGCGCGGTAGAGCTGCTCGGCGAGGAGCACGCGCGCGAAGCCGTGCGGCAGCGTCATCGCCGACAGGCGCAGCAGCAGCTCCGCGCCGCCTTTCATCCGGGTTGCGAGGCCGTCGGCGCCGCCGATGACGAAGGCCGCATCGCGCCCGTCGCGCCGTTTCGCCTCCAGCCATTTTGCAAAGGCGGTCGTGCTGAATTCGCGTCCGCGCTCGTCGAGCGCCACGCGGAAGGCGCCGCGCGGCAGAGCGCGCTCGATGCGTCCGGCCTCCGCCTCGAGGAACTGGTCGGTGGTCCTGCCGCCGGCGCGGGGCGCGGGACGGACTTCGACGAGCTCGACTCTCATATCGCGGGGCATGCGTTTGGCGTATTCGTCGAAAGCCTCGTCCACCCAGCGCGGCATCCTGTCTCCCACCGCTATCACCCAGAGTTTCACCCGAAGGCGGGCCCCGTGGCCGGTTCGTTCAGCGGCCCGAGGGCGCACGCTTCTTGCGCGCACGACGGGGCTTCGGCTGGTCCCACAGCTCCTCGAGATTGTAATGCGAGCGCACCGCCGGCTGCATGATATGCACGACGATGTCGCCGAGGTCGATCAGCACCCAGTCGCCGCCGTCCTCGCCTTCGACTCCGTAGACCCGGCCGCCGGCCGCCTTGGCCCGCTCCCGGACCTGGTTGGCGAGCGCCTTGAGCTGGCGCGCGGAATCCGCGCTGGCGATGATCACCCGGTCGAACATCGAGGTGAGGTGGGTGACGTCGAGCACCTCGATGTCGCGCGCCTTGATGTCTTCGAGCGCGGCGAGCGCCGCCTTCTGCAGCTTCTTCAGGTCGATCATGCGGGGGCGCCGTTCTCCTTGGCGTACAGTCGATGAGCCTCGATGTAGTCGAGCACCGCCGAGGGCAGGAGGTAGCGGGGGCTGCGCGCCTGGGCGAAGTGCGCGCGGATCGCGCTCGCCGAGATGTCGAGCGCCGTGGTGCCGTAGGTGACGATGGCGCCTCCGGGCCGCTCGCGCAGGGCTTCGGGCGTGCCGGCGCGCTTGCGCCATTCCTGAGCGAGCGCAGCCGTCATCCCGCCCGGGGTGAGCGAGTGCCCGGGCCGCTGGGCGACGAAAATGTGGGCGAGGCCGAAGAGGTCCCGCCAGCGCTGCCAGGAGCTCAGGTTGCGGAAGGCATCGGTCCCGAGGAGCAGCACCAGGGGACGCTGCGCGCCGCATTCGCCTCTCAGCCGCTCCAGGGTCTCGACGGTGTAGCCGGGCGCGGTCTGGCGGATCTCGGCGTCGTCGAGCTCGAAGAGCTCGTTCTTTTCTATCGCCAGGCGCACCATCTCGAGGCGGTGCGCCGCGGCGGCGTGCGGCGCGACGCGGTGCCAGGGCTGCCCGGCGGGGACCCAGCGCACGCGCTCGAGGCCCAGGATCTCGGCGGCCTCCTGCGCCAGGCGCAGGTGCCCGAAGTGCACCGGGTCGAAGGTGCCGCCCATGATGCCGATCGGGGCGTTCACGCGCGCGCCGCGCCCGATCGGGTGGAGCGGACCGGCCGCTCGGCGATGGAGAGCTTGTTCAGGCTTGCCTCTTAGGCGCGGACCTGGCCGCTGCCGAAGACGACGTACTTCTGCGAGGTGAGGCCCTCGAGGCCGACGGGGCCGCGCGCGTGGAGCTTGTCGGTCGAGATGCCGATCTCGGCGCCCAGTCCGTACTCGAAGCCGTCGGCGAAGCGGGTCGAGGCGTTGACGATGACCGAACTCGAGTCGACTTCGCGCAGGAAGCGTTTCGCCGTCGC
>JBATEB010000258.1:0-19354 GCA_049663805.1 Burkholderiales bacterium | reverse complement strand
CGCCAAGGGTCGTCTTCGATGTCGGCAACGGGCGTTCCGGCAGCGCGGCGCAGGACCGCGGGGAGAGTCGAATGAGAAAGCGGGTGGCGTAAAATGCGAGAGCGATTCGGGGACACTTTCCCTCATTAGACAATAACAAGAAGAACCCGGGAGAGCCATGACCAAAGCAGGCTTCTGGAAAAAGGACTGGTTTCTGAGTCTGCTGGTCGCGCTCGTGCTGCTCTTCGCGGGAGGGACCCAGCTGATCCAGAGCCTCGAGCGTGCCGCCTACGACTGGGGCGTCCGCGGCTCCTCCCGCAACCCGAGCGACAGGATCGCGGTGATTGCCATCGACGAGCAGTCTCTCGCCAACATCGGGCGCTGGCCGTGGTCGCGGGATATCGTGGCCAGGATGACCGACAGCCTCGCGACGGCCAAGGTGAAGGTCATCGGAAACACGGTCCTCTTCAGCGAGCCGCAACTGGACCCCGGCCTCGCCTACATCAACAAGCTCCGCGAAATCTACGCGAGGATCGATCCGCCGGGCGCCGTCGCGAGCCCGACCCCGGCGGGCCCTTCCCCCGAGCTGGCGCAGATCGGCGCGACCCTGGCCGAAGCGGAAGTCGCCCTCAATACCGATCGCAAGCTCGCGGAGAGCTTCTCCAGGGCGGGCAACGTCCTGCAGCCGATGCTCTTTACCTTGGGGGAGCCGCGCGGCAGGCCCGACAGGCCGCTGCCTGATTTCGTCGCGAGGAATGCGTTGACCGGCGTGCCCAGGGGAGACGAGGTGCCGTTGCCGGCGCAGGCCGTCCAGTATCCGATCGAGGCGATCGGCCGGGCCGCCGCCGGGTTGGGTCATCTCAATCAGAGCCGCGACGTCGACGGCGCCGTCCGCGCCGAGCCGCTGGTGGTCGGCTACTTCGATCAGTATTTTCCGTCGCTGTCGATCATGATCGCCGCGAAGAGCCTCAATCTCGGCGTGGCGGACATCAAGGCCCGGCTGGGCGAGGGGGTCAGTCTCGGAAACCTGAACATCACGACCGATTCCGCTCTGGAAATGAACACGTATTTCTACAAGGACCGGGACGGGAGGCCGGCCTTCCAGGTCGACTCGTTCTACGACGTATACACGGGGAAGATTCCGGTCGACAAGTATCACGACAAGATCGTGCTGCTGGGGGCCACCGCCGCAGGTCTGGGCGACGCACCGGCGACGCCGATCTCCCCGGCAATGCCGCCGGTCCTGACCCTCGCGCACGCGGTCTCATCCATCCTGCAGGAACATTTCTTCGTCAGACCGAGCTGGGCCGTGTGGGCGGAGCTGTTCGTCTTCCTCCTCATCGCCGGCTATCTCATCGCGCTGCTCCCCAGGTTGAGCGCGGGCACGGGCGCCCTCGTTACCGCGGCTGCCGCGGCGTCGCTGCTCGTCGCGCATTTCGCCCTCATGGTCGGGCAGGGTACCTGGCTGCAGCTCATGCAACCGCTTGTCTTGCTGGTCGTCGGACACGTGTTGCTCGTGACCAAGCGCTTTGTCGTTACCGAGCGCGGCAAGGAAGTGTCCGACGCGCAATCCGCGGCCAGCGCGCGCATGCTCGGCCTTGCGTTCCAGGGGCAAGGCCAGCTCGACATGGCCTTCGATTCCTTCCGGAAAGTGCCTCTCGACGACACCGTGATGGATAATCTCTACAATCTTGCGCTCGACTTCGAGCGCAAGCGCCAGTTCAACAAGGCCGAAGCCGTGTTCCGGTACATGGCCGGCTACAACCCGAAGTTCCGCGACCTCGAGGAAAAACTGTCCCGTGCCAGGCAGATGTCGGAAACGGTCATCCTCGGAGGGGCGCAAAGCCACCCCGGCGGCACCCTGGCGCTGGGAGGCGGGGCCGAGAAGCCGATGCTCGGCCGCTATCGGGTGGAGACGGAACTCGGCAAGGGGGCGATGGGTGCCGTGTACCGGGGAATAGATCCCAAGATCGGACGGGTTGTCGCGATCAAGACCATGGCCCTGTCCCAGGAGTTCGACGGGGACGAACTGGTCGAGGTCAAGGAGCGCTTTTTCCGGGAAGCCGAAACGGCGGGCCGCCTGAGTCACCCGAACATCGTCACCATTTTCGACGCGGGCGAGGAACACGACCTGTGTTACATCGCGATGGAGCTTCTCAAGGGCAAGGACCTGGTGTCGTTTACCAAGCAGGGGAGCACCCTGCCGGTGGAAAAAGTCGTCTCGATCGTCGCGCGGGTGGCCGATGCGCTCGGCTACGCGCACAAGAACAACGTGGTGCACCGGGACATCAAGCCGGCCAACGTCATGTACGAGCCGGAAAACGATGTGGTCAAGGTGACTGATTTCGGCATCGCGCGCATTACCGATTCCTCCAAGACCAAGACCGGAATGGTGCTGGGCACGCCTTCGTACATGTCCCCGGAACAGCTCCAGGGGAAGAAGATCGACGGCCGCAGCGACCTGTTTTCCCTGGCGGTGAGCTTGTACCAGCTCGCCTGCGGGAAGCTGCCCTTCGAGGGAGATTCGATGGCGCAGCTCATGTACCGGATCGCCAACGAGCATGCGCCGGATATCCTCCAGTACAACCCGTCGCTCCCGCCGGGGTTTGTCGCTTTCCTGGACCGGGCCCTGTCCAAGGAGGCCGGCGAGCGCTATCAAACCGGCGAAGAATTCGCGGTCGAGTTGCGGGCAAGTTTCGGCCGCGTTACTCCGGCGCCCACGGGCACCGGAGTGGACTTCAGCCTCTGACCCGTGAGCACCATGACCTTGTCCGGGGCGCTGGAGATCGCGAGTTGCACCGATCCGGGAATGGTGAGATCGCACAACGAGGATTCGATCGCCTCGGACGGGGAAAAAGGCCTCGTCGTTCTGGCGGACGGCATGGGTGGGTACAACGCGGGCGAGGTGGCGAGCGGCATGGCGACGACCGTGATCATCACCGAGCTGCAGCAACTGCTGGAGAGAAGGGTACCCTATGAGGTCGATGAAGAGAGCGGCGAGATCGTCGCGCACCGGCTGCTGCGCGAGCAGATCGCCAAGGCGAACACTTCGATCTTCCAGGCCTCGCAGAGGCAACCCCAGTATGCGGGGATGGGGACGACTCTGGTGGTCGCCCTGTTCTACGACAACCGGATGACTGTCGCGCACATCGGCGATTCGCGCCTCTACCGGCAGCGCGGCGACGAATTTCGCCAGATGACCCGGGACCATTCTCTCCTGCAGGAGCAGATCGACAGCGGCGTCATCACGCCGCAGCAGGCCAAACAGTCGCAGAACAAGAATCTGGTGACGCGCGCGCTCGGTATCGACCCGGTCGTGGAAGCGGAGATACACGACCACGATACGCAGCCCGGAGACATCTATCTGCTCTGTTCAGACGGCCTTTGTGATATGGTGAGCGACGATGATATCGGCCTGGCGCTGCAGACGCTCAGCTCCAATCTGAAACTGTGTGCCCAGCACCTGGTGCAGACGGCCAATGACAATGGCGGCAGGGACAATGTTTCCGTGATATTGGCTCGGGTGCTTCGACCCTACCCAGCGCCGCGCGGCGTGGTGGACAAGATGAAGAGCTGGTTTAGATAGTTTGAGCAGAGGGATACTGCTATGGCGAAGCTGATACTCAGTATGGACGGCCTGGTTCTCAAGGAAATCAACCTGACCAAGGAGCGCACCACCATTGGCCGTAAGCCTCACAACGATATCCAGATCGATAATTTGGCGGTGAGCGGCGAGCACGCGGTCATCGTAACGATCCTGCAGGATTCCTTTCTTGAGGACCTTGGCAGCACGAACGGAACGGTGGTCAACGGCCAGTCGATCAAGAAGCACTTTCTGCAGAACAGCGACATCATCGAACTCGGAAAGTACAAGCTCAAGTACGTGAGCGAGGCGCTGGTCGGGCAGGCCAAGGCCGCTGACTTCGAAAAAACGATGGTGCTTCGCCCGGGGACGGCGAAGGCGATGGCTTCCGGGTTTGCGCCCCCCCCGGCGGCTCCCGCGCCGGCGACCGCGGCGCCAGCGGCTGCCAGGTCCTTCGGGGACACGGCGACGAACCCTGGCGTGACGATGGCCCCCGCTGCGGTTGCGAAGCCGGCGGCAGCGGCGCAAAGAACGGCCGCCCTGCAGCTGCTGTCCGGGCCCAACGCCGGGAAGGAACTCGAGCTCACCAAGCCGCTCACCACACTCGGCAAGCCCGGGGTCCAGGTCGCGGTCATCACGCGCCGGCCGCAGGGTTTCTTCATCACGCACGTGGAGGGGGCAAGCTTTCCGGTCGTGAACGGCAAGCCTCTGGACGCGCAGGCTCATGCCTTGAACGACCATGACGTGATCGAGCTGGTCGGGGTCAAGATGGAATTCTTCTTCAAGACCTGAGTTCCAGGTCCGTCGATCCGGCCCGGGAGGGAGTCTGAAGCAGCACATCGTCCGGATCGCGCTCGGCCTGCTGGTGGTGCTGCTGTTCGTGGGGCATGCCGCCAAGCTCTACCAAGTGGCCTTCATCACGCAGCTGGACAACATCATCTACGATTGGCGGCTGCGCCGGACCATGCCGAGCGGCCAGGACGAACGCATCGTTATTCTCGACATCGACGAGAAGAGCCTGGGCGAGATCGGGCGCTGGCCCTGGGGCCGCGGCGTGATGGCCGATATCGTCAATAAACTGTTCGACCAGCACCGGATCGCCGTTCTCGGGTTCGATATCGTGTGGGCCGAGCGCGACACCAGTTCGGGCATCGACACGCTGGACTCGCTTGCGCAGAACGACCTGAAGGACCTCCCGGCTTTCCAGCAGGCGTATCGGGGGCTGCGGTCCAAACTCGACAACGACGGTCAGTTCGCGCAGGCGATCAAGGGCCGGCCCGTCGTGCTCGGCTATTACTTCAACCTCGGCCAGGACGCCGTCAGGGTGAACGCGATCCCGGAGCCGGTGCTGCCCAAGGGTACCTTCGCGGGGCGCAACATCCTCTTCACCCACGGGGTCGGGTACACCGGGAATCTGCCCGCCTTCCTCGAGAACGCCGCCACGGCCGGGCACTTCAATCCGGTCGTCGACTTCGACGGCGTGTCGCGGCGCGTTCCGGTGCTGCTGGAATACGAGGGCGCGTACTACGAGCCGTTATCGCTCGCCATCGTACGCACGCTGATCGCGCTCAAGGACAAGGAGAGAAGGTATCCGAAAGTCGAGTCCGGATACGCGCCCGAGCGTTTCCTGCGCAAGGGCTACCCGGGGCTGGAATGGCTGAAAGTCGGCCCGCTCACGATTCCAGTGGACGAGACGGCGAGCGCGTTCGTTCCTTACCGCGGCGGCAGGTCAAGCTTTCCGTATATTTCGCTTGCCGACGTGGTCAAGGACCGCGTCAAGCCCGGGGTGCTCGAGGGTAAGGTCGCCCTGATAGGCGCCACCGCGCCCGGCCTGTTCGACCAGCGCGCGACACCGGTCGACGAGATCTACCCGGGGGTCGAGATCCACGCCAACCTGATCGCGGGAATGATCGATGGCAATATCAAGCAGATGCCACCGTACATGCTCGGCGCCGAGGTGTTACTGCTCGTGATCTGCGGTGTGGCGCTGTCGGTGCTTCTCCCGATACTCTCCGCGTTCTGGGCGACGCTCGCAGCGGCGCTGGCCTTCGCGCTCGTCGTTGCGCTCGACTTCGGTCTCTGGAGCTTGGCCGACACCATCCTGCCGCTTGCCGCATCGATTCTCATGACGGCGCTGCTGTACACGATGAACATGGCCTACGGCTATTTCGTCGCAGACCGCGCCAAGCGCCAACTGGGTGAGCTTTTCGGACAATACGTGCCGCCGGAATTGGTCGAAACGATGGCCAAGGATCCGGAGCGATATACGATGGAGCCGCGCGATGCCGAGCTCACGATCCTATTTTCGGACGTGCGGGGGTTTACCAGCATTTCCGAGGCGCTCAGCCCCGAGGATCTTCGCGAGTACATCAATGAATATCTCACGGAGATGAGCATTATTATCCGCAACAAGTGCCGGGGGACGCTCGACAAGTACATCGGCGACGCTATCATGGCGTTTTGGAGCGCGCCGGTCGATGACCCGAATCATGCGCGCGACGGCGTGCTCGCGGCGCTCGAGATGCAACGCGCCAGCGTCGCACTGGATCGGAAATTCACCGGTCGCGGTTGGCCGCAGTTGAGAATCGGCGTCGGCGTAAACTCGGGAAAAGTACGGGTCGGAGATATGGGATCGAAGATCAGGCGCGCCTACACCGCCATGGGCGATCCGGTCAACGCCGCGTCGCGGCTCGAGGGCAGAACCAAGTTCTACGGCGTAGGTTGTTTGGTCGGAGAGGCGACGAGGAACCTCGTGAAAGGTGTCGTATTCAGGGAAATCGACAAGGTAAAAGTGAAGGGCAAGGAGGAGGTGCTCACCATCTATGAACCGATCGGACTTGATACCGAGGTCGACGAGAAGACCCTGGACGAGCTCAAGTTGTGGCATCAGGCTCTGAGGCTGTATCGCGCCCGCAACTGGGATCAGGTCGAGGTCAGTCTTCTCAATCTCCTGCGCATGAATCCCGGGTATGGCCTCTATGGGCTTTATTCAGAGAGAGTGACTCAACATCGCCGTGTCGCCCCTCCGCAGGCATGGGAAGGGGTAACCGTATTCGACGAGAAGTAGCGATGGGCGCCGGACGATGAAACTCCGGATCCTGGGATGCAGCGGCGGGATTGGAGGCAGGCACCTACGCACTACTTCCATGCTTCTCGACAACGATATCCTGATCGACGCGGGAACGGGGGTCGCGGACCTCTCGCTCACCGAGTTGTCGCTCATCGACCACGTGTTCCTCACTCATTCGCATCTGGATCATGTCGCGAGCATTCCATTCATGGTTGACACGGTCGGCGGGATGCGAAACAAGCCGCTCACGGTATGGGGGATGCCGGCCACGCTGGAAGTTCTACGCCACAGTATTTTCAACTGGAGCGTCTGGCCGGATTTCGCGCAGATCCCGAGTCCCGAGAAACCGTTCTTGCAGTACCGCGAGATTCAGGTCGGGGACACCATCGAACTGAAGAAGCGCAGCCTTACCATCTTGCCGGCCAATCACGTCGTTCCCGCCGTCGGCTACCAGCTAGACTCCGGCAACAGGAGCCTGGTATTCACCGGCGATACCACAACCAACGATCCTCTCTGGGCCGTGGTCAACAAGATTGCCAACCTGAAGTATCTGATCATCGAGACGGCGTTCTGCAATCGGGAGAGGAATCTGGCGGTCATCTCCAAGCATCTCTGCCCGAGTATGCTCGCCGAGGAGCTGGCCAAGCTCGAGCGCAGCGCCGAGATCTACATTACGCATCTGAAGCCGGGTGAAATCGAGCTCACCATGCAGGAGATCGAAGAGGACGCGGGCCAATACGGGCCGCGCATGCTGCAGAACAATCAGGTCTTTGAATTCTAGGGGAAGCCGCGGAACCGCGAGGTCCGCAATGGGGAACTGCGATGTGCGCCGACAGAGTGAGCGTGGAAACGTTGCGGGCGTTGGAGCCCCTTGCGTCGCTGTCCGACGCCAGGCTCAATGAGCTTGCGGGTCTGGCCCGCGTCGAGATCATTGGCAGGGACTCGGATGCTTCGGGCGCTCTGGCCGTCGCCGGTCAGGTCGTCTATCTCATCAGGGGCGAGCTGGCGCTCACGTATCCGGACGGCTCCGCCAGGGTTCTGGCGGGGGGGTCGACCCAGGCGCGCCGGCCGCTCGCCCGTCGCGGCGAAGAGTTCGCCGGCGCCAGAGCCATTTCAGAGGTCGAGCTGTTGTGCATCGACCACGATCTTGTCGACATCATGTTGACTTGGGATCAACTCGCGAGCGCCACCGCTCCCAGAACCCCTGGAACGACCGAACACGCAACGACTTCCCCCGCGAACTGGAGTCTCATGACCGGGATGTTCAGCGTCAGTAGCCTGAAATTCGGTGCGTTTTCCCAGTTGCCTCCGGCACATATCGACCGGCTGCTGCGCCTTTTCGTGCGCGTGCCGCTGAAGAAGGGCGACGTGGTGATTCGGGAGGGCGCCGAGGGAGATTTCTACTACGTCATCGAAACCGGCAGATGCAAAGTCGAGCGGATGATCGGCGGGGTGTCGATGCTCCTCGCGGACCTTAGGGCCGGCGACGCGTTCGGCGAGGAGGCGCTGGTGTCCGAAGCCAAGCGAAACGCCACGGTGACCATGAAAACCGACGGTGTGGTGCTTCGGCTGGCGAAGGGGGATTTCAACGAATTGCTGCGGCAGCCTTTGCTGCATCGCATCACCCTGGACGAAGCCCGAAGCAAGATCACCGGTGGGGCTCAATGGGTGGACGTGCGCTACCCCTCGGAATACCAGTACGACAAGCTGCCGGGAGCGATCAATATTCCGCTGTCGGAGATCCGTAATGCCGTCGGAGTGCTCGACAGGCAACGAGAGTATGTGCTCTATTGCCAGAGCGAGCGGCGCAGCGCCGCGGCGGCGTTCCTGCTTGCGCAGCGCGGTTATCGCGCGTTTCTGCTCGCCGGCGGGCTGTGGCGACAGGCAACCCCGGGGACGTGACCGCATGAGTACCCTGTCGCGGCGGCAGCGTGCTTTCGGCAGGCGGGGTGACCGGTCGCTCGGGCGCGATTTTCGCTTTCCGATCAGCGCACAAGCGGGCGTGCCAGCCCAAGTGCGGCCGGAACGGCCGAACAATGGTAAAGTACTTGATTATCGGGATGTTTTCAGGGGGATAACCCCAGGATGAGATGCCTATGAGCGCGGTATTGCAAACGCATTCGGGCGCGGCCTCTGACGTCAATCACAGGCTGACGTTTCAGAAAAACCTGCAAATTGTCACCAACAAGATACACGCCACCAGCAATGTGGACGAAATCATGCTGGAGGTGAGTGCCGACATCTGTACGCTCTTCAATGCCGATCGCCTGACGATCTACACCGTAGGGGAGGACAAGCAGACCATCGTTTCCAAGGTCAAGACAGGACTCAACTCGTTCAAGGATCTGAAACTGCCGATTGCCGAGCACTCCATCGCGGGTTACGTCGGGTTGTCGAAGAGGATGCTCAACCTCAAGGACGTCTACGACGAGGCCGAGCTCAGGGCCCACAATCCGAGCCTGCGGTTTCTGCAGGAGGTCGACAAGCGGACCGGCTATCGCACCAAGCAGATGCTGGTGGCGCCGGTCGTGGAACCGGGAAGCTCCGATCTGGGCGGGGTGGTGCAGCTGATCAACAACAAGTCGGGTTCCCCGTTCGGTCAACTGGCCGAGGAGGGCGTCACCGAGTTGTGCCAGACGCTCGCGATTGCGTTCAAGCAGCGACAAAAGCCGCAGGTCCTCAAGACGAAGTACGACTCCCTGATGGGCGACGCCGTGATCTCGGCCGCGGAGTTCGAACTGGCGGCACGGTCCGCCCGCAAGAAGGCGGTCGACGTCGAAACGGTGCTGACCGACGAATTTCAGGTCAAGCTTCCGGCGATCGGCGGGGCGCTGGCAAAGTTTTTCGCGGTGCCGTACGAGCCCTACAAGCCCGACCGCATCAAGCCGATGGATCTGCTGAAGAACCTGAAGCGCGAATACGTCGAGTCCAACCAGTGGGTGCCCATCGAGGACGCGAAGGAGGGTCTGATCATCCTTTGCCTGGACCCTGAAAGGGTAAAAAGCTCGAGAATCGTTCAGAACGTGTTTCCGGGGCGCAAGCTCGTCTACCGCGTCACGACCCTCAGGGAATTCAAGGATACCCTCAAGGCTTTTTACGGCGCGGAATCGGTCGATTCCGGCGACATAGGCGACATGCTCTCGGGCCTCGAGGACGACCAGCCGGTCGGCGAGGAAGGAGCGGGCTCCGACGACGTTTCGGCCGCGGCGGACAACGAGCTGGTGAAGCTGGTCAACAAGATCATCATCGACGCCTACAACCAGGGGGCATCGGACATTCACATCGAGCCCTATCCCGGAAAAGCGCGGACCGAGATCCGGTTCAGGAAGGACGGGTCGTTGTTCCCGTATATCGAAGTTCCGGGCGCATACCGAAACGCCATCGTCGCGCGCATCAAGATCATGTGCGACCTCGATATTTCCGAGAAACGCAAGCCGCAGGACGGGAAGATCAAGTTCAGGAAGTACGGCCCGCTCGACATCGAGCTGCGCGTCGCCACCATCCCTTCGGCCGGCGGGGTCGAGGACGTGGTCATGCGTATCCTTGCCGCGGGCGAGCCCATCCCGCTCGACAAACTCGGTCTGTCGCCGTCGAACCTCCCCAAGCTCAAGGACCTGGTGAGCAAGCCCTATGGCCTGTTCTTTGTCTGCGGCCCGACCGGCTCGGGAAAAACGACGACGCTGCACTCCGTCCTCGGCTTTCTCAATACCCCGGATACCAAGATTTGGACGGCCGAGGACCCGGTCGAAATCACGCAGAAGGGCCTTCGGCAGGTACAGGTCAACCGGAAGGCAGGGCTCGATTTCGCGGTCGTGATGAAAGCGTTCCTGCGCGCCGACCCGGACATCATCATGGTAGGGGAGATGCGCGACAAGGAAACGACGGGGACGGGTATCGAAGCCTCGCTGACCGGTCACCTGGTATTCGCGACCTTGCACACCAACAGCGCGCCGGAATCGATCACCCGGCTGCTCGACATGGGGATGGATCCCTTCAATTTTTCCGACGCGCTTCTCGGTATTCTCGCGCAGCGCCTGGCCAAGCGGTTGTGCAGCAAGTGCAAGCAGGCCTATGCGCCGGGCCCCGAAGAGGTCAAGCAGATTCTCCAGGAATACTGCTCCGAACTGCTCAACACCGCTCCTTTCAAAAAGGACGCAAAGTCCGCCTACGAGAGCGTCTACCGGGATCTGGCGAGGAGCTACGCCGCGGACAAGGGGCAGTTCACGCTCTACAAGGCCAAGGGTTGCGACGTGTGCAGCAACACCGGCTACAAGGGCCGCATGGGCCTGCACGAGCTGTTGGTCGCTTCCGACACCATCAAGAAGCTGATTCAGGAGCACGCCCGGGTCGCGGAAATCCTGGCGGTGTGTCTGGAGGAGGGCATGCGCACTCTGAAGATGGACGGCGTCGAAAAAGTGCTCCAGGGCCTCACCGACATGCCGCAGGTGCGCGCCGTCTGCATCAAATAGCGGCTCGCCCCGCTTCCACACCAGGGGATCGATCCTTGGATACCGTCGAAGACCTGTTTCGCCGTCTCGAGCAGTTGAATGAGGTCGGAGCGGCGCTGTCCCAGGAAAAGGACATCGCCCGCCTTCTTGAGGAAATTCTCCTTGCAGCCAAGGCGATCACCCGCGCCGACGCCGGCACGCTGTACGTGCTCGAGCCCTCCGACGAGGGACCGCGGCTGCGGTTCGAGATCATGCGGAACGAATCGCTCGACCTCGCGCTGGGGGGCAGCACCGGAAACCCGATAACCTCCTTCTACCCGGTGCACCTCTATGGAAAGGACGGAAGGCCGAACAACCAGATGGTCGCCGCCTACGCCGCGTTGACCGGCAAGACGGTGAATATTGCCGATGCGTACACGGAAAAGGGGTTCGATTTTTCCGGGATGCGCAACATCGACAAGAAGACCGGATACCGCTCGAAGGCTTTCCTCACGGTGCCGATGAAGAATCACGAGGGCGAGATCATCGGGGTTCTGCAGCTCATCAACAGCAAGGATCCGGCGACCGGCGACATCGGACCCTTTTCGGACGCCGATCAGCGCCTGGCTGAATCGCTTGCTTCCCAGGCCGCAATCGCGCTCACTAACCGGCAGCTCATCAATCAGCTGGAAATGCTGTTCAAGTCTTTTATCGGACTCATCAACAAGGCGATCGACGAGAAATCTCCTTACACGGGCAAGCACTGCAAGAACGTTCCGGAACTCACACTGATGTTGGCGGACGCCGTCAATGAGACGCTCGAGGGGCCGCTCAGCAGCTTCAATATGAGCGCAGCAGATCGCTATGAGCTGGAGATAGCGGGGTTGCTGCACGACTGCGGGAAGGTGACCACGCCGGTCCACGTCGTCGACAAGTCGACCAAGCTGGAGACGATCTTCGACCGCATCCACCTCGTAGACACGCGTTTCGAGGTGCTCAAGCGCGATCTGGAAATCGCGGCGTTGAAGGAGAAGATGGATCTGCTGCGCGCTTCGGAGATGAACGACATCGGCACGCGCGAGCGTCGCATGGATCACATCGACAAGGCGTTGGCGGACGCGGTCCGCCAGCTGGAAAGCGACCGGGAGTTCCTGAGGCAATGTAACACCGGGGGCGAGTCGATGTCGCAGGAAGCCCAGGAGCGGGTGGTGCGAATCGGAACCGGGCGCAAATGGACCGACGTCTCGGGCGGGACCGCCGATTTTCTCACCCCGGAGGAAGTGAAGAACCTCACCATCGCGCGGGGTACGCTGACCCAGGAGGAGCGCGAAACGATCAACCACCACATCAACGCCACCATCGACATGCTGAAAGCGCTGCCGTGGCCGAAGCACCTCGAGAACGTTCCGGAATACGCCGGCGGCCATCACGAGCGCATGGACGGCAAGGGCTATCCCCGCGGCCTGAAGCGCGAGCAGATGTCGGTGCAGGCGAGGGTGATGGGAATCGCCGACATTTTCGAGGCGCTCACCGCCCCGGACCGGCCGTACAAGCCAGGAAAGACGCTTTCGGAGTCGCTCCGGATCCTGGGGAACTTCAGCCTCAACGGGCACATCGATCCGGACCTGTTCGACATCTTCGTTCGCAAGAAGGTGTACCAGCGCTACGCCGAAAGGTTTGTCCCTCCCGATCAAATCGACGAGGTCGACGAAAGCAAGATTCCCGGATACGTACCTGAGTCCACTCACCCGGGTGGGACCTAATCGGTCTCCGTTCATGGGGGGCCGGATGGGGTGACGCGCAGCGTCACACTATGCGCAAGCTGGGACGGCAGACACGCGCGTTCTGCGCTGGAACCAACCTGGGAAAATAGACTATTTTTCCGTATAAACAGCTAGATACAGAAATATCTCTTGAGCCGGCACGTGATTTGCTCTTAATGGGTCAACGCCATGCCGGCGTGTGAACCATGAAGGAGAAGATCGAATGAGAACGCTTCAAAAGGGCTTTACCTTGATCGAGTTGATGATCGTCGTTGCGATCATCGGCATTCTGGCGGCGGTGGCGCTCCCCGCGTACCAGGACTACAGCAACCGGGCGAAAATCTCCGAAGTGATCCTGGGCGCAAGCGCGTGCCGGACCTCGATCACCGAGGTATTCCAGAGCGCCACCAGCGCCCCGGGGGCCAACAACTGGGGTTGCGAAGTCACGAGCACGGTAGGCGGCGCTTCGAAGTACGTGGCCACGATTGTCACCGACATCAACGGCAAGGTCACGGTGACGATACAGGGCTTTGGCGCCGGCACCAATATCAACGGTACGGCGGTCACTCTGGTTCCGCTGAAGGATGCCACCACGGCGATGGCGGCTACCGATGTGGGCGGGTCGACGGTGTTCGGCTGGCGCTGCGGTTCATCGGCGGACGGCACGACCCTGAATCCGAAATTCCTGCCGGGTTCCTGTCGCGGATAGTCCTAGCCTAGGTTCCAGCAACACAAAAAAGGTACCCTTCGGGGTACCTTTTTTTTTGGGAGAGGGAAGGAGCATGATGGCGCACGCCTTCCGCCGGCATCTGCCCTGGGTCGGGGCGAGCCTGCTCGTCGGACTGATCGCCGGGCTTTACGGGCCGTTTCTCGCGAACCCGAAGGTTTTCGACGACTGGGTGTTCTTTTCCGGATACCTGTTTTCGTACTACGCCACTCATCCGTTCGGCCTCGACTTCCGCCTTCCGCCGTTATTTTCGCTGGCCATCACCGAAGTGCTGGTCGGCGGCATCGAGGCCCACCGGATCGTGAGCCTCCTCTTTCACGCCGGGTGCGCGCTCGCCCTGTACAAGCTCATCCAGGACCTGCTGCGCGCGACCTTACCGGCCGTCGGCGCCGAGGGAAACGACGCTCCGGATCCCCGTCCCGTTGCGTGGGCGTTCGTCGCTGCGACCCTGTTCGCGCTGCATCCGGTGGCGGTCTATGGGGCGGGCTACTTGGTGCAGCGGACCGTCGTCTTCGCCACGCTGTTCTCGCTGCTCTCGCTCATCCTGTTTGCGCGCGGTCTCGCCCGCTCGCGCTATGCCGATGCGATCTCGGCCGCCCTCATGTACTCGGTAGCGGTCCTTTCCAAGGAGCACGGCATCCTCCTGCCCGCCGCCGCGGTGCTGCTCATCTCCCTGACAGGTGCGAACCGACGCTTCGCGACTCGCTATGCCGCGGCCTATCTGCTGGCCTGCGCTCCGGTGGCGATTTTCGCGACCCTGGGAAGGAAGTGGCTGATCGGCAAGGCCTACGAGCCCGACTACGGCGCCGTCGCCGGTCAACTCGAAGGGGCATTCGGGCACGCGACCGAAAATTTCTCCTGGGCGTTGAGCGCCGTCACCCAGGCAGGACTGTTTTTCAAGTATCTCGCCCTATGGCTGTGGCCGGACACGCGCGCGATGTCGATCGATGTCCGCGTCGATTTTCTCGCGACCTGGTCGGCGGCCTGGATCCTTCTGAAGATTCTGGGTTTTCTGGCGTTTGGCGGGCTCGGTTTCTGGCTGCTTCGCCGCCGGGGCAGGGCCGGAATGGCCGGGTTCGGCCTGCTCTACGTATGGGTTCTTTTCCTGGTCGAATTCAGCACGGCCCGGTTTCAGGAACCGTTCGTTCTCTATCGCAGCTATCTCTGGGCGCCTGGAATCGTCATCGCGGTGGCTGCGATTCTGGGCGCAGTACCGCTTCGGGGCGCGTTCGCGGTCGTTGCCCTTGCCGTGCCCTTGCTCTGGCACCAGGCGTTCGATCGCCTCGCGACGTTCTCGAGTCCCTTCCTCCTGTGGGAGGACGCGGTCGCCAAGCTCCCCGCCAGGCCGGTTCCCTGGGGGTCGCGCACGCTGTACATGCTGGGAAGGGAATACATGTATGGCGGGAGGCCGGACAAGGCGATGGAAGTGGCGGAGCGATGCATGGCCGAGTACCCCGAGACGGTTCACTGCTACTACGCCCGCGGCGTGATTCGCTACCTCTCGAAGGAGTACGAGCTCGCATTGCCCGATATCGCGCGCGCGGTCGAGTTGCGGCCGGACAGCGGGATCGGGCACCATCGTCTCGGCCTGGTTCTGGAACAACTTGGCCGAATCGGTGAGGCCAGAGCGGAATACCAGCGCGCATCCGATCTGGGTTTCTCGGGAGCGGCACTGGAGGTGAAACGCCTGCGGTCCTCCAATACCGGTTCTTCGCCCTCGACGAGCGCCGGCGCGAGCTCGCGCTGAACAGGCGCCGGATCCCCTAGCGCTCGCTTCTGCGAAAATGGCCGGACCGCCCGCCGGACTTTTCCAGGAGCTTGATGTCCTCGATCACCATGGCGCGGTCCACGGCTTTGCACATATCGTAGATCGTAAGCAGTCCGGCGCTCACTGCCGCAAGCGCCTCCATTTCCACCCCGGTCTGGCCGATCGTCTCGACGGTGACAACCAGCCGGATAGCCGGCCGCCGCTTTTCGGCGCTGAAGTCCGCGGCCACCCGGGTAAGGCGCAAGGGGTGGCACAAGGGGATCAGGTCGCTCGCTCTCTTGGCTCCCTGGATCGCCGCGACCCGCGCCACTCCCAGGACATCGCCCTTCTTCGCCCCGCCGGAGAGGATGAGTTTCAGGGTAGAGCGCTCCATGCGGATCGCCCCCCCGGCGAGCGCGACCCGGTGCGTCTCCGGCTTTCCTCCGACATCGACCATGTGCGCCTGACCGGACTTGTCGAAATGGCTCAGTTTTTTCGAGCGCTTCATCTTTTCCCCTCAGGAGCGTGGGCCGGGAACCTCCCCCGGACGGCGGTATCATATTATCCATGAGAATATCCGCCGTTTGCCTCGGTCTCGCTGTCCTGTGTCAGCAGGCCCAGGCGCAGAACCTGCCCGAGCTGGGCGATACCTCCGGCAGCCTGCTCTCGCCCTATACGGAACGCAAGATCGGCGAGCAGGCGATGCGGGATATACGGTTGCGGGATCCGCAATTTCTCGATGACCCCGAGTTGACCGCGTACATCAACGAAATCGGACGGCGCCTGGTGGCGGCGAGTCCGGGAGCGCATCAGGACTTCGAGTTTTTCCTGGTGTGGGACAAGACGATCAACGCGTTCGCGATGCCCGGGGGCTTCGTCGGCGTGCATACCGGGTTGCTGCTCGCCGCGCAGACCGAGTCCGAGCTTGCGGGCGTATTGGCGCATGAAGTCGCGCACGTAACCCAGCACCACCTTGCGCGCCTGCTCGGAAAGCAGGAGCAGCTGTCGATTCCCACGCTGGCGGCGGTCATCCTGGCGTTGCTCGCAGCGCGCTCGAATCCCGACGTGACGCAGGCTGTCATCGCAGGCGCGGGCGCGACCGGCATCCAAACGCAGCTCAATTACACCCGCGACTTCGAGCGCGAGGCGGACCGGATCGGCTTCCAGTTTCTGCAGCAGGCAGGCTTCGATGTCGGCGCCATGGGTGCATTCTTCGAGCGGATGCAGAAGGCAACCAGATTGTACGAGAACAATGCGCCGGCTTACCTTCGAACTCACCCCCTCAACATCGAGCGGATCGCCGACATGCAGAACCGCGCGCAGACCGCGATCTACAAGCAGGCACCCGACAGCATCGAGTTTCACCTCGCGCGCGCCAAGCTTCGCGCCGAAGAAGGTGCGGCGCGCGACGCCGTCGCTTACTTCTCGGAACTGGTGCGCGAGCACCGCTACGCGAGGGAGGCCGGAGCGCGTTACGGCCTTGCCAGCGCTCTCGCCAGATCGCGTGATTTTTCCCGAGCCGGTGCCGAGGTAGAAGCCACGCGCAAACTCGCGGGGACTCACCCCATGGTGGAGCTTCTGGCCGCGCGCATCCGGCAGGGCGCCGGCGACGCCGCCGGGGCGCGCCGAATCCTCCGCGCCGCCCTGGAGCGCACGCCAAACTATCAGCCGCTCCACTACGCCTACGTAGGGGCCCTGCAGGAGGCGGGACAGCATGAGGCGGCGCTTGCATGGCTGGCGGATCTCGTGAAGACCTCCCCGCGGGATCGGCGTCTCTACGGCTTGCAGGCCAAGTCCTACGCGGCCGTCGGAAAACGGCTGCTTCTCCACCAGGCCCTCGCGGAGACCTACGTTCTCCAGGGAACGCTCCCCGCTGCCATCGAGCAACTGCAACTCGCGCAGAGAAGCGGGGATGGAGACTTCTATCAACTCTCCGCCGTCGAGGCTCGGCTGCGAAGCCTGCGGGTGCTGCAGGCCGAAGAAGCAAAGCGCCGCTAAGGAAGATCGGAAGTAGCGTGGGCTGCGTCGTGGGGGAGGCGACCGCGGCCTTATTCCGCGCTTCCCTTGCGGGGAGAAACGCCTCGGGCCGGGGCTTCGAAATAGGCTTCGTAGAGAAGGTCGAACGTTTTTTCACTCTCCGATAACAGCTCTTCTTCGCTGTTGCTTCGCCGGCGCGCTCCCTGCAGCAGGGTATCCACCCCGGCCGCCTCGGCAATCGGCGTGCCGCCGGTATCCAGAAAATGGACGAGCGTTCCGATCCTGGCCAGTGTTTCGTTCTTGTCCAGACCAAAGCTCTCAAGCAACTGCTGGAATGTCACCTTATCGTTGCTGTTGGCGAAGGTCGCTCCTTCGAAACCGAATCCAACCGCCGTGGAGGGGCATTTTTGCGTCTTGTCCAGCCACATCAGGGTGGCTTCCGGATCGATGAATCGCCGGACCAGCCACGCGGAAGCCAGCCGGTCCGCCCAAAGCGGCTTTCGGGTTGCCCAAACCCGCTTGAAGTAAAACCGGCCCGTCTGGGTCACGCGGCCGGATTTGGGAGATTCCGGGAACATTCTCTTGCGAACCTCGGCCTCGGTGTCGTGCAGGACCTGCGCGACGCGATCCTTCTCCGGTGAATCGAAGAAATCGAGCGCGCTGATTGCCTCGAATTCCCGTCGCTGCTTGTTGAGCACCCGGGCGATCGCGCTGGGATCGGAGACGCCGAATCCGGCGCGCAAGCCCTCGATCGCCTTGAACAACTCGCGGTACTTTCCGGTTCGGTCGAAAAGTGCCCGAAACATCTGATCTTGCTGGGCATCGAAATGTGTAACGTGAAGAACGTGGGCCGTGGCGTTGATGCGGCCCATGTGATCGGAAAGCCGCTGCAGGCCCTGCCGGTTCGCAGGAGTGTCCGGGAGGAGATAGACACCCTCGCGCAGGACCGCGCAACCCATGGACTCGAGCGTGCGCAACACCCTCATCCGGGCCGCAGGATCGTCGGTTGGAAGGCTGGCAACATACGCGAGCCATTTCGAATTGGAAGTCGGCGATTCCCTTTCCTTTGCCAAAGCCGCTCCTGTGTCTGCTTAGATGCGTCCTGTCCGCGCTCCAGTTTAAGTATCGCGACCCGATTAGGCAACCGGATTGCCGGTGCGCATATCGTTCCGCCCCCACCCGCGGGACCGCGAATACGACGCGCCGGTCGGCTTCATCGGCAATTGCGTTTGGTATATAGTTCTTGCTCCCATCGATCTCACTGCGATTCGGCGACCATGACTGCTTTCGACAAGGACCTCGACGTGCGGGGCCTCAATTGCCCCCTCCCGATCCTTCGCGCCAAGAAGGCGCTTACGGAACTGAAGAGCGGACAGGTCCTGCGGGTCCTTGCCACCGACCCGGGGGCGGTCAAGGATTTCCAGGTTTTTGCAAAGCAGACCGGGAATCATCTGCTCTCGCATGCCGAGGCAGACAAGGTGTTTACCTTTCTCATGAAGAAGAAGTGACCAATCGGTCGAGCTGAGGCTTCAGCTTCTCGAGAGTTGCGCTGAAGGTTGCCAGGCGCTCTTTTTCCTGCGCGACGACCGCCGGCCGAGCGCGCTCGACGAATTTCGGGTTGGAGAGATTGGCGGAGGCCTTGGAGATCTCGCCCTCGAGACGCGCAATCTCCTTTTGCAAACGGGCACGCTCGGCGACGGGGTCGATCTCCACTTGCAGCATCACGCGATGAGGTCCCGATATTGCCACGGGTAATTCCGAATCCGGAAGGGCTTCAACGATCTTCAAATCGGACTGGCGTACCAGAGCGGAAAAAGCGGTGGTTGTTGCGGCACTCGGGTCGCCGGTGATGTAAAAGGTGGGAGAAATACTGTACTGGGATTGTGTCTTGAGTTCGCTGCGCAGATTTCGTGCCGCGTTCACGACACCCTTGGCAATATCTACCTCGCGCTCGGCGGCCTCATCGATCTTTTCTGGCTGGCACCCTGGGTAGGAGGCGAGCATGATCGACTCCCCCGGCTTACCGGCGAGCGGCGCCACCTTCTGCCATAACTCCTCGGTGATAAACGGAGTGATCGGAT
>JBATEB010000257.1:0-24239 GCA_049663805.1 Burkholderiales bacterium | reverse complement strand
GCTGGCGCGCGTGCTCGCCGATGTGCCGCTTGCCGCGGTATTCACAAGCACGCTGCGGCGGACCGTGCAGACGGCCGCGCCCACCGCCGCCGCGCACGGGCTGCCCGTGACCGCGCTGCCGGGCCTGGCCGAACTCTCGCTCGGCATACTGGAGGGCCGCTTCCGCGACGAGCGCGATCCCGAGGCGCAGGCGCTGTGGCAGCGGCGCAAGGCGGACCCGGCGCGCTTCCGCGCGCCGGGCGGGGAGACCTTCGACGAGCTGGCGGAGCGCGCGCTGGCCGCGCTCGACCAGGTGCTGGGCAGCGCGCCCGCGGGCGCGGCATTGATCGTCGGCCATCGCGAAACCAACCGCGCGCTGCTCAAGGGCCTGCTCGGCTGGAGCACCGAGCGCGTGCTGAAGGAGAAGCTGCGCAACCACTTCGTCTACGAAATCGATGTCGCCGCGCGCACCGTGCTGCGCACGGTCTCGCTGCGCGAGGAGGATGCCGGCGCCGTGTACGACGGATTCCGCACCTGACGCCGATGCGCCGGAAGCTCCTTTACTACTGCCAGAGCCTGGTCGGGATGGGGCACTTGACTTCGAGCTTGCGCATCGCGCGCGCGCTGCTCGACCGGGGGCACGAGGTCGACTTCATCCAGGGCGGACTCGACGTCCGCAACGGCATCGGGCACCCGAACTACCGCAACCTGAAGCTGCCGACGCTCCTGCACGACAGCGACACCGGCGGCATCGTCGACGCCGACGGCGGCACCGAGATCGGCGAGCTGTGGCAGGCGCGCGCCGCGGCGATGGCGGCGTTCATGCGGCCGCCGTACGACGCGCTGGTGATCGAGTTCTTTCCGTTCGGCCGCCGCCGCTTCCGGCGCGAGATCTACGCGCTGTTCGACGCGGTGCGCGCCGCCAGCGGCGCGATCCCGATTTTCTGCAACGTGCGCGAGGTGCTGATCCCGGCCGACGATCGCACCGAGGAGCGGATCGTCGCGATGGTCAAGCGGGACATCCACACGATCTTCGTGCGCGGCGACCCCGACATCGTGCGGCTCGACGAGACGTTCGCGCGGATCGACGCCATCCGCGACAAGGTGGTCTACACCGGCTACGTGGCACCGGAGCCGCCGGCCGCGTTCCCGCCGCGCCGGAGGAAGATCCTGGTCAGCCAGGGCGGAGGCGAGCTCGGCCGCGAGATGCTGAGCTCGGCGATCCGCACCGCGCCGCTGCTGCCCGAGTACCGCTTTCTGGTCGCCGCCGCCTCGCGCACCACGCCGGAGGGAGTCGCGGCGTTGCGTGCCGAGGTCCGCAGCGACAACGTGGAAATCGTGCCCTTCCTGCCCGACTTCCAGCGCCACCTGCTCGAGTCCGCGCTGTCGATCAGCCTGGGCGGCGACAACACCCTGATGGACGTGATCACCACCCGGACGCCGTCGCTCGCGTATCCGTCGCAAGCCGACAGCGAGCAGGGGTTTCGCATCGACAAGCTCGCCGCCGCGGGCTTCGTGCATCCCCTCGGGCCCGCGGATCTCGAGCCGGAACGCCTGCGCTCGAAGATCGAGCAGGTGCTTGCCACGCCGTATCCGCAGCGCCCCATCGCCGCCGATGGCGCGCGCGTTACCGCCGAGAGGGTCGCTGCGATTCTCGATCGGGCGGGGCAGGGCTGAGGCGCGCGGCCTGGACGAGGCCGGTCTCGGCGGGGCCGGGTGCCGCAGCAGGCGCGGTCGGCGGCGTGTTCCTCGCGATCGACATCGCCTACTTGAGCTTGACGGCCTGGATATCGGCCTTGGCGCCGAAGCCCAGGGTTTTCACGAACGACACGTGGTGGCCGCGGCTGGTGACGTTGTCGTCGTGTACCGCGAAGCCGACGCTGTAGACGGCGCCGTCCTTGAGCGCCTTGTCGTCCGCGTTGGCGAGGCCGAGCGGGCGGGTGATCACCACCGTCCACTCGCCGTTCTTCCACGTGCCCTTGGCTTTGTTGTCGGCGGCCGAGTCCTCGGCGGGCTGCAGGACGTACTGCGGCAGCATGTCGCCTTCCTTCCAGCCGGCGCCCGGGTCGAATGCAACCGCGTTGACGTCCCTGATCAGGAACGGATCCCTCTTGCGCACGGCCTTGGCGGTGGTCGCTTTGGACTTGAATTTCTTCGCGTCGTACATGAACTTCGGCTGTTTCTTCTCGTTGTCCATGTTGGAGGCGAAGTGGTTCTTGCCTTTGTCGAAGTTGCGGTACTCGAGCACGTAGCCGTCATCGGCGCCGCCGACCGGGTTCGAGCGGTGAGCGCGCCACTGCATCAGGTCGACGAAGCCGCCTTCGGCCTTGAGCGTGGCGATCTCGTCGGCCGGCTTGATCGTCGTCCAATCCGACGGGTTGGTGCGGCTCAGCGGCAGGTACTTGCGCACGTCGTTCTTCTTCATCACTTTCTGCGCCTCGTCCTTGGAGGCGGCCTTCGGCATGTCGCGCTCGCCGGCGTGGCAGGTGAGCCAGCAGCCCTGGGCGGCGAACACCGGCACCTTGCCGTCATCGAGCATGAGCGTGAGCCGGTCCTCGTAGATCGGGGGCTTCTTGCCTGCCTGTACGTCCTTGTCCAGCCTGGGAGCGCCGTGGGCCTTCCATTCCTTGCCGTCGAAGCGGTAGTAGGGATACTCGATGCCGGGCCACTTGGCGCTGGTCTTCCACTGGAAGCGCAGGTACGCGCTATCGTCGTCGTACGCGGCCTGGACCTTCAGCTCTTTGTACGCGTCCTTCCCTTTGATTGGAGTCGGCTCGAGGGACCCGCCCTTGACCGCCTTCGCGCCAAGTTTCTTCTGCTGGCCCTCGTGGCATCCGGCGCACGCCAGGTTCCCCTGGACGCCCTGGGCGCCCGGGTGCTTGTCCGAGCGCAGCCACTCGTACGAGGACTGGCCCGGATAGAACAACGGCACCGTCGTGGCGGGAATCTTCGTCCAATTGATCTTGGCCGGATCGGCGGCCATGGCGGGGGATAGGGCGACGGCCAAAAGGCCTGCCAGCCAGACGTTTTTCATGGGGGCTCCTGAGGGGGGGGGTGTACGGTTTACAGAGAGCTTAGGCAGGGGCGGCACAGGCCGATTGATCTGGATCAAACCGAAGCCCGGTCGCCGCATCGAGGTCGACCGCTTCACCCTCACGTTTCCGACTTTGCCTGTTCGAGCGGGCCCAACGCGCCTATCGGGCGCTCGAAGCGCAGGACATGTGACCAAGGCTCCCCATACTATAATCGCCATCTGATTTGGCGCGCCCAAGCTTGGAACGCGCAACAAGGCAGGAACGGCAGCGGGGGGCATTGAGGTTTGCGAACGTAAGGAGGCAATAGATGACCCAAGCGCCGAACTCTGGACCCGGGGAACGAGCCGGGAGGCGGGGAATTATTTTTTGTGTGTTCGCGCTCGCGGCTTTTCCCATCGGCGCGCAAACCCTTGAAGAACGCCTGGAGAAAGTACTGGCCGATCCCGCTGCACGCGATTCGGCAGCGGCGGCGGCGAAGAACCTCGTTTCTTTCTGCGCCAATTGTCATGGCGGCGACGGCAACAGCGCGCTTGGAGAAGTGCCCAACCTTGCCGGGCAACACCCCGTCTATTTGCTGGCCCAAATCGAGAAGTTCACGAAGGGGCAACGCCGCAACAGATTCAAGGAAGGGGTGATGAAACTGTTGAGCGAAAACGACCGCATCAACGCGAGTGTCTACTATTCGGGCCAAATCGTCAGGCCGGCGGGGGCGGGACGCTCTGCGCACGGCCAAGGCCTGTACAAGCGGCGGTGCGTCGTGTGCCATGGCGCGCAAGGGCGAGGCACGCAAGCCACGCCCCGCCTGGCGGGGCAGCAAGTCGATTACCTGATTCAATCGTTGTCGCGGTACCGTGACCGGACGGGTGAACGGATCTACTTGCCGATGGCGGCCGGCACCGCGGGGCTGAAGGATCCGGACATCAAGGCTCTCGCCGTTTTCCTGTCCAGCCTGCCCTGAGCTGGTTCAGCCGGATCTGCGCCCACCGCGGCTCGTCGTTGGGCTCGAAGACGACCCACTGCGTGCCGCGGTACAGGCTTTCCTCGAGGAACAGGGCCATGCGGCGCACCGGAACGTACTTCCACTCGGCGCCGCGGTCGTTGTCGCCGACCATCGTGCGCGAGCCCCACACCACGTTGCCGTATACCGGGAGCGTCCTCAGGCAATTGATGGCATGTGGATTAAGCTGACGGTTCTCCGCGTCGCTCATCGGCACTTCGAAGCCGACCGCGCCGCCGATGCCGGCATCGCTGCCAGCGGGCGCCTTCCACACGCCGCGCGTGCTGTCGGTGCGGGCACAGATTCCGACGACGAAGTCGCAAGGAGGAAACGCGCGCACCGCGCCATTGACCCGCTCCGCTCGCTCCCCACCGGGTGGTGCGGCGGCGACCGAAATTGACATAAGACCGATCGGCAGCTAGTCCCCGCGCAGCAGCTCGTTGATCGCGGTTTTGGCGCGGGTCTGGGCATCCACCTTCTTCACGATGACGGCGCAGTACAACCCGTACTTGCCGTCGGCCGAGGGCAAGGTGCCCGGAACGACCACGGCCCCCGAGGGAACTCTCCCATAGAGAGTCTGCCCGCTGGCGCGGTCGTAGATGCGGGTGCTCGCGCCGATGAAGACTCCCATCGAGATGACGGCGTTCTCCTCGACGATGACGCCTTCGACGATCTCCGAGCGTGCGCCGATGAAGCAGTTGTCCTCGACGATGGTCGGGTTCGCCTGCAGCGGCTCGAGCACGCCGCCGATGCCCACGCCGCCCGACAGGTGGACGTTCCTGCCGATCTGGGCGCAGGATCCCACCGTCGCCCAGGTGTCGACCATCGTGCCCTCGTCGACGTAGGCGCCGACGTTGACGTAGCTCGGCATCAGCACGACGTTCTTGGCGATGTAGGCGCCGCGGCGCGCGACCGCGGGAGGGACGACGCGAAATCCCCCGCGCTCGAATTGTTCCCGGTCGTAGTGCTCGAACTTGGTCGGCACCTTGTCGTAGAACTGCAGCGCACCGGCCCGAACCGGCTGGTTGTCATCGATGCGGAAGGAGAGCAGCACCGCTTTCTTGATCCACTGGTGGGTGAGCCAGGCACCGTCGACCTTTTCAGCGACGCGCAGCCGCCCGTGGTCGAGGTCATCGAGCACCTGCGTCACCGCTTCGCCGACTTTCGCCGGCGCGGTGCCCGGGGCGAGTTTCGCGCGGTCTTCCCACGCTTGTTCGATCGTGCCGCGGAGCTGCTGCAATGCGCTTGAGTTCATGGCTTCCTCACGAATTCGACGATGCGCCGGGCCGCCTCGAGACACTCCTCCACCTCGGCGACCAGCGCCATCCGGACGTAGTGGGATCCCGGATTGACCCCGCCCGACTCCCGGGCGAGAAAACTCCCGGGGAGCACGGTGACGTGCTGTTCCTGGTACAGCCGCCGGGCGAAGTCGGTGTCGGCGACCGGCGTCGCCGCCCACAGGTAGAAACCGGCATCCGGCCGCGCGACTCTCAGCGCCGCTTGCATCAACGGAGTGACACGGGCGAACTTCTCGGCGTACTTCCTGCGGTTCTCGCGCACGTGTTCCTCATCGCGCCAAGCCGCGACGCTCGCCTCCTGCACCGCCGGATTCATGGCGCCGCCGTGGTAGGTGCGGTAGAGCAGGAAGGCCTTGAGGATCGCGGCGTCGCCGGCGACGAATCCCGAGCGCATTCCCGGCACGTTGGAGCGCTTCGACAGGCTCGAGAACATCACCAAGCGCTCGAATCCGCGGCCGAGTCCCGCCGCCGCCTGGAGCGCGCCCAGGGGCGGCGCGGCCTCGTCGAAGTAGATTTCGGAATAGCATTCGTCGGAGGCGACGACGAAGCCGTACCGGTCGGCGAGCGCGAGAACCGCGCTCCATTCCTCCAGGCCCATCACCTTTCCGGTGGGGTTGCCCGGCGAGCAAACGTAGAGCAAGCGGGTGCGGCGCCAGATCTCTTCGGGAACCGAGTCGTAGTCGGCGGCAAATCCGCGTCCGGATAAGGAATTAACGTAGTAAGGCCGGGCGCCGGCGAGCAGCGCGGCGCCCTCGTAGATCTGGTAGAAGGGATTGGGGCAGACGACGATCGCGTTGCGGTCGGCCGGATCGATCACCGTCTGGGCGAAGGCAAACAGCGCCTCGCGCGATCCGTTGACCGGCAGCACTTCGGTCCTCCAGTCGAGCGGCCCCAGGCCGTAGCGTCGCGCCAGCCACTCGGCGATCGACTGCCGGAGGCTATCGCTCCCGGCCGTGGGGGGATAGGTCGCGAGCTTCGCCAGATTCTCCGACAGTGCGCGCTTGATCAGCTCGGGGGTCGGGTGGCGCGGTTCGCCGATCCCCAGGCTGATAGGGGCGAGCGCCGGATTCGGCGCGAGGCCCGCGAACAGGGCGCGCAATTTCTCGAACGGATAGGGCTGCAGCGCCTGCAGTCTCGGATTCATTCGCCCTCGTCCCGGTGCGCCTGGGCCTTCGCCCCGGTCAACGCATGCTCCGCGGGTCCTCGAGCGGCGCCAGCTCGAAGCCCGGCTTCGGCTTCCAGCCGGGCTTGCGATGCTCCGCGACGACGCTGGTGAAGATCCCGCCGCGCACGTAGAACCGGGCGGCGAGCCGGAGAAAGCGCGGCGAGAGCAGCCGCACCAGATCGTCGCAGATGCGGTTGGTGACGGCCTCGTGGAAGGCGCCCTGGTTCCGGTAAGACCAGACATAGAGCTTGAGGCTCTTCAGCTCGACGCATCGGCGGTCGGGAATGTAGTCGAGCGAGAGTGTCGCGAAATCCGGCTGCCCGGTCCGGGGACACAGACACGTGAACTCGGGAATCTGCATCCGGATCAGGTAGTCGCGCCGAGGGCTGGGGTTGGGGAAACTTTCCAGAGTTCTGCTCGGCTTGGGCGTCATTCAGGGTTCGGATCGGGAAACGGAGATGGTATTATAGGTGCTCCGTTTCATCGACGACCAAGCCGGCCCGCGGCCGGTTTTCTTTTATCCGGATCTGTATCGACCCCTGCTAGCGTGCGGCTCACCCAAATCAGGCTCGCCGGCTTCAAGTCCTTCGTCGATCCCTCCGCCGTAAACGTCCCGGGGCAGCTGGTCGGGGTCGTCGGTCCGAACGGCTGCGGCAAGTCGAACATCATCGACGCGGTTCGCTGGGTGCTGGGGGAGTCGCGCGCCGCCGCCCTGCGCGGCGATTCCATGCAGGACGTCATCTTCAACGGCTCCAGCCTGCGCAAGCCCGTGGCGCGGGCGAGCGTCGAGCTTTCCTTCGACAACAGCCTGGGCAGGGCGGCGGGCCAGTGGTCGCAGTACGCCGAAATCTCGGTGAAACGGGTGCTGCAGCGGGACGGCGAATCGTCCTACTTCATCAATAATACGCACGTGCGCCGGCGCGACGTGCAGGACATCTTTCTCGGCACCGGTCTCGGTCCGCGCGCCTACGCGATCATCGAGCAGGGGATGATCTCGCGCATCATCGAGGCCAGGCCCGAGGAGTTGCGGGTATTCCTCGAAGAAGCGGCGGGGGTGTCGAAGTACAAGGAGCGGCGCCGCGAGACCGAACACCGGCTCGCCGACACGCGCGAGAACCTCGCCCGCGCGGCCGACATCCGCCAGGAGCTCGGATCGCAGATCGAAAAACTGGAGAAGCAGGCCGAGGTCGCCCGCCGCTACAACGAGTACTCGGCCGAGCGCGCGCAGAAACAGAATCTCCTGTGGCTCCTGCGCCGCAACGACGCGGAAGCCGAGGCGCAGCGCCACGCGCGCGAGATCGAGCGCGGCACGATCGAACTCGAGGCGGAGACGGCGCGGCTGCGTGAAATCGAACTCGGGCTGGAACGGGGCCGGGAGGAGCATTACGCAGCGGGCGACGCGCTCAGCGCCGCCCAGGGCGAACTGTACGGCGCCGGCGCCGAAGTTTCGCGGCTCGAAACCGAAATACGCTTCGTGGCCGATAGCCGACAGCGCATCGAGTCGCAGCTCGCCCAGTTGCGCGTCCAGCGCGACGCCGGCGAGCGCGGCGAGATCGAGCAGCGTGAGGCGCTGGCGAGTTGGCAGGGGCGTCTCGCGCAGGCGCGCGAAGGCCTGGAGCGGGCGCGCCGAAAACTGGCGGAGGAGCAGACCCGGCTGCCGCAAACGGAGCAGGCGTTGCGGCTGCTGCACGGACGGATCGCGGGCGAACGCGAGCGCCTCGCTCGGGCGGAACAGGCTTTTCAGGTCGAGCAGACGCATCTCGCCCACTCGGGCAGGGCGGTGCAGGTCCTGGAGCAGCGGGAAGAACGGCTGCTCGCCGAGCGCGCCGAGCTCGTTCCTCCCGATCCGCAGCTGCTCGAGCGGCTGGTGCAGGAGCTGGAGCAAAGCAGCGCCGAACTCGCCCGGCAGGGCGGGCTGCTCGCGCAGCTCGAGTCCGCGCACGCCGACCTGGAAGCGCGGCGCGAAGGGGCCCTGGACCGTCTGCAGACGCTGGAGCGCGAGTTCTCCGCCGCGGACGCCCGCTTGCTGACGCTTCGGAGAATCCAGGATCAGGTGGAGGAAAACAGCAAGATCCAGGAGTGGCTCGCGCGGCACCAGCTCACCTCCCGACCCAGGCTTTGGCAGAAGATCCGCGTCGAGGCCGGCTGGGAGGCGGCGGTCGAGTCCGCTCTGCGTGATCGCCTGCATGCGATGGAAATGGCGGACCCCGAGCTGTTGCAGCGCCTGCTCGAGGACCCGCCCCCGGCGAGAGTCAGCGCCTTCGTTCCCGGGGCCGAGGCCGAACCGCCGGCGCGGCTCCCCGGCCTGAAGCCCCTCGCCGACTACGTGCAGGCGACCGAGCCGGCCGTCGCCGGCGCCGTCTCGGCCTGGCTCGCTCCGTACTACGCGGTCGAGGGCGTCCCGCGGCTGATAACCCGCATGGGATTGCCGATCGACTGTGTGCTGGTGAATCGCGAGGGTCACCAGTTCAGCCGCTTCGCCATCAGCTTTCACGCCTCCGACCCGGCCGATACCGGAATCCTGTCCCGGCAGCGCGAGATCGAAGGCCTGGGCGAAACGGCTCGCAAGCTGCAGGCCGGGATCGACGAGGGGCGCGAAGAACTCTCGAGGATCGAGCGCTCGCTCGCCGAGCATGACGACGGGGTGGAGAAACTCCGCGTCGCCGGGACCGCGCTCAAGCAGCGGCACCACGAGCGCCAGCTGGAGAACCTCAAGCTGGTCCAGGGACAGGAGCGCTACCAGGAGCGGACCGGGCAGATCGAGGGAGAACTCGCCGAGATCGCCGAGCAAAAAGCCGGGGAGCAGTCCAGCCAGGCGGCCGGGGAGGAGCGTCTGGAACATCACCAGGCGGCCATCGACGCCCTCTATCGGACGCTGGAGCTGACCGAAAAAGAGCGTGAGGCGGCAGAGCAGGCCCTCGAACGGCAACGCCAGAGCCTCCTGCAGGCCGAGCGGGCAATGCAAGAAGCCGGGTATGCTGAGAAGGAATGTATTAGTAAAATAAATGATATAGAGATATCTTCTAAAGTAATACTGGAACAGCTTCAAAGCGCGGGCGGCCATCTGGGTCAACTCGAAGCGGAACTGTCGCGGTTGGGCGATGAGGCCTTGCGAGACGAGCTGCAAAGGGCGCTGGAGGCCCGGGTCGGTCGGGAACAGGCGCTCGCCGCGGCGCGCAGCCGGCAGGAGGAAATCGCCGGCCAGTTGCGTACCTCGGAGGAAACCCGACTCGCGCGGGAGCAGCAACTCCAGCCGATCCGCGACCGGATCGCGGAACTCAGACTGAAAGAGCAGGCCGCCCGAATCAGCTACGAGCAGTTCGCCGAGCAGCTCAGGGCGGCAGGCGCGGACGAGGCGGCCCTTGCCGGCGCGCTGAAGGCGGGGCAGAAAGCCGCGCCGCTGCAAGGCGAAATCACCCGGCTCACCAATGCCATCGCCGAGCTCGGGGCGATCAACATGGCGGCGCTGGAGGAGCTTGCGGCGAGCCAGGAACGCAAGCAGTTCCTCGATGCGCAGACGGACGACCTCGCGACCGCCCTCGAGACCCTGGAGGCGGCGATTCGCAGGATCGACCGGGAAACCCGGGAGCTGCTGCAGGCGACGTTCGAAACCGTGAACGGCCATTTCGCGCGCATGTTTCCGGCGCTCTTCGGCGGCGGCGAAGCCAGTCTGAGCATGACCGGCGACGAAATCCTCGACAGCGGCGTGCTGGTCATGGCGCGTCCGCCGGGGAAGAAGAACACCACCATCCATCTGCTCTCCGGCGGGGAGAAGGCGCTCACCGCGATCGCCCTGGTGTTTTCCTTTTTCCAGCTCAATCCCGCGCCGTTCTGCCTGCTCGACGAAGTGGATGCCCCCCTGGACGATACCAACACCGAGCGCTTCTGCGATCTGGTCAGGAAGATGTCGGAGCAGACACAGTTCCTGTTCATCAGTCACAACAAGATCACCATGGAAATGGCCCACCAGCTCATCGGAGTGACCATGCAGGAGCGGGGCGTGTCCCGCGTCGTCGCGGTCGACATCGAAGAGGCCCTGAGGCTGCGGGAAGAGCCCGCGGTGGCCTGAGGCCGCAATGAGCGATTTGCGACTCGGCCTCCTGGCGATCGGCGTGCTGGTGGTCGCGGCCGTGATCTTTTACAACAAGTGGCAGGAGCGCCAGTACCGGCGCCGCGCGGAGGCCGGTTTTTCGGCGCGCCACGAGGACGTGCTGATGCGCTCGGGGGAGCGCGCCGAGGACGGGAGCCGGCGCGCGTCGGCGGGTTCGGACCGGGTCGAGCCGGTGCTCGGGTCCCTCGATTCCCCGCGCGGCGAGCAGGGCCTGTCGGAAACTCTGGACTTCATCGTGCCGATCGAGACGCCGGAGGAGATTTCCGGAGCGGCCGTGCTGTCGGCGGCGGAAGTCGCGCTGCGGCGCTGCCGCAGGGGAGTCCGCTGGGAGGGGTTCGACGCGAGGCGGGGCTCCTGGGAGCCGCTCGACGCGGACCGCAACTATTCGAGTCTGCGCTCGGGAATGCAGCTGGTCGACCGCCGCGGCGCGGCGGACGCGGAGGAACTGGGCGAGTTCGCGCAGGCGATCGAGGACGCGGCCGCTTCGCTCGGGCTTCTCGCGACCGCTCCGGATTCCGCCCCCGCCGTCGCGCGCGCCAGGGAGCTCGACCGCTTCTGCGGCGAAGTCGATATCCGCGTGGCAGTCCACATCGTGAGCGATGCCGCCCCGTTCGCCGGGGCTCGGCTGGCGGAGCTGGCAAAGACCGCCGGTTTCGAGTTCGACGGCTCCGACGGCAAGTTCCGGCGCCGCGACCCGGAGGGCCGGGTGCTGTGCGCGCTCATGAGTTCCGGCCCGAATCCCTTCAGCGATGCCCGTCTGGATTCGCTGCCGATGCAGGGAGTGACCCTGGAGCTCGACGTGCCCCGCAGCCCGCCGGGGGCCTTCGAACTGTTCGGCGACTGGGCCCGGATGTTCGCCCAGGGGCTCAACGCGCACATCGTCGACGACAACCGTGCCCCGCTCGGACCTTCGGCGTTCGAGGCCATCGGAGCCCAGATTCTCGCGGTGCACCGAAGCATGGGGGCACGCGGCATCGCCCCGGGCGGAGCGCTCGCGCTGCGGCTGTTCTCCTGATGGCGGTGCCGCGGAAGGTGCAAGAACGGGCGGAATCGCTCCGCCGGGACATCGAAACTCACAACTTCCGCTACTACGTTCTCGACCAGCCGAGCATTCCGGACGCCGAGTACGACCGCCTGTTCCGGGAGTTGCTCGAGCTGGAGTCTGCGTATCCCGGGCTGGCGAGCCCGGAATCGCCCACGCAGCGCGTCGGCGGCGAGCCGCTCGAGGCGTTTTCCCAGGTCACCCATCGGGTACCGATGCTGTCGCTCAACAACGCGTTTGCCGAAGAGGACGTCGCCGGGTTCGACCGGCGGGCTCGAGAGGCGCTCGGCCGGAGCGAGATCGAGTATGCCGCGGAGCCGAAATTCGACGGCCTGGCGATCAGCCTCCTGTACGAGCGGGGACGCTTCGCGCAGGGCGCCACCCGGGGCGACGGGACGACCGGGGAAGACGTCACGGCGAACCTGAAAACCTTGCGCTCCATCCCGCTCAAGCTGCGCGGGGAAGGGGTGCCGCCCTCGGTCGAAGTGCGCGGCGAGATCATCATGTACAAGGCGGATTTCGCGCGCATGAATGCACGCCAGCGCGATCGCGGCGAACGGGAGTTCGCCAACCCCCGCAACGCCGCCGCGGGCAGCGTGCGCCAGCTCGATCCAAGGATCACGGCCGAGCGCCCTCTGCGGTTTCTGGCGTACGGCCTCGCCGAAGTCGGCGGACTTCCGCTCGAAAGCCACAGTCAGACCCTGGACTGGATCGCGCAGCGGGGCTTGCCGGTGTCGGCCGAGCGCGCCACGGTCAGGGGCCTGGAGGGATTGTTCGAGTTCTACCGGAAAATGGGTGCGAAGCGCAGCCAGCTTCCCTACGCGATCGACGGGGTCGTCTACAAGGTGAATCGGCTCGCCGATCAGCGCGCGCTCGGTTTCGTGTCGCGCGCGCCGCGCTTCGCCCTGGCGCACAAGTACGCGCCGGAGGAAGCGGTCACCGAAGTCCTCGACATCGAGGTTCAGGTCGGGCGCACCGGTGCGCTCACCCCGGTCGCGCGCTTGAAGCCGGTAAGCGTGGGCGGCGTCACCGTGACCAATGCGACCCTTCACAACGAGGACGAGATTCGGCGCAAGGACGTTTGGCGCAAGGATCTCGTGGTCGTGAGGCGGGCGGGCGACGTGATTCCGGAGGTCTTGGCCGTCTCGAAGCCCGGTCCGCGGTCGCGGGAAGATCGGTTCGAGATGCCCGCGCGCTGTCCGGTATGCGGCTCGGAAGTGGTGCGCCTGGAAGGGGAAGCCGTGGCGCGCTGCACCGGTGGACTCTTTTGCGCGGCGCAGCGCAAACAGGCCCTTCTGCATTTCGCTTCCCGCAGGGCGATGGACGTCGACGGGCTCGGGGAGAAGCTCGTCGATCAACTCGTCGATCTGGAAATCGTGCGCACGCCTGCCGACCTGTACGATCGGGATCGGGTCAACGCCGGCGCGCTCGCCAGCCTCGATAGAATGGGCGAGCGGTCGGCGCAGAACGTCGTCGCGGCGATCGAGCGCTCGAGAAAACCCGCGTTCGCCCGCTTTGTTTTCGCGCTGGGAATTCCGGGCGTCGGCGAGGAGGTCGCCAGGATCCTCGCGAGACACTTCGGGGAGCTGGAGCGCCTGCTCGGCGCGGACTGGGCCGATATCACGCAGCGCAAAAGGCAGTCCCAGAAGGAGAATGCGGCACGAAAGAGGAGGGGAGAGGCGCAGCTTCCTGTCCTGCTCGAGGGAGTCGGGCCGGAGTTGATGGACAGCCTGGGAAAGTTCCTGTCGCAGGAACACAACAGGGACGTCATCGCGCAATTGACGTCAGGCCCGACCCGCGTTCAGGTGCGGGGCGAGGTGCGGCAAGCGATGACTGCGGTCCGGCCGCTTTCGGGAAGGACCTTTGTGCTGACCGGAACGCTGCCGGGAATGACGCGCGATGAAGCGAAACAGTTGATCGCGCAACACGGCGGTAAGATTACTTCCTCCGTGTCGCGGCAGACGGACTACGTCGTAGCCGGGGATGAGGCGGGGAGTAAACTGGAAAAGGCGACGCAGCTCGGTGTCGCAGTGATCGACGAGGCGGGTTTGCGGAAACTACTCGAGGAGTCCAAACCGTGAAAAAAGTGACGAAGGCCGTATTTCCCGTGGCCGGTTTGGGCAGCCGTTTCCTTCCCGCTACGAAGGCGAGCCCGAAGGAAATGATGCCGATCGTCGACAAGCCGCTGATCCAGTACGCGGTCGAGGAAGCCGTCGCGGCGGGAATCAACGACATGGTTTTCATCACCGGGCGCAACAAGCGCGCGATCGAGGACCATTTCGACAAGGCCTACGAGGTCGAGTCGGAGCTCGCGGCGCGGGGCAAGAACGAATTGCTCGAGCTGATCCAGGACGTCATCCCCAAATCGGTGAACTGCATCTATATCCGCCAGTCGGAAGCCCTCGGCCTGGGCCACGCGGTGCTGTGCGCGCAACCGGTCGTCCAGGACGAGACCTTCGCGGTGATCCTGGCCGACGACCTGATCGACGCGGACCCCCCGGTCCTGCGCCAGATGACCGAAGTGTTCGAGCGGCACCAATCCTCGATCGTCGCGGTGCAGGAAGTCCCGAGAGAGCAGACCACCCAGTACGGTATCGTCAGGACCGAGCCCGTCGCGGCGAACATCGAGCGCATACTCGGTATCGTCGAGAAACCGAAGCCCGAGGCGGCGCCGTCGACGCTCGGTGTCGTCGGGCGGTACATCCTGACGCCGCGCATCTTCCACCATCTGGGGCAGGCCCGTCCCGGGGCCGGAAGCGAGATCCAGCTTACCGATGCCATCTCCGGGCTGCTCTCCGAAGACCGGGTGCTCGCGTACCGCTTCAACGGGACCCGCTACGACTGCGGCTCGAAGCTCGGATACCTTCAGGCGATGGTCGCATACGGGCGCAAGCACGCGGAAGTCGGGCCGGCATTCGAGCGGTTCCTCAAGTCGCTGTGAAGCGCCCCGGGAACGCGCCGCATATATTTCCGGCACCATGACGCCCGACGAGGCCTGGAAGGTCCTGGAGAGCGCTGATCTGTTGAGCGACGAAGCGCAGGTCAAGGCGGCCATCGTCCGACTCGGCCGGGAGATCACCGCACTGCTCAAGGACCGCTACCCGCTGGTGCTCGCGGTGATGGGGGGGTCGGTTTTCTTTGCCGGGCAACTGCTGCCCGAGCTGCGATTTCCGATCGAGTTCGACTACATCCACGCCTCCCGCTACGGCAAGAGCACCTCGGGCGGCGCCATCGTCTGGACGGTCGAGCCGCGTGAGAACGTGAAAGGCCGCAACGTGCTCGTACTCGACGACATTCTCGACGGCGGCGACACGCTTGCCGCGATCAGGGACCGCGTGCTCGCCCTGGGCGCAGCGGCGTTCTACAGCGCCGTGCTCACCGACAAGGACATCGGCCGCCGCAAACCCATCGTTGCCGATTTCGTCGGGCTGACGCTGCCGAACCGCTACGTTTTCGGCTGCGGGATGGATGTCTCGGGCGCATGGCGCAACCTCCCGGCGATCTACGCGGTCAAGGGTTCCTAGCCTATGCTCGCGATCATCGGCGGAACGGGATTGACTCAGCTCGCCAACCTCGAGGTCTCGCGGCGCCAGGTGGTGCGTACGCCCTACGGAGAGCCTTCCGGAGCGCTTACATTCGGTTCGATCCGCGGGGTGCCCGTGTCGTTTCTCGCGCGCCACGGCTACGGCCATACCATTCCGCCTCACCAGGTGAATTACCGCGCCAACCTGTGGGCGCTCAAGGAACAAGGTTGCGACGAAGTCGTTTCGGTCGCCTCGGTGGGAGGCATTCGCCCGGACCTCGGCCCGGGAAAAATCGTCGTGCCGCACCAGATCATCGACCACACCTGGGGCCGCATGAGCACCTTTTTCGAGAACGAAGCGCCGGTCAGGCATATCGACTTCACCGAGCCGTATACGGCCGCGCTCCGGATGCGGCTGCTCGCGGCGGCCGGGGCCTGCGGCGAGGCCGTTCTCGACGGCGCCACCTACGCCGCCATGCAGGGGCCCCGGCTGGAGACTGCCGCCGAAATCGACGCGCTGGAGCGCGAGGGCGGCGACATCGTCGGAATGACCGGCATGCCCGAGGCCTCGCTCGCGCGGGAGCTCGACCTGCGCTACGCCGCCGTCGCGGTGGTGGTCAACCACGCCGCCGGTCGCGGGGCGAGCGCCCGCAGCGTGTCCATGCAGGAGATCGAGGAGGTGCTGAAGGAAGCCATTGGCCGGGTTCGCAGGATCATCGAAGCGCTCGTGGCGGGAGCAGCAGGGTGATTCGCGAAGTTCTGAAGATGGGCGACCCGCGCCTGCTCGAGCGTTCGCGGCCGGTGGAGGCGTTCGGCACGCCCGAGCTGCGCGAGCTCCTCGCCGACATGCGGGACACCATGGCGCACCTGAACGGCGCCGGGCTCGCGGCGCCGCAGATCGGGGTGCCGCTGCGGGTGGTGATTTTCGGCCTCACCTACAACCCCCGCTATCCCGAAGCGGAGGAAGTCCCGGATACGGTACTCGTCAACCCGGTGCTCACGCCCATCGGCGATGAGCGGGAAGAGGCCTGGGAGGGCTGCCTTTCTGTACCGGGGATGCGCGGCGTGGTCCCGCGATTCAGGAGCGTGCGCTACCGGGGTTTCGACGAGGCGGGCAATCCCATCGATCGCAGCGCCGAGGGATTTCATGCGCGCGTGGTACAGCACGAATGCGATCACCTCGACGGAATCCTCTATCCCATGCGCATTCGCGACCTGTCCCGTTTCGGATTCGTCGACGTACTGTTCCCCGGCGAGGACCTGGTCGACGACTAGGGCCGTTCTAGGCCTGCAGCGCCTCGAGCAGGTCGGTTTCGAGCTGGAGTACGGTTTTCGGCTTGGCGAGCGCGTCCCCGGAGACGACGAAAACGTCCTCGGCCCGTTCCCCGAGCGTGACGATTTTCGCGGTGTGCAGGTCCACCCCGTACCGGCTCAGCACCAGCGCGATGGCGTAGAGCAGACCGGGCCGATCGCCCGCGACGATCGACAGGGAATGGTACTGCCCTTTTTCGTCCGGGACGATCCGCACTTCGGGAGTGATCGGGAAGTGCTTGACGCGCCGCGAAACCCTCCCCGGGATCGGCTGCGGCAGGGGCGTGTGGTTCGCCAGCCAGTCGGTCAGCTCTTTCTCGATGCGGGCGATCATGTCCCGCGGATGAAGCACGCCCGTGGGATCCATGACCTGGAACGTGTCGAGCGCGTAGCCGTGGCGGCTGGTATAGACCTTGGCGTCGACGATGCTGAAGCCGATCGTGCCGAAATAGCCGCAGATGCGGGCGAACAGGTCGCGCTGGTCGGGAACGTAGATCATCACCTGTAGCCCCTCTCCCGCCGGCGAGAGGCGCCCTTTGACCACGGGTTTTTCCGCGCTCACGCGGTAATGCAGCAGCCGCGTATGCCAGGCGATTTCCTGAGCGTCGTGGCGCAGAAAATAGGGCACGTCCAGATGGCGCCACAGGGGGTCCTGCACCGTGTCCGACAGCGCGTAGAGGCGCAGCAGGCGTCTGGCCTCGTTCTGCTTGGTCTCGATGTACCGGTCGGCCTCGATCTTTCCGCCCTTCAGCAGGAACTGGGTCGCCCGAAAGAGATCCTCCAGCAGCTTGCCCTTCCAGGCATTCCAGACCTTGGGGCTCGTGCCCCGGATATCCGCGACGGTGAACAGGTAGAGCGCGACCAGTCGCCGCTCCGTGCCGACGATATCGGCGAAGCGCTGCAGGACTGCGGGGTCGGCCAGGTCCTGCTTCTGCGCGACCGAGGACATCGTCAGGTGGTGCTCGACCAGGAATTCGACCAGCGCGCCGTCGCTCGCCGGCAGGGCGTGCTGCCGGCAGAATCGCCGCGCTTCGAGCTTGCCCAGCTGCGAATGGTCGCCGCCCCGGCCCTTGGCGATGTCGTGGAAGATCGCGGCGATGTAAAGCAGCCAATGGCGGTCCATGCCGGCGATGAGGCGGCTGCAGAGCGGATATTCGTGGGCGAATTCGAGCATGGTGAAGCGGCGCAGGTTGCGCACCACCGTCAGGATGTGCTGGTCCACGGTGTAGGCGTGGAACAGATCGTGCTGCATCTGGCCGACGATGCGGCGAAACGCCGGCAGGTATCTGCCCAGGATTCCGTATTGATTCATCCGCCGCAGCTCATGGACCAGGCCTCGCGGCTGCTGCAGCAGGCTGAGGAAGGTCGCGCAATTGCGACGGTCGCGCCGGAAGGCGGGATCGATCAGGCTGCGCGCGCGCCACAGCGCGCGCAGGGTTTGCGCGGTCATCCCTTTGAGTTCCGCGTGCTGTTGCATCACGAGAAAGCTCTCGAGGACCGCGCGCGGTTCGCGCTCGAACAGGTCGGGCGAGCGCGCATCGAGAAGCTCGCCGACCCTCCGGAATCGGGTGTTGATGAGCTCCGTGTCGGAATCCCTGACCGGAAAAATTTCCGCGCCCAGATTCTGCAGGAGAATGGTGTTCAGCTGCGTGACGGCTTTCGCAGTCCGGAAATACGCCTGCATCAGATGCTCCCCCGCGCGGCGGTGCGCGGTGGCCGAATAGCCGAGCTCGCGAGCCAGGCTTTCCTGGTAGTCGAACAGCAGGCGATCCTCCCTGCGCCCGGCGGCATAGTGCAGGCGCACGCGCAGGTTCTGCAGCAGCCGCTGATGGCGATGGCCCTGGCGCGCCTCCCCCTCGGTGATGAAGCCGCGGCGGGCGAGTTCCGGCCAGGAATTTCCGAAGCCGCAGGCGCGGCTGATCCAGTGAATCACGTGCAGGTCGCGCAGGCCCCCCGGGGCTTCCTTGAGGTTGGGTTCGAGACTGTAGGGGCTGTCCTGGAACTTGGTGTGCCGCTGCTCCTGCTCCAGGCGCTTGGCCTTGAAAAACGCGGTCGTCTCGAGGCAATCGCCTCTCGCGCTCTCGAAACGGGCAAAAAGGCCACGGCTGCCGGTGAGCAGCCTCGCTTCGAGCAGGCTGGTCATCACGGTGACGTCCTTGACCGCCACCTCGACGCACTCGGCGATCGTGCGCACGCTGTGAGCGAGCTCGATCCCGGTATCCCAGAGGCGCCCGACGAGCTCCTCGATTTTCGCGGCGAGATCGGCCGCCGGCGGCTCTTCCAGCAGGACGAGCACGTCGACGTCCGAGTGAGGATAGAGTTCGCCGCGGCCGTACCCTCCGACCGCCAGCAGCGCGGCGGAGGCGGGCAACTGCAGGCGGCTCCAGGCATCCTTGAGAACGCGATCGACGAGGCGGCAATGCCCGCGGAGCACCACCGCGCCGTCGGCGCGGTCGCGGAACCGCAGCCGCAGCGCGTCGCGCCCGGTCTTTACACCCTCCTTCAGCCTTGCAAAAGCGGAGCCGGAGTCCAGGAGAGCGGCGGCAGGCGGGAGCATCTCGGCTACTGCGTCGCCGGAGGCGGGGCGCCGGCCGAAAGGGTCAGGACCTCGTAGCCTGTCGCGGTCACCAGAAGGGTGTGCTCCCATTGAGCCGAAAGGCTGTGGTCCTTGGTAACGATGGTCCAGCCGTCGGCGAGCTCGCGCACCGCGGGCCTGCCGGCGTTGATCATGGGCTCGATCGTGAAGATCATCCCGGGCTGCAGCTTCAGGCCGGTGCCGGCGCGCCCGTAGTGCAGCACCTGGGGCTCTTCGTGAAAGTTCCTTCCGATTCCGTGGCCGCAGAACTCGCGCACGACGCTGTAGCCGTGACTTTCGGCATGGACCTGGATCACCGCTCCAATGTCGCCCAGATAGGCGCCGGGGTGCACCGCCCTGATACCCAGCCACATGCACTCGTAGGTGGTTTCGCACAGCCGGCGCGCCTGGATCGAAGGCTCGCCCACATAAAACATGCGGCTCGAGTCCCCGTGGAAGCCGTCTTTGATCACCGTCACGTCGATGTTCAGGATGTCGCCGGCCTTCAACACGCGGTCTCCCGGAATACCGTGACACACCTGGTGGTTGACCGAGGTGCAGATCGACTTCGGGAACGGCTTGTACCCGGGCGGCGCGTAATTGAGGGGAGCGGGCACGGCTTTTTGCTCGTTGACGATCAGCTCATGGCACAGGCGGTCGAGTTCACCCGTGGTGATCCCGGGCCTGACACGAGGGCCGACATAGTCGAGCACTTCCCCGGCAAGCACACCGGCGAGACGCATCCGGTCGATTTCCTCGGCCGACTTCAGGTGGATGGCCATGCGACGACTCTGCAAAAAAAGTGCGAAGGATAGGCCATGGGCCTCCGCGGGGCAAACCGCCGACCCGACCGGAAAGGAACCGGCTGTTCGATCGCGGTGGAGTAATACACTGTTTGCACAGGAAAAACTTGCATCGCCTTCGAGTCGCGTGGTACCATTTTAATTCTAGCCGGGCTTGGGCTCGGCTAAATTTTTGCCGTCCCGCCGTTAGGGTGCCCGCGCCGATCTCCGATCTCGTGGCGGGTGTGTGGCCGGGGCGGCTCCGAATTCAACCCTAACCGGAGTCACCATGTCGACCACGATGCGCCAAATGCTCGAAGCGGGCGTGCATTTCGGCCACCAGACCCGCTACTGGAACCCGAAGATGGCACCCTTCATCTTCGGTCATCGCAACAAGATCCACATCATCAATCTCGAAAAGACGATGGTGATGTACATGGAGGCGATCAAATTCGTGCGCAAGTTGTCCTCCAACAAGGGCACGGTCCTGTTTGTCGGAACCAAGCGGCAGGCGCGCGAGATCATCCGCGAAGAAGCCGAGAGATGCGCAACGCCCTACGTCGATCACCGCTGGCTGGGGGGAATGCTCACGAACTTCAAGACGGTGCGCCAATCGATCAAGCGGCTCAAGGAAATGGAAGCGCAGATCGCCGACGGCAGCGTCGAGAAGATGGCCAAGAAGGAGGGGCTGCAATTCCAGCGCGAGCTGGCCAAGCTCCAGCGCAGCCTCGGGGGCATCAAGGAGCTCGATAGCCGCCCCGACGCCCTGTTCGTCATCGACGTCGGGTACCAGAAGGGGGCGGTTGCGGAAGCCAGGAAGCTCGGCATCCCCGTGATCGGCGTAGTCGACACCAACCATTCGCCGGAGGGGATCGCCCACGTGATCCCGGGAAACGACGACTCCAGCCGGGCGATTCGTTTGTACGCGCGGGGGATTGCCGACGCGATCATCGACGGTCGCAATCAGGTCGTGCAGGAAATCGTCGGCGCGGGCTCGGATGATTTCGTCGAAGTCGAAGAGCCCGGCGTGAAAGCGGAGTGAGCCGTGACGCGAGCCGGAACGAGGGGCGACAGCCCCTTTTTTTTGAAGTTGTGATTTGCCCGAGGAAATAGGGAATGGCCGATATCACGGCAACCATGGTGCGGGAGCTGCGCGACAGGACCGATGCGCCGATGATGGAGTGCAAGAAGGCGCTGGTCGAGGCGGACGGGGATTTCGCCAAAGCCGAGGAGATCCTGCGGGTCAGGCTGGGCAACCGGGCGTCGAAGGCGGCGACGCGGACGGCGGCCGAGGGCGTGGTCGCGGTGTACGTTTCGCCGGATGCGAAGACCGGGGCGATCGTGGAGGTGAACTGCGAAACGGATTTCGTGGCGAAGAACGCCGACTTCCTGGGTTTTGCCGGCAAGCTCGCCGATCGGGTGGGGACCAAGGGTCCCGCGGACGTGGAGTCCCTTGCGGCGCTCTCGCTCGGCGCTGTGACGGTCGAGGAAACCCGCAAGGCGCTGGTGGGGCGTATTGGCGAAAACATGTCGATCCGGCGCTTCGCGAGAATCGATGCGAAGGGACGCATCGCGCGCTATGTCCATGGCGGCGCGAAGATCGGCGTGTTGCTTGATTACACCGGCGGCGACGAGCAGCTGGGGAAGGACCTCGCCATGCACATAGCGGCGTCCAAACCCATCGGTCTCATGGCCAGCGACATCCCGCAGGCCCTGGTGAAAAAGGAGCGCGACATCGCCGCGGCAAAAGCGGCCGAGTCGGGAAAACCCGCCAACATCGCGGAGAAGATGGTTGAGGGCAGTGTCCAGAAGTACCTGAAGGAAGTCGCGCTCTTGGGACAAGTATTCGTCAAGGACCCCACGGGCAAGCAGACCATCGAAGCCGTGCTCAAGTCGAAAGGCGCCTCGGTGTCGCGCTTCGTGTTGTACATAGTCGGAGAAGGCATCGAGAGGAAGACCGGCGATTTCGCCGCCGAGGTCATGGCGCAGGTGGGCAAAGCCGGCTGACCCGGCCGCAAATGGGCGCATCCGAGATGACTGCAACCGCAAAATACAAACGCATCCTGCTCAAGCTGAGCGGCGAAGCGCTCATGGGGGACGATTCCTTCGGAATCAACCGCGCGACCATCGAGCGCATCGTCGGCGAGGTCGCGCAGGTGTCGGCGCTGGGCCTGGAAATCGCGGTCGTCATCGGAGGCGGCAATCTCTTCCGCGGCGTGGCCCCGGGCGCGGAGGGGATGGACCGCGCCACGGCCGACTACATCGGGATGCTCGCGACCATCATGAACGCGCTTGCGCTGCAGGACGCGATGCGCCGGGCCGGCCTGAATGCGCGCGTGCAGTCTGCGCTCAACATCGAGCAGGTGGTGGAGCCGTACATTCGCAACAAGGCGATCCGCTACCTCGAGGAGGGGAAGATAGTGATTTTCGCCGCCGGGACGGGCAATCCCTTCTTCACGACGGATACCGCGGCCGCTCTCCGGGGAACGGAGATCGGGGCGGAGATGGTGCTCAAGGCGACCAAGGTGGACGGCGTCTACACCGCCGATCCGAAGCTGAAGCCTGACGCGAAGCGCTACGACAGACTGAGTTTCGACGAGGCGATTATCAAGAACCTTCGGGTGATGGACGCCACCGCATTCGCCCTGTGCCGCGACCAGAAGCTGCCGATTACGGTGTTCAGCATACTGAAAGCCGGCGCGATGAAGCGGGTCGTCACCGGCGAAAACGAAGGTACACTCGTCTACGTCGCCTGACAGGATGGAGTTGCGAATGGATGCCGTCGCCGACCTCAAGAAGAGTACGGAACAGAAGATGCACAAGTCGCTCGATGCGCTGAAAACCGATCTGGGCAAGGTCCGCACCGGGAGGGCGCACACCGGGCTCCTCGACCACGTTACGGTGGACTATTACGGCACGCCAACGCCGATCTCCAAGGTAGCCAACGTCAGCATGCTCGACGCCCGGACCCTGGGGGTATCGCCGTGGGAAAAGAAAATGCTCGGAGCGATCGAAAAAGCCATCCGCGAGTCCGATCTGGGCCTGAATCCTGCTTCCCAGGGAGACATGGTAAGAGTGCCCATGCCACCCTTGACGGAAGAACGACGCCGCGAGCTGATCAAAGTGATCAAGCACGAAGGCGAAAACGCCAAGGTCGCGGTTCGGAACCTGCGTCGCGATGCCAATCATGCCCTCAAGGAAATGCTCAAGAACAAGACGGTGTCCGAGGACCAGGAGCGGCGCGCTCAGGACGAGATCCAGAAGCTCACCGACCGGCACATCGCCGACATCGACAAGCTGCTCACTGCAAAGGAAGCCGAGCTGATGGCGGTCTGAGCCAGGCGCCCCCCTATGAAATCCTTCGCCAGCTCCACACGCGAAATACCGCCGGTCGGCGATATTCCGCAGCATATCGCCGTCATCATGGACGGGAACGGCCGCTGGGCGAAGAAGCGCTACCTGCCCCGGGTGGCCGGCCACAAGCAGGGAGTCGAGACGGTGAGGCAGATCACGCGCGCTTGCCGCGAGCGTGGCGTCGGATACCTCACCCTTTTCGCCTTCAGCTCGGAGAACTGGCGGCGCCCGCCGGAGGAGGTGTCCACGCTCAAACAGCTCTTCATGGGTGCCCTGGAGCAGGAGGCCGAGCGCCTTCACCAGAACAAGGTGCGCCTGAAGATCATCGGAGATATCGCGCCTTTCGGGGCGCGGGTGGTGGAGCTTGCCCGACGCGCCGAAGAAATGACCTGCGACAACGCCGGACTGACGCTCACGATCGCGGCCAACTACGGCGGGCGCTGGGACCTGATGCAGGCCATCGCAAAGCTGGTGCGCAAGGCTCCATTGCCGCCGGGCGGGTACACCGAGGCGCAGCTTGCCCCGCATCTGGCGCTCAACCATGCGCCCGAGCCCGACCTGTTCATCCGCACCGGCGGGGAGCAGCGAATCAGCAATTTCCTCCTGTGGCAGCTTGCTTACACCGAGTTGTACTTCACACCGACGCTGTGGCCGGATTTCGATGACGCGGCGCTCGACGCCGCGATTGCCTGGTACCAGCAGCGGGAGCGCCGATTCGGAAGGACCAGCGAGCAGCTGGAGGCTTCGAAGCGCGAGTCCGGCGTCAGGCGGAGGATCGCATAAGGCTCCTGCCGCGCAGGAGGCGACGCAAGGCTCGCCATGCTGAAAATCCGCGTGCTGACGGCGACGGTTGCTCTCGCGCTGTTCCTTCCGGCACTGTTCCTGCTGCCCGCGGGCGCCTGGCTCGCATTGTGCGCCGTGGGGCTGGGCGTGGCGGCCTGGGAGTGGGCTTCCCTGGCGGCGCTCGGCACGAGCGGGCGCGCTTCCTATGCGGCGCTCCTGCTTGCCCTGTTCCTGGCGCCGGCAGTCCTCGACCTGCCTTGGACCGGCCGCTCGCACGCTCCGGG
>JBATEB010000256.1:0-16924 GCA_049663805.1 Burkholderiales bacterium | reverse complement strand
GTCTCGTCCTCGTAGCGCAGCGGCAGGTGCAGAACCAGATCGAAGTCGCGAAGGATGCCGAGCTTGGCGAGCCGAGAGGCGAGCGTCCGATTCCCCGGCCCCGAAGGCTGCCAAGCGCCGGTGGCGGAGGGCGCGCGAGGGGAGCGCGACGACCTCGAACGGGATCGAGACTTCAGGGACTGCCCGACGGCCGGGGCCGGCGTTGAAGCTTTCGCCACGCTGCTCCCCGGACCTTTCGATCCTCAATCCTGAAACGCGAGGATTGCGTCCGCCTCGACCAGCGCGCCGCGGGGCAGCGCGGCGACGCCCACCGCGGCGCGAGCGGGATAGGGTTGGCCGAAATACCCGGACATGATCTCGTTGACGCGGGCGAAATACCCCAGATCCGTGAGATAAACGGTGAGCTTCACCGCATCGGCGAGCGAGCCCCCCGCCGCCTCGGCCACCGCCTCCAGGTTGGCGAACACGCGATGGATCTGATTGTCGATCCCGTCGACGAGCTGGCCGGTTTGCGGATCCAGTCCGATCTGGCCCGAAAGATAGAGCGTGTCGCCCGCGCGCACCGCCTGGGAATAAGTGCCGATCGCGGCCGGCGCGCTTGTGGTGGCGATGATGGATCGTTTCATGTGCGGAAAAGTCCCCGGGAAACCACCGTTTATAATATCCGCGCCGGGCCGCACGGCGCCAGTATCCCGCGATGCCTTCACAACAGATCGACCATCTCCTGAAGCTCGTGGGAACCTCCCGGGACGGCGCCCTCTTGCGCTTTTCGCTGGGGAGCGAATACTTGAAGCGCGCCGAATTCGAGGCGGCCGTCGTGCACCTGACGGCGGCGCTCGACAAGGACCCCCGCTATTCCGCGGCGTGGAAGCTGCTCGGCGGGGCGCTTGCCGGGAGCGGGCGCACCCGCGACGCGCTCGAAGCCTACCGCAAGGGCATCGGGGTCGCGCTCGAGAAGGGTGACCGGCAGGCGGCGAAGGAAATGACCGTGTTCGCGCGCCGGCTCGAACGGGCGCCCCCATCGGGGGGACAGGGCGGCGCAGCTTCGTGACGGCGGCCGCCGGGCGGCGGCGCGTTCCTGCTTCAGCGAGGCGCCGCGCGCGGGAGCTCGAGCCGACGGGTCTCGCGCAGCATGGCTTCGCACTCGCTCGGGGCGACAGGCTTCGAGAAGTAGTAGCCCTGCATTTCATCGCAGGCGTGATCGCACAGAAATCTCAGTTGCTCTTCCGTCTCCACTCCCTCGGCCACGACCATCAGGTTGAGGCTGTGCGCGAGGCTGATGATCGCCAGCGTGATCGCCGCGTCTTCCCGGTTGGTCGTGATGTCGCGGACGAAGGTGCGGTCGATCTTGAGCGCGTCGATCGGGAAACGCTTGAGGTAGGCCAGGCTCGAGTAGCCGGTGCCGAAGTCGTCCACCGAAATCCGGACCCCCGACTCCTTGAGCAGCGCGAGCGTGCGCGCCGCGGCCTCCGGTTCCTTCATCAACAGCGATTCGGTGAGCTCGAACTGAATCAGGGACGGATCGACGCCCGACTCGCTCAGGACGCGGCGCACCACGGTCTCGAGGTCCTTTTGCTGAAACTGGCGGGCCGAAAGATTGACGGCGACCGGAGGCACGACGCACCCGGTTTTCATCCACACCCGAATCTGTCGGCACACCTCCCCCATGACCCACTCGCCCACCGGCACGATGAGACCGGAATCCTCCAGCACCGGAATGAACTCCATGGGCATTACCGTTCCCAGCTCCGGGTGCCGCCAGCGCATCAGGGCTTCGAATCCGGAGATATTCCCGTTCTTCAGGTTCAGTTTCGGCTGGTAATGGAGGAAGAATTCCCCGCGCTCGATCGCGCGTCTCAGCGCCACTTCCATTTGAACCCGCGCAAGAGAGCGCTCGTTCATCTCCCGCGTGAAGTACTGGTAGGCGTTGCGGCCCTGCTCCTTCGCGCGGTACATCGCGGTGTCGGCATTTCTTATCAACAGGCCGGCCTCCTCGCCGTCGGCCGGAAACAGCGTAATGCCGACACTCGCGGTGACATAGATTTCCTGCCCGTCCAGGCTGAGCGGCATCGCCAGGGCGTCGATCATCTTCTGCACGACGATGGTTGCATCTCCGGGTCTGCTCAGATCGGAAAGAATCACCCCGAACTCGTCCCCGCCGAAGCGACCGACGGTATCGCCGCTGCGGGTACATCGGGCGAGCCTGCTCGCCGCTTCCTTGAGAAGCTGGTCGCCGGCCGCGTGTCCGCGCGTGTCGTTGACCAGCTTGAAGCGGTCGAGGTCGACGTAGAGCACGGCCATCGGGCGGGTGCTGCGCCGCGCCTGCGCCATGGCCTGGAGCAGACGGTCGTGGAACAGGTGTCGGTTCGGGAGGGCCGTGAGGGCGTCGAACTGCGCCAGGTACGCGAGCCGCTCGTCGGCGCTCCTGCGCTCGATCGCGACCGAAAGGATGTTTGCCACGCTCTGCAGGAAACTGGCGTCGTCTTCGGCGAAGTTCCGCACCCGCTTCGAATACGCGCCCAGAGCGCCGAACGTCCGGGTCTTTCCGTATATCGGCACCTGGATGCCGCTGCGGACGCCGAGTTCCCGGAGCGGCGACGATGAGAAACGTTCCTCGTCCAGATCGTGGATAACGAGCGGCTCGCGGCGCGACAGCACGAGCTCGATGGGCGCCCCCGGCCGCAGGCTTATCGTGCGGCGGCCGATCCATTCGGCCGGCCAGCCCCTGGTCGCCTTGAACACCAGCTTCCTGCCCTCGGCATCGAGCTCGAGCACGTTGCAGAAATCCGCGCTCAACGTGTCCGCAACGAGATCCATCGCCCGGGCGAGCACCTCGTCCAGATCCGCGCTGGCGAGAACCTGTTGCCCGAAATCGGCGATCAACTTCTGCCGATGCGCCTGGTCGCGGATTTTTTCCTCGGTCGCTTTCCGCTCCTCCTCGGCGGCCCGCCGCTCGGAAATATCCCTGACCACCGCCACGATCACCGGGCCCCCTTGCGAGGGCACGACCCGGCGGAACACCTCGACCGGGAAGCGGGACCCGTCCTTGCGTGAGTACCAGGCCTCGCCGTGGGTCGCTTCTTGTTCCCCGGCGACCAGGCGGCCATACGTCCCGGCGAGCTCCTCCCGGGAGGTGCCCACGATCTCGTGCGGTCCCATCGCCAGGATTTCCTCGCGCGTGCGGTCCAGCTTGCGGCAGGCGGTGTCGTTGGCGTCCAGGATGCGCATCGCGACCGGGTCGATGAGCCAGATCAAGTCGGCCGAGACATCCATGGCGGCCCGGAACCTGCGCAGGTCTTCGTCGCGCCGCCGGCGTTCGCTGATGTCCCGGGCGACGGCGACGATGATGTCCCCATTCTCGGAACGCACCGCGCGGCGGAAGGACTCGACCGGAAACACCGAGCCGTCCTTGCGGCGGTAGACGCCTTCGGTGATCTTTTCGGACTCGTCCCCGCCGAGCAGGCGGGCGTAGAGTTCGGTCAGCTCGTCGTGTGAAATGGAGAATATGTCGTGCGGCCCCATTTGCAGGAATTCCTCGCGCGTGTAGCCGAGTTCCCGGCATGCGGCGTCATTGACGTCGAGGTACCTCTTGTGGACGGGATCGACGAGCAGGATCAGGTCTGCCGAGGCGTCCAATGCCACGCGGAAGCGACGCAACTCCTCTTCGGCCTGCTTGCGTCGCAGGAACTGGCCGATCTGGCTGCCGATCGCCCGCAGGGCGTCGACCAGCCCATGCTCGGAGTCCCGCGCCTTGCGGCTGCTGAAAGCGAGCACGCCCATCGGCTTTCCGTCGGAGACCACCGGGAAGACGAAGGCGCTGCGCATGCCCGCCTCGCGGGCAATTCCGGATTGCATGACACGCTCGTCGCGGCCGATGTCGGTAACCCACAGGGGCTCACCGGACTGCAACGCCTTTCCCGCCAACCCGACGCCCGGCTCGTAGGTGAGCGCCCGCGACTTCTCGACATACTGCGCGAGCTCTGTCCCCGGGAGGTGCCAGGCTTCACTGAACCGCAACACGCCGGCGGTCTCATCCCAGCGAAAATAGCGGCCGCACTCCCAGCTTTCGGAAGCGCAAATCGTGCGAATCGCCGCCCGCACCGCTGCAGGCACGTTGCTGGCGTCGGCGATGGCGCGGCTGACCGCATGCTCCAGCCCCTGGTGCTCCTCCGCGCGACGCATCGCCTCGCGCTGCCGGAGATTGAAGATGCCGTAGGCGATGTCGTTCGCGAGCTCCTCGAGCAATGCGATCTCCTCCGAACCGAAGGTTTCCGGCTCGCCGGAGAACAGGCCGAAGACGCCGTAGGTCTCGCTCTGGTGCACCAGGGGCAACGCGGCCACCGCCAGATAGCCCCTGGCGAGCGCCTCCCTGCGCCAGGGCTTGAAGCGCGGTTCGCCCGCGGGATCCCGCGCGACCTGCGTTGTCCGCGTGCGAACGGCGGTGCCGGCGGGGCCGCGACCGAACTCATCGTCGGCCCAGGAAATGCGAACCGATTCGAAGTAACGTTCGTCGTCGCCGGCGACGGCGGCCGGCTGGATCGTCCTGCCGGCGTCCTGCCGAGCCAGGCCGATCCAGGCCACGCGGTAGCCGCCGGTTTGGACGCCGATGCGGCACATCTCCTGCAGCAGCCGGCTCTCCTCGATCGTGCGCACCAGCACGCGGCTGCACTCGGTGATCATCGCGCGCGCACGCGCCGTGATCCGAAGCTGTTTCTCCGAGCGCAGCAGATTTTCTTCCACCCGATTGCGCTCGAGGACGACGGCCGCGAGATCTTGCGCCTGCAGGATCAGCCCGAGATCCGCCGCCGAGGGGCTGCGCGGCTCGCGGTAGTACATGGCGAAGGTTCCGAGAACTTTTCCGGCGCTGGATTTGATCGGAGCGGTCCAGCAGGCACGCAGGCCGTGCTTCAGCGCCATCTCCCGGTAACCGGTCCACAGGGGGTCGGTCGTGATGTCGGCCGTGATCACCCGTTTCCCGGTATAGGCCGCAACCCCGCAGGGCGTGGTGCCTGGGCCGATGGCGATTCCGTCGATGGCCCGGTGGAAGCTCGCCGGCAGGCTCGGCGCCGCACCGTGCCGCAGATGCCGGCCGTCTTCATCGCACAGCAGAATGGAGCAGATCAGTCCGTCGGCCCCGGCCTCGATCGACAGGGCGAGGGCCCCGAGCACTTCGGGCAGCGGCCGCCCCTGCGCGATCATCTCGAGGACGCTCTTCTCCCTGGCAAGGCGTCTGCCGGCGCCCCCTGGATCCTTGCGCTTCGATGAGGTCACGCGTTGCATGACCTGAGAGGGTACCGCAAGCCTGTCCGGCGGGGGCGATCCGATGTCGATGAACTGCGGCGGCGCCTGCGGACTGCATGCGGTCGTCAACGACCATCACTTGAGAGGCGCGGCCGCTCCGGACCTGCGTGGAAAACTGGTGGAGTTGAGGAGGATCGAACTCCCGACCTTCGCATTGCGAACGCGACGCTCTCCCAGCTGAGCTACAACCCCACTTCGACGCAATTCTAGCCGCAATCCCCGGCCCGGACAACGCGATCGCCGCACCGCGGCAATTGCCGGTGGCGCTCGGCGGGCGCTAAGATGCGCCGAGGTCGCCGCGCAGGAATTTCGATGCAGATCAATCCGCCCTTCGGCTACGAAGAAATCGTCCCGCTGTACCGGGACCGCAAGGTGGCGCTGCCGGGTCCGGGTGCCGTTCCGCAATTCTGCCGCAGGTCCAACGCCGTGCCGATTTCGTTCTCCGAATTCAGCGCGGCATGCCACGACTATCCACTCGCATTCATCACCGCCGACGGCGGGAGGTCTTTCAGTCCGGTCGCGGTCCTCGGCCTGGCGGCCTCCGAGAACCTGTTCCTGCGCGACGATCGGTGGGAGCGTTCGGCGTACCTGCCCGCGTACGTACGGCGCTACCCCTTCTGCATGGCCCGGGTGACGCTCGACTCGGTGGAGCAGGCCGACCGTTTGATCTGTGTCGAGAAAGCCTTTGTCTCCGACGACGGAGAGCGCATGTTCGACGAGGCGGGCGCGGCGCTCCCTCGCTGGCAGCCGATCGAAAAACTGCTGCGGGAGTACGAAGCCGACATCGAGCGCGCTCGCGAAATGTGCGCGATCCTCGCCGACTACGGCCTGCTGGAGCCCTTTACGCTTCAGGCTCTCCCCAGAGAGGGCGGGGCGACGAACCTCGCCGGAATGTATCGGGTCGAGGAGAGGAAACTCGAATTCCTCAACGCGGCACAACAGCGCAACCTGATACGAAAAGGGCTGATGGGGCGCATCTACGCGCACCTGATCTCGCTGGAGAACTTCGCCCGGCTGCTCGATCGCAGGAGCGCGGCGGCAAGCGGGGCGAAGCTTGCCTGACCGGCGCATTCACTACGTATCGCGGCGCGTTCGGAGAGCTCGTCCCTTTGGGCAATCACCAGGACGTGGAAATGTGTGTAACCCCTGTCCCCCGACGTTTTTGTCAGCTATCTCCCCGGCCGGTCAAGTTCACTGCCGTAAGGCGACCAGCCAACTTACGACCTCCTCGATCGCGGCGGTCGGCACCGTGAAGTGGTCCGCGGTGACCGTTACGAATTTGCTCTTGGCGTGGGCTGGCGCCTTGTCGAAAATGTAATCCTTGGCCGGCGCGGTGCGATCGCCGCTGCCGACGACGAACAGCAGAGGGGTAGGCGTTTTGATCGAAGCCGCGGATCTGGGCATCACAGCACGTCCGTCGGGATCGAACCAGCTCAGGTAGACCTCCGCAGTCGCCGTAACCTCCAAGATTTGCCCCTGGTTCAGGTCGGAAAAGGTCTGCTTCTCTTTCCCTTTTCCAGCCGCGACCATGGCTCGCGCGCGCCGCACGTCCGGCCCCACCCGTCTGGCGAACGCCCGGAGCTCCGGATTGTGCGCGGGCGCGAGGGCAATGATCCCGCCGACGCGCTCCCTCGACGCGGCGTAGCCAAGGGCGGCATTTGCGCCCAGGCTCTGGCCTGTCACCATGACGAGCTTCGCGCCCTTCTGCCGCAGCGCGTCGACCTCGCGATCGATCTCGGCCATCGCTTCCTCGAACGAGGCGTCGTAGATCCGGTTCTTCGCCCAAGGCATCGTGGGAGTGGAAACGAGATAGCCCCGACCTTGAAGCGCGGCCGCCAATTCGCGGATATATCCGGTAGGCGATCCTCCCTTTCCGTGCAGCAGCACAACGCCGAGACCGTCGCCCGCGGCCGAGGCAATGTGACTCGCCAGCGCCGTGGCAAGACTGATCAGAATCGCCACGCAGCTACGCATATTCTGGTTAGGCCGCAGTTTTAGCGAGTTCAACCGACTCTACCAATTCCAAGCTGCCCGCGGTTGGCGACGGCGACCGCTGCAACGATAACCCAAAGCGCCGCGGCGAGTACGAGGTTCCAGGTCAAGTGTCCCGCTGTTGCCTGAGGCTGGAGGATCAGCGTGCTGGCCGAAAGAAGCGCGTGCATGAGCATCGCGACGAGTAGGCTCGAGGTGCGGTCGTACACCCACACCATGAGCACCCTGTAGGCCGGTAGTGCCACTAAGTAGAAGGCGAGGAACCCAGCCACGAAGATGCTCAGGGACAGTTCTCCAGCCAGAGCGCGACTTGCCCAGAACGCGATGAGGAAATGCCACGCTCCCCACATTAGGCCCACGATGAGTCCGGTCGCAAGGGCGCCGAACCGCAGCCTCAGTTTGGGGACGACGAACCCCGTCCAGCCAAGTTCTTCCAGAAGTCCGCCTCCTATGAGCCCCCACGCGAGACCGAACAGCAGCAGCGCAACCCTGTCGTTCGTGGTGACGATCCCGGGGAGGAATACCGGGGAGACCAGCGAGAGCGCAAAGAGCACCGCCGCCACGAGGAGCGGACCGGGTAGGAGCGCGGCGGCGTACCAGCGAGCGCCCACCCGCCACCGGAGCAGCCGGAAGAGCAGCTCGCGCAGGCCCACCCTGCCCGAGACGACGCCGGTCATGAGGATGCCTGCGATGCTGGGACCGGCGAACTGCACCACGAGTGCGAACGGAAACAGCCCCTCGACGTCTTCGGGAGTGCCGGGAATTCGGCTGGGACCGACAAGGATGAGGATACCGCCCCACGAGATCGCGAACACCAGTGCATAGAAGGTCAGCACCGGGTGCCGCTTGATGAGAGTCCTGATGGTCGAGATGATGTCCTCCCTTGCGGCCTAAACGTCGCCATTGACCCGCCGCGTAAGTGGTCGAAGCCCGCTTGCGAAGGTCGGTGTCGAAGGCCGGTTCGGCGTCATGCTCAACGACTAGAGAAAGGGGCCAAAGCCACGGCTGGTGTGCCAGAGCGCGAGCACTTCAACTTGGCCACCGCGGAGACGATAGTAAAGGTTGCCGGGTTCCGCACTCAAAAGCGAAAACGCCTCCGCAAGTTCTTCGTCCAAGGCTTCCGGAGCAAGAGGGCGATTCTGGTCCCACCAAAGCGCAGCGCGATCAATGTGCCTTTGTGCTCGCTTCGTAACCCGAACTTCCACGGCCTCTCATCCGTGACGACGAGCCAGCCGCGCGAGCACCTCTTCGACAGAAACCGTTTCTCCTCGATCGGCCTCGGCGATAGAAAGGAGCAGTTCGGCCTCCTCCTCAGGGGACAAAGTGAAACCGCCTTCGTCGTCTTTGGCCAAAACTGTCACGGATGTGCCTTCTTCCAGCGTCACGCCCTCGACTACGACCTTACCCCCGACGACTTTTCCGGTAGCGATTTTCATAGGGGAAAGAATATTCCAATCCGGCGCCTGGCGTGGACTGACGCCGAACGTCCGCGCCCACGCGCGGGCGCGGATGATGGTCGGCCAACGTGCCATGCTTCTCGCCCGTCGCGGTGGGGCGCGCTGTTAGCGGTCATTTCTTCGGTGTGCTGCGCAAGCGAGACCTTAGAGCCGATGTTAGCGCAGTGAGGAAGCTCGTAGCGCTTGTGCGCTTGAGAATCTGTAGTGCGAGGCGCTCGCGGGTCTTGTTGCTGCACGCGTTGAGTACGATTGCCACGCATTTCTCTGCATCGGCCTTCGAGAGATGTAAGGTCTGGTATTGCTCATCGTGCTTTGTTGCTGTGATTGCCACTGCAACCCTGTGTTCCTTAGACCACGAGTCGGTGGGCGCCTCCGCGTCTATAGCCACTGACACCGGGCTGTAACCCCGATTGCGAATACCGAGCCCGCGATTTAGCCACTGGTTGGAAATGAAGCCCACGAATCCCTCCGTAACAATGACCGCTAAGGTTCGCGGCCACCGGGCCGACGAGATGATGGATGCCACAAGGCACGACGCTTCAGAGGCTGATCTTCATCCGATTTGGTGGACACTTTGCCGGGCATTTGCCAAGCCTTCGAACTCGACCGGGGAATGATAGCCCAGGCTCGAATGGATGCGCTTTTCGTTGTAGAAGCGATCGATGTAACCGGCGACCGAGGCGTTGAGCTCGGCGTCGCTGGTGAAGGTTCTCCGGTGGGTGAGTTCGGCCTTCAGGGAATGGAAGAAGCTCTCCATGTGGGCGTTGTCCTGGCAGTTGCGCGGTCGGTTCATGCTGGGCACGATGCCGCGCGAGCGCAGGAAGTCCTGATAGCCGTAGGCCGAGTACTCGATGCCGCGATCGGAGTGAAACAGCAGCCCGGGCCTGGGCTCGCGAAGGGCGATGGCTCTTTTCAGGGCGCGCAGGGTCACCGCGGTTGTCCGGTTGCGCGCGAGGGTCCAGCCGATGATGCGCCGCGAGAACAGATCCATGACCGTGGCGAGGTAGCGCCAGTGCTTGCCCAGACGCAGGTAGGTGAGATCTCCCACCCAGATCTGGTCGGTACGCGTGGGCAGCGGCTGGTCCAGGCGCAGGTTGTCGGTCTTCTCGAAGAATTGGTGCACTCCGGTTGAGCGCCGGTACAAGCCGCTCACGCGGGCGCGCAAGCCCTGCTCGCGCATCAGGCGTGCCACGCGCTTGTTGCTGCAGCCGATGCCCATGCGCCGCAGCTGCTGGTGGATCCGGGGCGAGCCGTAGCGCCCGTCGCTTTCGCGATGCAGCCGCGCGATCCTGGCACCGAGCTCCTCATCGTTGCGGCGTCGCTGGCTGCCAGAGCGCGTTTGCCACGCGTAGAACCCGCTGCGCGAGACCTTGTAGCGTCGGCAAAGGAATGCCACCCCGTATTGCACCCGGTGCTCCCCTATGAACTCGAACTTCGCTTTTGGCGTTCGATATTGAAGCGGATGGCTTTTTTTAAAAGGTCGTGCTCCACCTCCAGCGCCGCGAGCTTGCGCTGGAGCATGCGCACCTGCGTGCGTGCCTCGACCTTCGCCTCGAGCTGCTTCACCTGGCGACGCAGTGCGCGTTTCTCCGCGTCCGGCCCCTTGGGGCTGTGCAGCACCTTGGGCAAGCTCAGGCCGGCCGCCTCGGCCGCCGGCCTGAGCTTGCCTTCGCGGTAGTCCTTCTTCCACTTCGAGAGCATGAACGGATGGATATCCAGGGCACGCGCGACATCCTGCGTCTGGATCTCCGGATGCAGCGACAAGCGCACCGCCTGGATCTTGAACTCGACCGTGTAGCGATGGACCTTCTTAGGACCGACCGGTGCTGCCATGGAAACCTCCTCGTGCGTTAGGTCGAGGTGTCCACTTTATCGGATGAGGTTCCGCGTCCGGGTGGGGCGTGCTGTTAGGGGCCACAGTGTTTGAGAAGACATACGACATAGTCGCCAAACCCGTTGATAAATGTTCCGCCGACAACAAGATATATTTCGTACGCCTTGAGTCGGCGTTTGGTGGCTTCGACCATAGAAGCCAAATGTTCCGGAGCGTAGCTCTTGGTTATGGAGTCAATTTTGTCCCGTTGCTGAGGTGAAAGTAGCTGGCCCAGCTCTTCTCTCGCGAATTTTGCGGCAACATCTTTAGATAGCTCGTTGTAGTCAATGGACGAGTGTATCTTTCGCCATAACCACTCGGGAAACCGCGAAACGGCGACAACAATCCCTATGACGACAATTAGGGAGCCGGCACGGTTCATCCAAGATGGCGAACTACTCCATGCCAGATAACAACCCCCAGCGAAGACAACTGTAGACAAAGAGAGAGCCAGAATATCGACCCAATAGTGGCCAACAAAGCGATAGTACTCATCATTCACTCTTGGCCCCTAAACGCCCTGCATGACCGGGCGCCGGCGCGCGAAGCGCGAAGGGAACCCAACAGCGCAGCTGTTGGGCGCTCCGGTCGATGCAGAAGTTAGACAGCAGCTCTTCTGGCGCGTACCTCGGAATCGGCGGCATCGATCCTCCTTGCCGTATCAAGCAACCGGTCAAACGTCAGAAGCTCTCTCTCTTTGACATACAGCGAATCGCGACGCTCCTGATCCTCCTGTGATAGATGCTCTCGGCGCCCCATCACGATGCGATAGTGGAAATGGATCGCGGTTCGTCGATCTGTTATCTCAGTACTTGCCAGGCGATGCCGATCAGCGGATGAACACTGCGCGGGAACTTTCCCGCGATCGAGTCGTTTCGCAAGATCTGCGCGAAACAGATCATCATTGCGCTTAAGCCAGCGCTCCCAATCGTCTAGTTGCCGAAGCGCCGTGTTCAACGATCTCGAGGGAACGCCTGCTTCTGTGAACGGCCGCAATCGATGGGACTTCATCTCGACCAGCACGACATTCCAGGAACCCGAGTCAGCACTCAAGACAAGGAAATCTGGGCGCAGATTGGCTCCAAACCGGTACTCCGGAACGCAGTCGACGTAGTTCCACGCCCAGACGTTTAGTGTATTTCGCACGAGAAGAGTGTGCTTCTTCAAGAATGGCTGCAACCCTCGCTCTCCCTTGGCTCGGGTCATCGCCAAGGCAAGTGACTTTTCAAGCGTCGACACGGGCATGATGCGGCTGCTGTCGTATAGTGAACTTCCGAAATGTCCCTATATTAGACACTCGCATTCTCGCCCTTGTCATTCTTTTCTGGAATCAACGGAATACGATACCGTGTGCGCGTGCGGGGCTGCCGTCTCGGTCCGATTTCGTGCCAATCAATGCCAGATAGGGGGCGCGGAGGGGAAAAACGACCGGCGAATGAAGAACGTGCGCCGCCTCAATCGTATTTCCTCGCGTCCTCGATGACCTTGCCGTCGTTCGGCAGCTCGCCCGGTTTTCTGAACGCGACTTCGCCGCGCAGTTTGGTGACTTCGCGCAGCGACGCTTCGATCGCCGCTTTCAGCGCATCGCTCGCCGCGGCGACTTCGCAATGCAGGGTCATGCGATCGGCGCCGCCGGGGTTGTCGACGACGAGCCTTGCTTTTGCGATTTCCCGGTGGCGCTTCGCCACTTCGGCGATCTGCGAGGGATGGACGAACATCCCCTTCACTTTGGTGGTCTGGTCGGCGCGGCCCATCCAGCCGCGGATGCGGGTGTTGGTCCGGCCGCAGGGGCTGATCCCGGACAACACCGCCGACAGGTCGCCGGTGCCGAAGCGGATCATCGGGTAGTCGGCGTTGAACGAGGTGATCGCGACTTCGCCGACTTCGCCCTCCGGAACCGGGTCGCCGGTGCCGGGGCGCACGATTTCCAGGATCAGCGCTTCGTCGAGGATCATTCCTTCGAGCGCTTCGGATTCGTAGGCGATGAGGCCGAGATCGGCCGAGGCGTAGGACTGGATGACGCGGATGCCGCGTTCGCCCATCGCCTTGCGCAGCGCGGGTGGCAGATACTCCGCTCCGACCGCGGCCTTCTTCAGGCAGCGGATGTCGGCTTTCAGCTCGTCCGCCTTCTCCACGATCAATTTCAGGAACGACGGCGTGCCGATGTAGGCATTCACCCCCAGATCGGCGATGGTCGCGACCTGCATCTCGGTCTGGCCGACGCCGCCGGGAACGACGGTGCAGCCGAGCGCGAGCGCGCCCGATTCGAGCATCGAGCCGGCCGGGGTGAAATGGTGCGAGAACGTATTCAGCGCGAGGTCGCCGGCGCGGAAACCGCCGGCGAACAGCGCGCGCGCCAGCCGCCACCAGTCGGGCCCGCGTCCTTCCGGATCGTAGATCGGCCCGGGCGAGACGAACAGTTTCCCGAGCTTCCCCACCGGGGCGGCGTTGAGGCCGCCCAGCGGGCGCTCGGCTTTCTGCAGGCCGGTGAGATCGGACTTGCGCGTGACCGGCAATTTCGCCAGAGCGGCGCGGCTCGTCACCGCGGCGGCATCGACTCCGGCGAGAATGCGCATCCACCCCGGTGCGTTCTTCTTCGCGTGCGCAATGTGGCCGGGAAGGGCGGCGAACAGAGCCCGCTCGCGCTCCCCGGGATCGCGGGTTTCGAGGGCGTCGTAGTGTTCGGGCATCTCGCGGCGTTCAATCGAATTTCGCGCCCGAATCGCGGATCATGCGAGCCACCGCTTTCTGCGGCGGTAATGCTTGACGTCCTTGAAGCTCCGGCGCCGTCCCGAGGATATTCCCAGATAGAACTCCTTGACGTCCTCGTTGGTGGCCAGCTCCGCGGCGGCGCCGTCCATCACGACCCTTCCGCTCTCCAGGATATAGCCGTAGTCGGCGTAGCGCAGCGCCATGTTGGTATTCTGCTCCGCGAGCAGGATGCTCAGGCCCTCGGTCCGGTTGAGGCGCTTCACGATCCCGAAAATTTCCTCGACGATCTGCGGCGCGAGCCCCATCGAGGGCTCATCGAGCAGGATCATGCTCGGCCGCGCCATCAGCGCCCGGCCGAGAGCGGTCATCTGCTGCTCGCCCCCGGAGGTGTAGCCCGCGAGCGTCCCGCGCCGGGTTTTCAGCGGGGGAAAGTAGCCGTAGACCTTCTCCAGGTCCCGCCTGAGCTCCCCGCGACCCGCGTTGCGCGTGTAAGCGCCGGTGAGCAGGTTCTCCTCGACCGTGAGGTGAGCGAAGCAGTGGCGCCCTTCCATCACTTGCACCACCCCCAGCCTCACCAGCTCGGCGGGCTCGAGCCGCTCCACCCGCCGCCCGCGGAATACGATCGTCCCCTTGGTGACCTCGCCCCGCTCGGCGCGCAACAGGTTGGAGATCGCCTTCAGCGTGGTCGTCTTGCCCGCGCCGTTGGCTCCGAGCAGCGCGACGATTTTCCCTTCGGGCACCGAGAGCGAAACACCCTTCAGCACCAGGATCACGTGATCGTAGATGACCTCGATGTTGTTGACGCCGAGAAAGGCCTCGGGCTGCCCGGGGTCAGGAAGAGCGGACATGAATCGGATCGGCGGTGCGTCGACCCGGGGAGGTTCAAGAGCGCGAAGGGCCGGGTTCCGTTCCCCGACCCTTTCGCCGCCCCACCGGGGAGGGCCTCAGCCCTCCTTGCTGCAGTCGCGCGGGGTGATGCCCTTTTCCCTGGCGTGTTTCGCGGCGGACTCCTCGATCATCGGCCGTACGATGGATTGATCGGAAGCGATCCAGTCGGTGATCGGGTTCCATTTCCGGCCGTCCCACTGCAGGAACTTCACCGCTCCGCCGCCTTCGTGGTCCGTGCACGAGACCTTGAGCGCCTGCATGAAACCGGTCGCGCCGAGCAGTTTCAGCTTCTTGTCGTCGATGTTCAGATGCTCCAGGCCCCAGCGAACCTGCTCGCCGGTCATCGGTTTGCCCTTGCCGTACTGCTGCTGGGCGGTCCGGATCGCTTCGGTCGAGATGATCCCGAACACCACGCCGCGGTTGTAGTAGATGCTGCCGATCCGGGAACGGTCTTCCATTTCCCCTTTGCCCTTGGCGTAGACGAATTTCTCGATTTCCCTGACCACCGGGTAGTTGGCGCCGGAAACGTTGAACGCCGCGGCGATATAGCCCTTGGCGGCGTCCCCCGCCGGAATCACGTCTTCCTCCGCGCCGCTCCACCACACGCCGACGATGTGATCGCGCGGGAAGGCGACCCTCGCCGCCGCCTTGAGCGCGGTCGGGTTCATCACCCCCCAGCCGCGCAGGATCACCCAGTCGGGCCGGATCTGGCGGACCTGCAGCCACTGCGCCTGCTGCTCGTTGCCCGGATGGGAGACCGGGATGTGGGTCACCTCGAAGCCGTACTTCTTCGCCTGCACGTCGAGCACGGGGATGGTTTCCTTGCCGTAGGCCGAATCGTGGTACAGGTTCACGATCTTCTTGCCCCGCAACCTGTCCATCCCGCCTTCCTTCATGCCGATGAACTTGATCTTGGCGGTGTTCTGGCTCCAGTAGTTCGTGATGAGCGGAAAGACCCACGGAAAAACGCGCCCGTCGGAAGCGTCGGTGCGGCCGTAGCCGATCGAGACGATCGGAATGTGATCGGCGGTCCCCTTGTCGATCAGCGAATAGGTGATGCCGGTCGAGAGCGGATGGACCAGCGACGCTCCCGTCGGCCCGCGTTTCTTGGTGCGCTCGTAGCATTCGACGCCGCGCGCGTTGTTGTACTCCGTCTCGCACTTCTCGTAGGTGATCTTGACGCCGTTGATGCCGCCGTCGCGGGCGTTGATCATGTTGACGTAGTCGATGAAGCCGCCGAAGATGCCCGACCCCCCGGCGGCATACGGTCCGACCCAGTAGCCGTTCATTGGGATGAATTGCTCCTTCTGGGAGTACGCCGTTCCTGAAACCGCGAGCGCCGCCGCGCCGAGCAGCGCCGCCTGACTGATTTTCCGCAACATTGGAAACCCTCCTTGGATGGAATCTGCCGACGGCACGGGTGCTGCGGGATGCCGCTGGCCGCGACTAATATAGCCCAATTCCCGCCGCGGGAGAAAACCCCCGTCTCTCAGTGGGGAAACGGCCAGAGCCGCAGTTTCTCCTTGGCGATCTGCCACAGGCGCGCGAGCCCGAGGGGCTCGACCACCAGGAAAAACACGATCAGGGCCCCGAAAAGGATGAGCGTCAGGTTCGACACCAGCCCGGCGGGAAGCGCCAGGGCAAAAGTGCGCTCGATCGAGGTGGCCGAAAGGTCGAGGAAGATCGGAATGAGCACGATGAACGCCGCGCCGAGAAAGGACCCGAGGATGCTGCCGACGCCGCCGATGACGATCATGAAGAGGATGCGGAAGGACAGCTCGAGCTCGAACCCCGCCGGCTCGACCGTGCCCAGGTAGGCGAAAGCGTAGAGCGCGCCGGCCACACCGCAATAGAAGGAACTGACGGCGAAGGCGAGCAGCTTGGTCCTGACCATGGGAATGCCCATCACTTCCGCCGCGACGTCCATGTCGCGCACGGCCATCCAGGCCCGGCCGACGGCGCCGCGCACCATGTTCTTCGCGGCGAGCGCCATGAGCGCAACGATCGCCAGCACCAGCAGGTAGCGCTTCACCGGCGTATCGAAGGTGTAGCCGAAAACGACGATTTTCTGCGCGGTGATGACCCCGGAGGTGCTGTAGTTGGAAAACCAGGCGAACTTGGTCAGCGCCCAGACGACGAAGAACTGCGCGGCCAGGGTCGCCACCGCGAGGTAGAAGCCCTTGATGCGCAGGCTCGGCAAGCCGAAAACGATACCGACCAGCGCGGCCACCACCCCCGCGAGCGCGAAGGACACCAGCATGGGAAGGCCGGGCACGCGCAGCTCGAAATTGTAGGCGGCGAAAGCCCCCACCGCCATGAACGCGGCGGTGCCGAGCGAAAGCTGCCCGGCATAGCCGGTGAGGATGTTCAGGCCCAGCGCGGCGAGCGAGAAGATCAGGAACGGAATCAGCACCCCGCTGAACCAGTAGTTGAAATCGATCAGGCGGGCGACGGCGGGCGTCGTCGCGGCGAGCGGCACGCCGATGAAAGCGACCGCGAGCAGCACCGCCATCGCGATGCGATCCTGCCGGATCGGGAACAGCTGCTGGTCCTCGGAATAGCGGGTCTTGAACTGCCCGGCTTCGCGGTAGAACACGGCTCGCTCCTCAGACCCGGTCGATGCGGCGCTCGCCGAACAGGCCCTCGGGTCTGATCAGCAGGAACGCCAGCGCGAGCACATACGGGAACCACGATTCGATTC
>JBATEB010000255.1:0-1848 GCA_049663805.1 Burkholderiales bacterium | reverse complement strand
CTGTTGCGGATGCCCTTGCTTTGAAGATACTGCACAAAAGCGTTCTGCCAGGTGACGTCCTGCTGCGCGGTCGGTCCGGTGCCGTAGTAGCCGCCAAATTCCCCGATCACGACCGCACGCGTCGGATAGAGCTGGCCGAACAGCGTGTCCCAGTCCGCCGGCAGATTGGCCGGGAAGTTGGAAGCGCTGAATGAGGTCTTCATGAACGCGTCCGGCCCGTAGCTGTGTGGGCTGAGCACCAGCTTGTCGGCCGGGATGTTGAGCGGCTTGTAGGCTTCGGGCTGAAAGTTCTCGCCCCAGTTGATGGAGAGATTCGAGTTCTCGACGCCGTCATAGTTGCCGTTGCTGCCCTCGACAAATATGAGCAGCTTGGGGTTGGCCGCCAGCACCGCCGCGGCGGCGAATTCCGCCGCTTCCTTCCAGAAGTAAACCGGGTTGGTGACGTTCGCGTCTCCGCTGCTCCAGCGCACCAGGTCATGGGGCTCGTTGTACAGATCCAGGCCGAGGAAGTGGCTCAGATGGGCGTAGCGCTGGGCGACAACGGCGAGGTCGCGCGCCCAGTTCTCCCGGGTGTAGGCCTGCTTGTTATAGGTCAGGTTGAAATCGGCCGGGTTGGACAGGAACCACGTCGGGTACTGCACCTGCTTCGACACGCTGTAGAAGTTGAGCAGAACGTACATGCCCTGACGATCGGCCTCGGCCATCCACAGGTCCAGAACCTGCAGCGGAGTCTTGCCGATCAGTTCCGGATTGAGAGTGGGATTGACGTAGACCAGCTGATCCACCGGCGTGGTGTTGTAGAGCGTGTCGGGCACGAAGGGCACGCGGATGGCGTTGAACCCCAGGCTCTTCATCTGCGCGATTTGCTCTTTCCAGCCCATCGCCCACAGAAACTGCGGCTGCAGGATCAGGGAATTGAAGCCAAAATGGTTGATACCGCGGATCTGGATCTCCTGCCCGCTCGCATCGAATACCTTCCCCGACTGCACGAAGTACCCGGCTGCCGTCGCGTTGGAAGCAGCTCCTGCCGCAAGGAGTACCGCGAGCGCGATCGCCTGAAATGCTCGAGAAACAAAACCCGGATGAATGGCCTTCATTGGAACCTCACTGTGATTGCGGATTGCGTCGATCCTTCGCGGATCCTTTGCCCGTATTCACACTTCTCGGGTGCAATCACACTGGGGCGCGGGGGTTTGCTACCTAGCCCTTGTAGCGGGGTCTTCTGTGCGGTAGCCCACGTACGAGTCTGAATCACAGCTTTAGTTCATTGTCTATGCGCCAGCGCACGTTCAAAGGTGCATTAATGCCGCTTTGCGCGAGGGGCGCCTGGCCGCAGGGTCTTCTTTACTCTGGACTTGTCGGCGCGTCCCGAACGCGAAAATCCGTCGCCTCAAAACAGGGGAATCTTCTCGACGACCTGTCGCCGCGCGCCGACAGGATTTCACGCGCGAGAAAAACAGGATTCCCGGGATCGGCGAGGCGCGCTGCGACGCTCGAACTCCTTCGGGCAACGAGCACGGATTCGCCGAGCATCGTCGGCGCCGGTACACGGCCCGGGGCGGATTCCGACTGTCCGGCGCTGACGCCTTGTGTACGACACCGCACAGACCGTGATGCCCACGATCCTATAAAAAGTTGTTCTACACGGAGAATTTTTGAACGGATCAACCCTGTCGATAACGCGGCGTTTGGCGGACGGTGCCGGCAAGAGCGGCGAACGCATCTGCCCGGGCCGCCACGAACGGGAAGGGTCCGCATCGATGCCGTCATTTTGGACAGGCCCCTGCCAATGACAGATTTCCCTCAGGTATACCGCGAAACCCCGGTGTCGGTCGTCACGCCGGTCAT
>JBATEB010000254.1:0-6890 GCA_049663805.1 Burkholderiales bacterium | reverse complement strand
GCGGGGCCTCGACCCGCTGCCGATGGAAATCATGCGCGCGCACGCCTCGAGCGGCGCGCGCGGCCTGATCGAGGTCGGCCTCGGCCCGACGCCCGGGAGCGAGGGCTACGAGGCGCTGCGCGATCGTTTCCTCGAGCTGTATGCGGAGAATCTTTGCGTCGACACGCGGCTGTTCGCGGGCATTCCCGAGTTGATCGAGACGATCGAGGCGCGCAAGCTCCCCTGGGGCATCGTCACCAACAAGGCGCAGCGGTTCACCGGGCCGCTCCTTCGGACGCTGGGGCTCGATCGCCGCGCCGCCTGCGTGGTGAGCGGCGACTCGACTGCGCACATCAAGCCGCACCCGGCGTCGCTGCTGCGCGCCGCCGAGCTGCTTTCGCTCCCGGCGACGACCTGTCTCTACGTCGGCGACGACCTGCGCGACGCGCAGGCGGCGCTCGCCGCGGGCATGCGCTTCGCGGCGGCGGGCTGGGGGTATCTCGGCGAGGGCGCCGATCCGAACGAATGGGGAGGCGACGCCGTGGCATCCGCTCCCGGCGAAATAGTGAATCTCGTAACCTAGGAGGGGCAAGCCATGCCGGCCTATTGGGTAGCCCGCGCGAAAATAAACGATCCCGTCGAATACAGGAAGTACACCGACCGCGTCCCGGCGATCCTCGCCAGGTACGGCGCCCGGGTGCTCGCGCGCGGCGGCCGCTTCGAAATCCTCGAGGGTCCCGGGAAATTCAATCGCTTCGTCGTGATCGAGTTTCCGACGCTGGAACAGGGCGTCGCCTGCTTCAACTCGAGGGAATACCAGGAAGCCGCGGCCTTCCGTCGCAGGAACAACGCCGGCGAAAACGAATTGGTGATGATCGAGGGCGGCGAAGCGATGCCGAAATAGCTCTCGAGAGCATTGAAGCCGCCGGATTCGGCGCCATCTATGGGATAATCCACTGCTTGCGGAATCGGGGGCGACCTGGTTTCGACGCGGGTATCGAAGCAGCGCAGGGCATACCGAGGACCAGTGACCTCGTAAATCCATCTGGAATACTTACAAACGCCAACGACGAGCGTTTCGCTCTCGCCGCCTAATACCGGCGAGACGCTGCACTAGCCTGCTGATGGGCTAGGCTCCCGCAAGGGAGTGCAGCGTCATTTACATCAGCCTCTCTTCCCGGTCTGGCCGCTTGGCCGGGGGGATCCGTCGAAGCGGCTGGCTGAGCGTCAGCCTGCCGGTCGGCGGGCGCGAGGCGAGACCCAAATGACCAGGCTAAGTATGTAGACCTGACTGTGGAGGACTTGCGGACGCGGGTTCGATTCCCGCCGCCTCCACCAGAACGAGTCGAGAGAAGCCCAAGGAAATCCGGTAATTCCGTGCGCTTCGCGTCGCGCACCGTTTGGTGGCTCCAGCGGGAATTGCTGCGGCTGCCCGGGAACCGGCGAAGACCTGGCCGAGCCGACACGCTTCCCGACGGGCGCGACGATCGCTGTCCCCTAATGGCGCAAGAACAGCGCATGGCCCGAGCGGTTTCGTTCCCGCCAGAACGGCGCCTGTGGCCAGCGGCGCTCGCGTTCGTAGAAGTACGCCTCGGAGTTGCGGTACTGCCTGAAACAGGTTCCCACCGCGTCCTGGTAGGCCTCGACCTCGCTCTTCGACCGGCCGCTGAGTGTGGCGACCACCGAGCGCGCGGCCAGGCCGGCCATGGCCATCGCGCGCATCACACCGTCGCCGGACAGCGGGTCGATGGTCAAGGCGGCGTCACCGACCGCCAACCAACCAGCGCCGGCGCAGGGCTCGAGCAGCGACGATTCGGCGCGACATGCGTGAAAGGCCAGCCGCTGCGCCTTGCCGGGGCACGCCCACGCCGGTTGGCCCGCGCCGACACGCACCCGCGACGCAGCTGCGTTGTTGCGGGCATCGATCCTCTGCCTTGGCTGTGCCAGCTCCACTTGGACACGCTCGCCGTTGGGCTGCGGCGCGACATAGCGCCATCCTGCCTCGGTCGCTTCGATTTCGATGATCAGCGCCTGCGTCGACGACGGCTCCGCCCAACGTTGCCATGTCACGGTCGCCAGCATCGCCGGCGAGCCCTGCCTCACCGCGCCGAAACGGCGCGCGAGCGAGGCGCGCCGCCCCGTCGCGTCGACCAGCAGTGCCGCACCGAGCTCGACGACTGCTCGGGTCGACCCTGCTGGCGCGATTCGCAGCGTCCAGCCCGAAGCGTCGCGCGCCGTTGCCTCGATACGTGTCGCACTGAAAACAACTACCCCCGCGCGACTCGTCGCGTCGAACAGCATCCGATCGAACGCAGCGCGATCGACATGCCATCCACCACCATAAGGATTGAACAGTCCGACGACGTGCGTGGGCTCGTCTTCGCCCCACAGAATCCGCCGCCCCGCACTCGCGAGCGGGCGCAGTGCAACGAACATCTCCCAAAGACCCAACGGGGCCAGCACGGTCGAGATCGTCGGGACCAGCGTCTCCCCGATGCGCCGTGCGACATAGTCGCCGCGCTCCACCAGGGCGACCGCAAGCCCGGCTCGCGCCAGCAATTGCGCCGTCGTGCAGCCGGCCGGCCCGCCGCCAGCCACGACCACATCGAATCGGCGCTTGCCGACCGGCATTGTCGGTTCGTTCACGGCCCGTTCGGCAGCGCAAGGCAGTTTCGCCACCACGCCAACCCCAGGACCGCGCCCGCGGCAATCATGCACAGTGCCCACCAACCCGCGGTCCAGGAAGCACCGAGGCCGAGTCCCAAAACGACCGCGAGGAGGCCCGCGCCGATTGCCAGGCCGGTTCCAGCGCCGGTGAGCAGGCGACAGAATCCGGGTGCACAACGTTTCCACCACCGCGCCCCGAACCACCAGGCGCCTGCACCGGCCAGCAGCGCGAGCGGCACCAGCGTACCCAGTCCGCCCAGCAGCACCGTCAGTGCCAGCAGCAGCACGAAACCGCCCGCGTTCCGCCGGCAACGTTCGGCCGCCTCGTCGCGACCGGTTCCATCGGGCGACGGCGCCACCTGGGTCGAATCGCCGCCGAATCCATCGACGCGGGCCGCGACCTGGTCCAGGTAGCGCCGAAACACCGCGTGCCACGGATCGTCGAGCGGGATCGCGCGCGCGATGTGACGCAGCACCGACAGCTTGCGCACCTCGGGCTCGAGCAGCAGCGCCTTGTCGCTGACCGGAATGCGCACCTGGAACGCGCCGAGGATCGCGCGCGGGAACCCGGAGACCTGGTGTACCGAGGCGTCGAACAGCTGCTTGCGCTGCACGTCGTCGGGCAGCGTCACGGTCAGCAACGCGGGACTGTTGCGTTGGCGCCCTTCGGGCAGCGGGATGTAGGTAACGTCGCCGGGCTCGCACTCCAGGGTGTGATCGTCGACCTTGACCAGGCGCGGCGTATCCATGCGGCGGCGGGCCATCTCGATGATCTGGTCCGCTTGCAGATCCGGCACGTAAACCATCAGCCGCGACGCGCGCGGAAGCGTGCCCCAGCGGATCATCAGCTCGTCCGGTCCCGGCTCGAACCAGTCCGAGGACCGCGCCGTCGCTGCGGCTTCGATGTCCGGACCGTTCCAGCGCGCGAGCAACGCGGTCCGCGTCGGCTGCGGCGACGTCGCCTTGATCTCGAACGTGTGCTGCACTGTATGCGTGGCCGGCCCGCCAGGATTGTCGGACTCGGCGATCACCAGGTTGCGCTGCGCCAGGCTTTCGCTGCTCGCGGGGCTCGTGCCCGGGTCGATCGAACGGTCGTCGAACCATACTTCGGCCACCAGGCACTGGTGCTGGCCTCGGATCAGTTCCTGGATCGAGAGCCGGCCGGCGGCCCATTGGCCGTCCTCCTGACCCGCGTTGACCGTGCGCGGGAACTGCGCTTCGGTCTGGTTGAAGTCGAGCCAGCAACCGAAGTAGCCGATCGATTCGTTCGCCCCGGCAGGCGACAAGTTGCGTACGTTCAGGTCATCCGTCTGCGCCTGCAGGTTGGTGGTCGAAGTGTCCACCCGCGCGCGCCCGAAACAGGGGATGGTCACGACGTATCCGGCCTGCACCCCTAGCAATGCGCCAGGCGCTGTCGGCGACGAGGTGCGCCGGTAGGTTGACTGCGCATCGTATTCCATGCCGGTGGCAGCGGTGGTGAACAGGCGGAAGAACACGCGCACGTTGTTGGCCGGCAGCGTCTGCGCGCGGTAGCGCACCTTGGCCACCGCGAAGTTAAAGACACGCTTGCCGCCCACTTGGCGCGACAACTCCAGTTGCGACACCGCGGGGTCGGGGTTGATCGTGTCGAACGGATGCGTACCGGCCGGCGGCACGTTGAATTGCACGATCAGCTGGTCGAGGAACGAGAGCGCCGCCTGCGGCGTATTGCCGACCGCGGCGCCGGTGAGATTGCTGAACGGTTGGTCGCCTTCGGTGACCTTGAACACCCGCAGGTCCGTGCTCAACCAGGCCACCGGCCCGTCGAGCAGGTACGGATTCGGCTGCTGGTACAGCATCAGGTGGCCGAGCGACGTGAAGCTGCGATTGAGCGCATTGCGCGTCGCGGTCGCGTTGATGGCCTGCGTCTCGACCGGCAGACCGTTGACGGAAAACGCCGCGATGCTCGCAAACTCGACCCGGTAGACGAACGTGAAACGTTGCTGCAGGGTGGCGGGCGGCGGCGACACCTGCATCAGCAGCGCCTCGGGGACGGCAGTCATGCCGGGCACGGCCGTGCCATCGGTCCGCGCAAAGGTGATCGCCGGCGCGATCGACAGCAGCTGGGCTGGCGTCGGATTCGGTCCCGTGATGCCGAGTTCGGCCGGCAGGAATCCCTCGGCGATCACGTACAGGCTCGCGGGGAACGTCGCAGGGTTCTGCGCCGCGAGCCTTGCCGCCACCTCGTTGGAGCCAAAACTGGACTTGTCCGTGATCAGCGACAGGCCGCGGCACACCACGCGGCGGTCGGTTTCGACGAGCTGACCGTTGCGCTCCAGCACGAAACCGAGCTTCGACCAGTCGTCGACCATCGCCTGGTAGTTGCCGATGATGTCCGCCCAGTTGCGCACCGTGCCGCCGGATTCGGGCAACACGTCGTCGGGCCGCTGCGCCGGCCACCACCCGTACCACTGGCCGTGGTTCTCCTTGCGGCAGAGCAGGAAGTCGGCCTGCCACGGGACGGCCATCTGCTTGGTGACGTCGCCCGCCTGGCGGCCGGCCGGATCGAGCCGGAACGGCTCGACGTAACCGTAGACCTCGCGCAGGCGCCACCCGCCCTCGATCCCGGGGAAAAACGCACCCCCGACGCAGGGCTCGAGCGCCGCGAGGGTGAGGCCGTCCGGCGTGATGTCGGCCGGCACCGCGGGCGGCCCGGCCCAGTCGTCGATCCAGTCGACACCGGGCTGGCCTACCCACGCCTGCATCGCCCGGTACTGCAGCGGGGTCACTGCGTACTGCGTGCCGGCGTCGTCGTCGAGCAGCAGCGGCATGTTGGCCGAGACCGAAGCGCCGAGGTTGTTCGGATTGCGCAGACGGGAAAGAATGAACTGGCGCGTCGACTGGGCGATGTTCTGCGGGTTGGCGAGGTCGAACGTGCCGTGATGGTTGGCGGCCACGCTGGTCACCGCGGCCAGGTCGCGCGTGCGCTTCAGGGTCGGGAAGATGTCGCGCGTCAGCGAGGGCAGTGCGGGCTGCGGCAGCAGCCCGTTGTCGACCGCGACCTGGGCCAGCATGTCGTACAAGCTGGTGATGCTCTGGATCGACGGCGCGAACTTCGGCGCGGCACAGATCACCCAGGCCGGCGTCGCGACGAAGGTTTGCCCGTTGATGACCGCGGTCGCCTTGACCGGGCCGTCGGCCACGTCGTCGTGCCAGCCGTCGTTGTTCGCGTAGTTCGTGATTGCGAGGCCCGCCGGCACCGACCCCGAAGTCCCATGGCCCGCCACGACGATGCAGCGGCCGTTAGTGTCGGTGTGCATGTCGCCGAGCGCGACGAACTTACCGAGGAATTGTCCGGTATTGAATGCCGCCGCCTGGTTCGGACCGTTCAGCGTGCGGGCACCCGGCGTGATCTCCAGCGTGGCGCGATTGGCGACCGAGGCATTGCGCAAGTTCGGGCTTTCCGAGTGCCCCACGAACCGTTGCCAGGATGCCTTCGTGTTCGCCAGCTCGACGGTCCACGAGATGGCGCCGTCGGCAAGCGTGATCTCCTTCGGCTTGCCGTTGTCGAGCATCAACTGCCCGTTTTCGTCGTAAGCGTAGAGGCGGAAGCGCGCCCCCTGGCGCTTGATCCGGCACGAGGCATCGCGGTAGCCGTCGGTCGGCGGCGTCAGGTCGCCGGGCCGCTCGGGTCCGATGAAAAACTCCGGGCTGTCGCCAAGCCGGGCGATCCCGATCGGTGGAAAGATCTTCAGCGTGGTCAGGGCCATGACGACGTTCTCCCTCGAATGTTGGGAAGTTTGATTCGCTCGTTAGCCGGCGTCTTGGTGGTGGTCCGGCTTACTGTTTGCTGCGCGTAGGTGTTTGACGAAGTCCTTCAGAGACCGGAGCCAGGCAGGGCGGCACGCGCTCGACGGTCACGCCAAGGAGGCGCCCGGAGTGCGAGAATTCCCGCCGTCCGATGTTTGGCGGTGGTGTCGGTCGGTGTGTGTTGTCATGCTATCTCCATCCGACACTCTTGCAAAGCCGCCGCCTAATTCCTCGTCACGACTCAGGTCTAGGGAGAGTGTCGGGTAACTCCGGACATGTGTGTAGGGTTTTACCTGACAAGCCAGATCGGGTCTGCCCCATTCACGTAGAGATCTTGTCGATCTGAGGGCCGGCAAAGATCGAGCTCCCGGGTTGCTGGCCTTACGACTGCTCTGACGACGAGGCTCTGACGACGAGAAGAGGCAAGCGACAAAAAATCCCGCCCCCAACTGTTC
>JBATEB010000253.1:0-4253 GCA_049663805.1 Burkholderiales bacterium | reverse complement strand
CCGGAGCGCGGCGATGCGAGCGATGGCGAAAAGGATCTTCTACGGCTGGTGGATGGTTGCGGCCGGCAGCGGACTGCAGTTCCTGCAATCCGCGCTGCTGATGCAGTCCTTCGGCGCCTACGTCGCGGTGCTGCAAGACGAGCGCGGCTGGAGCAAGACCGCGCTTTCCGGCGCGGCGGCACTGCAGCAGATGGAGGCGGCGATCCTCGGGCCGCTCCTCGGCTGGATCATCGACCGCTTCGGCCCGCAGGGGCCGATCCGCGTCGGGGTGGTGGTCTTCGGCATCGGCTTCATGCTGCTGTCCTCGATCGACTCGCTGCTCGGCTTCTACGGCGCGTTCGTCGTGATGGCGATCGGCTCCAGCCTCTGCGGTTTCTTCCCGATCAACGTGGCTCTCATCCACTGGTTCGACCGCTACCGGGCGCGCGCGCTGTCGAGCCTGTCGCTCGGGCTCGCGGCGGGCGGCCTGCTCGTCCCGGTCGTGGCCTGGTCGCTCTCGACCTACGGCTGGCGCGTCACCGCCTTCGCCTCGGGCGTCGCGTATATCGCGATCGGCCTGCCGCTCGCGATGGCGATGCGCCGGCGGCCGGAGGACCACGGCGAGACGGTCGATGGGGGGCGCCCGCGGGCGGATGTCCCGGGGGCCACGGCGCCTTTGCAGGACAGCCGCGACTTCACCGCGCGCGAGGCGCTGCGCACGGGCGCGTTCTGGCTGATCTCACTCGGCCACGCATTCGCGCTGCTGGTCGTGCACGCGGTCAACGTGCACGCCATCACGCACATGAAGGAGGGGCTCGGCTATTCGGTCGAGCGCGCCGCGCTCGTCATCACGCTCATGGTGGTCGGACAGATCGGCGGCGTCGCGATCGGCTGGGCGGTGGGCGACCGGTTCGAGAAGCGCTTCGTCGCCGCGGTCTGCATGCTGATGCACATGGCGGGGCTGCTGCTCCTCACCTACGCGGTCGCCGCGACCATGGTGATCGGCTTCGCCCTGCTGCACGGGGTCGCCTGGGGATTGCGAGGGCCCTTCATGCAGGCGATCCGGGCCGACTACTTCGGGCGCGCGGCGATCGGCATGATCCTGGGTCTGTCGTACATGATCATCGTGATCGGACAGATCGGCGGCCCGATGATCGCGGGCGTCCTCGCCGACCTGACCGGGAACTACCGTATGGGGTTCACCATCCTCGCGCTCCTCGCGGGGATGGGGTCGCTCTTTTTCCTGTTCGCGAGGAAGCCCAAGCCGCCGTCGCGGGCCTGAGCGCGGGGGTGATTGCTGGTACTCTCAGTGATCGCGATGCCTAAAGCCACGCTCAAAACCCGCGCCAGGTCCAAACCCAAGGCCCGCTCCAAGGCCTCGGCGGCCAGGCGCCCCAGGCCTTCGCCAAGGGCCACCGCCGCCAAGGCTCGCCACACTAAGGTCCCAGAAACCCAGGCCGCCGAGGCAAAGCCAGCCAAGCCCCCTACGACCCTCTCCGCCGTCGAGATGGGGGCCCGGCAGCGGGAGATCTCGGTCTCCGAGTTCTTCACCAAGAACCGCCACCTGCTCGGCTTCGACAACCCGCGCAAGGCGCTCCTCACCTGCGTCAAGGAAGCCGTCGACAACGCGCTCGACGCCGCGGAGGAAGCCGGGATCCTTCCCGAGATCCTCGTGAACGTGGAGGTCGCGGCGGGCAACGGGGCTCCGCCCCCGCCGGCGAGCCAGGCGACGCGCTTCCGCATCACCGTCATCGACAACGGCCCGGGCATCGTCCGAGCGCAGATTCCGCCGATCTTCGCCAAGCTCCTCTACGGCTCGAAGTTCCATCGCCTCCGCATGAGCCGCGGCCAGCAGGGCATCGGCATCTCGGCGGCCGGCATGTACGCCCAGCTGACCACGGGGAAGCCCGTGAGAATCACCTCGCGCACCGGCGCGAGGGGCCCCGCCCACTACTTCGAATTGCAGATCGACACCAAGAAGAACGAGCCGAGGATTTTCGAGAACAAGAAAATCGACTGGGACCACCCGCGCGGGACGCAGGTGGCGCTGGAGATCGAGGGGCGCTACCAGAAGGGCCGCGCCTCGGTGGACGAATTTCTCGAGCAGGTGGCCATCGCCAACCCGCACGTGCGGCTCGTCTACCGCACGCCGGAGGGCGAGACGCGGGAGTATCCGCGGACGATAGCGGAGCTGCCGCCCCAGCCGAAGGAGATCAAGCCGCATCCCTACGGCATCGAGTTCGGGATTCTCCTTCGCATGCTCCACGACACGAAGAGCCGCTCGCTCTCGGGGTTCCTGGCCGCCGATTTCAGCCGGGTGTCCCCGGCCGTCGCCCAGGAGATCTGCAGGACGGCCAGGTTTTCGCCGGATGCGAAGCCGCGCAACATCCGCGCCGCCGACGCCGAGGCGCTCTACAAGGCGATCCAGTCCACCAGGATCATGGCGCCGCCTTCGAACTGCATCGTGCCGATCGGCGAGAAGGCGATCCTCCATGGTCTCTACCAGCAGATCAAGGGCGACTTCTATACGGCGGTGACCCGCTCGCCCGCCGTGTATCGCGGCAATCCCTTCATCATCGAGGCGGGCCTCGCGTTCGGCAGGGGCCCCGAGCAGGCGGCGAGAGGCGCGGAAGCTCCGCCCGAGCCGCTCGCCGAGGGCGAGCAGCAGGAGGGCGACAGCGAGCTCGCCCGCGTCATCCGCTACGCCAACCGCGTTCCGCTGCTCTATCAGCAGGCGGCGTGCGCCGCGTACAAGTCGGTGCTCGAGACCGGCTGGCGGAATTACGGCGTGTCGCAGTCCCGAGGGGCGCTTCCGGCCGGGCCCATGGTGGTGTTCGTCCACATGGCTTCGGTCTGGGTGCCGTTCACCAGCGAGTCCAAGGAGGCGATCGCCGACTACGACGAGATCCGCAAGGAGATGAGGCTCGCGCTCCAGGAGTGCGGGCGCCGGCTCGGGGTGTTCCTGCGGCGGCGCGAGCGGGCCAAGAGCGAGTTCCGCCGGCGCAATATCTTCGAGCTGTACATCGAAGAGGTCGTCGAGGCGTGCGCGCGGTTGAAGGGCGGCAAGCTGGCGAAGGAGAAGCTCAGGAACCAGCTACAGAGAATTGCCCTGAAGCGGACCGGCGGGGCCAGGACCGACGAGATCCTCGGCCACGAGAGCGGCCCCGAAGGTCTGCCGAATTCGATCGTCGTCACCCCCGAGGGGACGGAGGGCGAGGCCCCCGGTGCGCAGAACGTCCCCGAGGGGAGCCCGCCGGAAGAGCCTGCGCCGGCGAAAGAGGTGAAGAAAGCGGCGAAGAAGAAACCCAGGCCGGCCAAACGCAGAAAGAGATAAGCCATGGCAAAAGCAAGCGCAAGAAAACCCACCCCGGTCGAGAAGAAGCTCGTCGGCGTGGCCGATACTGTGATCGAGGCCGCCGGCCGCAGCCGCGACCCGTCGCTGTCTATCCCGGTGCGCAGCCTCGCCAACGTCAACTTCAACGCGAAGCGCGGCATCATCGAGATGGGCAGGCGCAGGCAGGAGCGCACGTTCTTCAACGTCGGCATGGCGAAGAAATTCATGCAGACGGTGCTGGTCGCCGACGCCCTGGCCGAGCTGCAGCGCGCGAGCCTGACGACGTCGCTGCGGGAGATCTACTACCGCACCAAGCACACGATGAAGGACTCGCACGAGAACACCTTCGACAACCAGAACGAGTCCGACCCGCTGATCGAGGACCTCGAGGTGACGCTGGCCGCGCTGCGCGAGGAGCTTCACGTGCGCGCGGAGAACGCCGGCAGCATCGTCGGGCCGGTCGTCTTCAGCGACGACGGCGACCGGGTGGACTGCGCGCGCCTGGGGAAGGGCGGCTACTCGGTGCCCTCCATCGTCGAGCCCGAGTTCATCCAGATCCGGAAGTGCACCGCCGACTTCGTCCTGCTCGTCGAGAAGGGCACCCAGTGGAACCGGCTTTCGGAGGACAAGTTCTGGCGCCGGTACAACTGCGTGCTCCTCACCGGCAATGGCCAGCCCCCGCGCGGCGTGCGACGGCTCGCCCGGCGTCTGCACGAGGAGTACAAGATTCCCGTCTACGTCCTCGTCGACAACGACCCATGGGGCTACTACATCTACTCGGTCGTGAAGCAGGGCTCGATCAACCTCGCGTTCGAGAGCGAGCGGATGGCGATCCCGAAGGCCAAGTTCATCGGCCTCTCGAGCGCCGACCCCGAGACCTACGGGCTGCCGCGCAACGTCGGCATCAAGTTGAACGACAAGGACGTGACCCGGGCGAAGG
>JBATEB010000252.1:0-1883 GCA_049663805.1 Burkholderiales bacterium | reverse complement strand
CGCCGACACGCGCGCCGTGCCGCCCCGGCTCGCGGAACTGCGCCGCACGCTTCCCGCCGTCGCGGTCGAGTGCGGCCCGCTGCGCGAGGAGGCCTTCAGGGGCGTCGACCTGGTTGCCATCAGCCCCGGCCTGCCCCTGTCCGAACCGCTGGTGCGCCGCGCCGCGGGCGCCGGAATACCGGTGGTCGGCGACATCGAGCTGTTCGCGCAAGCCGTGTCGGGGCGGACCGCGCGCATGGTCGCCGTCACGGGAACCAACGGCAAGAGCACCGTTACCGCGCTCGCCGGAGCGATGGCGCGAGCGGCGGGGGCCGACTGCGAGGTCGCCGGGAACATCGGGCCGCCCGCCCTGGAGGCGCTGATGCGCCGCGAGGACGCAGGCCGCCCGGCGGAAGCGTGGGTGCTGGAACTCTCCAGCTTCCAGCTCGAGACCACGCGGTCGCTCGCCGCCGACGCGGCCACGGTCCTCAACGTCACCGAGGACCATCTCGACCGCTACTCCGGAATCGAGGACTACGCGCGCGCCAAGGCGCGCATCTTTTCAGGCGAGGGCGTGCAGGTGCTCAACCGCGACGACCGGCGCAGCCTCTCGATGGCGCTCCCCGGACGGAAGTCGATCACCTTCGGTCTCGAAGCGGCGGGGCGCACCCAGGACTGGGGCGTGGTCGCGCGCGAGCGCGAGCCCTGGCTCGCGCAAGGCGAAAACGCAATCCTCCCCGCGCGGGAGCTCAGGCTCGCCGGCCGGCACAACGTCGCGAACGCGCTCGCCGCGCTGGCGCTGTGCGGGGCGCTGCGCCTGCCCCTCCCGCCCCAGGTCGCCGCGCTGCGCGCCTTCAAGGGACTGCCCCATCGCGTCGAGCCGGTGGGCGAGGCGGGGGGCGTGAGCTGGTTCGACGATTCGAAGGGCACCAACGTCGGCTCGACCGTCGCTGCGCTCGCGGGGCTCGCCCGCGAAGGCTCGAAGGTCGTTCTCATCGCCGGCGGCGAGGGCAAGGGACAGGACTTCTCGCCCTTGAAGGACGCGCTCGCACGTTCGGCGCGCGCGCTGGTGCTGATCGGTCGCGACGCGCCCCTGATCGAAGCGGCGGTCGCGGGCGCCGGCATTCCGGTCCGGCGCGCCTCGTCCATGGAAGAAGCGGTCTTCCTCGCCGCGCAGGCGGCGCGCCCGGGAGACGCGGTGCTGCTCTCACCGGCGTGCGCAAGCTTCGACATGTTCCGCGACTACCGGCATCGCGGCGACGTTTTTCGCGCTGCAGTGGAGAAAGTCACCGATGCTGCGAGCCATTAGCCCGGGCCGCGCGCCGCTCGCCGAGTACGACAGCGGGGTGCTGTGGGCGGCGCTGCTGCTGCTCACCTTCGGCATGGTGATGGTGTATTCCGCCTCGATCGCGATGGCCGAGGTGAGCAAATTCACCGGAGGGAAGCCGGCGTACTTCCTGCAGCGGCACGCGATATTCCTGGCGACGGGCGTGCTCGGCGGAATGCTCGCCTTCCAGGTGCCGGTTCGGTTGTGGCAGCAGATGGCGCCCCTGCTGTTCGTGCTCGGTGTCGCCCTGCTGATCGTGCTCCTTCTGCCGGGCTTCGGTCGCGAGGTCAACGGCGCACGGCGCTGGCTCTCGCTCGGGATCGCGAACCTCCAGCCCTCGGAGTTCATGAAGCTGTTCGTCGTTATGTATTCCGCCGATTACACCGTGCGCAAACTCGCGCTGATGCACAGTTTCAGGCGCGGGCTGCTGCCGATCTTCGGCGTGATGCTGGTGGTCGGCTGGCTCCTGCTGCGCGAGCCCGATTTCGGCGCCTTCGTCGTGATCACGGCGATCGCCACCGCGATCCTGTTCCTCGGCGGCATGAACGCCCGGTGGTTCGCCGGGCTGGTGGTGATG
>JBATEB010000251.1:0-5452 GCA_049663805.1 Burkholderiales bacterium | reverse complement strand
GCTCGGAAAAGGCGACGCCGCTCATGTGCACCAGGGTGTGGTGGTCCCCGCCTTCGAAGTAGACGTCGGGCTTTTCGCCCAGGCTTTCGTCCCACACCGTCGGGACTCCGTACGCCGGGCCCACCGGCGGCACGGCCCCCGGGGCGCAATCGGTAAACAGCGAGCGCAACTTGCGCTCGTCCGCGAGCCGCAGGTCGCGCCGCAGCGCGAGGTCGAGCTCCGATACGTCGAGCCGGCGGTCGGCGGCGACCACGGCGAGGACGTATCCGTCGCGGTCCTCCAGCACGACCGCCTTGGCGACCCGGTCCGGGAGCACGCGGGCGAGCCGCGCCAATTCCCGGCTGCTATGGCTTTCGCCGTGCGGCACCGGATCCCATGCGAGATCGTGCTCGGCGATGTAATCCTGCACCCGATAAGCGATGGACATGAGAGGCCTCCTTTCGCCCGTCGACGCTCCCGGCCCGGAGGCGGGTGACGCCCCCGCGGAACGGCGCCCGGGCTGCAAGCTTCAACTACTACGCCATCGGCCGGGCGGCGTATTGACTCAGGTCAAGAGAGGGTCGGGGCGGCCACGCCGCTCAGCGCAGGTGGTGCACCTTCAGGCCGAGCATCTCGGGGGTGACGACGACGATGCCGCCCTCGCTCACGAAGAAGCGCCGGCGATCCTCCTCGAGATCGACCCCGATCCGGATGTCCGCGGGCAGCTGGCAATAGCGGTCGATGACGGCGCGCTTGACGATCGCGCGCGGGCCGATGGTCACGTTGGGCAGGATCACCGAATCCTCGACCCGCGCGTCCTCCTCGACGCGCACCGCCGAAAACAGCATCGCGCGCCTGAGGGTGCAGCCGCTCATGACGCAGCCGCCGGAGACCATGCTGTCGACGACGCTCCCGCCGCCGTGCTCCTCGCCGAGCACGAATTTCGCGGGCGGCAGCTGCTCCTGGTAGGTCCAGATCGGCCACAGGGCGTCGTACAGATTGAGGTCGGGCACGACGCTAACCAGGTCCATGTTCGCCTCCCAGTAGGCGTCGATCGTGCCGACATCGCGCCAGTACGCCTGGCCGCGGGCGACGTTGACGCAGCTGGTGACGAAGTCGTGCGCCCTCACGCGGTAGCCGCGCCCGACCATGTGCGGGATCACGTCCCTGCCGAAGTCGTGGCCCGAGCCCTTGTCCTGCGCGTCGCGCACCAGCTGCTCGTACAGGAACGGCGCGTTGAAGACGTACACCCCCATGTTGCCGAGCGCGACGCCGGGCCGCCCGGGGATCGGCGTCGTCGTGGGCGGCTTTTCCTGGAAAGCGACGATGCGCATCTGCTCGTCGACCTGCATGATGCCGAACTGGCCGGACTGGGCGAGCGGCACCTCGGCGCAGGCGACCGTGACGTCGGCCTGCGAGCGGGCGTGCTCGGCCAGCAGGCGCCCGTAGTCCATCTTGTAGACGTGGTCGCCCGAGAGCACCAGCACGAAATGCGGCGCCTGGCGGCGGACGATGTCGAGGTTCTGGTACACCGCGTCGGCCGTGCCCCGGTACCATTCCGCCGTGACGCGCTGCTGCGCCGGCAGCAGATCGATGAACTCGCCGAAGCGTCCGTCGAGAAACGACCAGCCGCGCTGCACGTGACGGATCAGGCTCTGTGCCTTGTACTGGGTTGCGATGCCGATCCTGCGGATACCCGAATTGACGCAGTTCGACAGCGTGAAATCGATGATGCGGAACTTGCCGCCGAACGGGACCGCGGGCTTGGCGCGCCATTCGGTCAGCGGCAGCAGCCGGCTGCCCTGCCCGCCGGCGAGAACGATCGCCAGCGTCTGCGGCGCGAAGCGCCGCTCCGCGGCGCCCGCCGCGCCGTGGTGCGTCGCCGTGCCCTCGTTCACCTTGGGATCGAACAGGCTCATGCGGTCCTCCGCGCCCTCCACCGAGGCTAGGCTCGCAGGATAGCGCCGTACTGACGCAGGTCAAACAGCGCGCATTCCGGGGTACGGAGGTCCTGTCGTCACGCCCGCGTACGCCCGCCGGATCGGGACCGGCGGAACGAGAATCCGGCCGACTCAAGCCTTCGGATCGCCGGTTCGATGACGCATCGCGCGGCGGGCGCTGGTGACGGCGAGGAAGATCTCGCGCAGGAACGCGACCAGACAGGCGATCAGCGCGAGCATCGCCAGCACGAACAGCGCACTGATCGTCAGGGCGAGATTCACCGCCAGGAAGGCTTCGATGAAGGCGACCGCTATCAATAGGCATACGAAAAGCGCGCTTCCCACTGCAAGCACGATGGCGGCGTAGATGAGCCGGGTGCGGCGCGAGAGCAGGACGAGCTCCGCTTGCGCGAGGGCGAGCGCCTCTCCGCTGAATACCGGGACGAGATCTTCGACCACGCGACCGCGGTCCACCGCCCGCCCCAGGCGGCCGCTCAGCACCGCGAGCAGGGTGCCTATGCCGGTGAGGAGGAACACCGGGGCCACGGCGAGCTGGATGACGTGCGCGATGTCGCCGACGTTGGAGGGAGGGAGCATGTCGATTCCGGGTCCGATCGACCGAAATTCGCAGTCAATCTACACCTTAAACGACCGCTTCGGGGTCGAAGGCGGGCGTCGAGCGCCCGCGCCCCGACCCGGACGAAACCCGGCGCGGGTCGGCAATCACGGGAGTCATGCCGGACTGAATATGGTTTATGATTCCAGCGCCCTCTTTGCCACGCGATCGGCGGATCTCATTTGAATACCGATACCTCGCAGCCCGGCCTCAAGGCGCAGCTCGACGCGCTGCTGCTCAAGCTGCCGGGCGCCAGCGCGCGAAAAATCAACGGCCTCGACGCCTACTTCGTCAGCGACAAGATGTTCGCCTGCATCTCAGGCGAGGGCGTGGGGCTGCGCCTGCCGGTCGCCACCGCGACCGAACTGCACTTCTCGAGGGACAATATCGTCCCGTTCCAGCCCGGCGGCATGGCGAGTTCGAGGGAATGGATACAGATCAACCGCGCCGAGGCGGCCGAGTACGAAAAGGATCTCGACCTGTTCCAGGCCTCGCTCGAGTTCGTCAAGGCCGGCCGGGCGCGCTAGGGTCCGGAGCTTCCCGGCTGACGGGCAGCGCGCCGTTTCGGGCGGGATTAGAATGCACGATCGGCTGGAAGGAGCCCACCATGCCCATATACGAATACGCGTGCAGCAAGTGCGGACACGAATTCGAAATGCTGGTCCGCCCGAGTACCGTTCCCGGTTGTCCGAGCTGCCGCTCGACCGAGCTTGAAAAGAAGCTGTCGCTGTTCGCCACCGCGGGATCGGCGCAGGACGCGGCGAGCGTCGCCGACGGCGCGTGCGGCTCGTGCGGGCACCCGGACGGGCCGGGAGCCTGCAGGCTGAACTGAGGCAGGCCGTCGTTCCGCCGCCTTGACCGGGAGCGGGCGGGGCGGCAGGGGCGATCCCCGGTCGGCTTTCGACCGCCGCAGCGATGGCCCAATCCGCCGAAGACCCCTGGGCGCTGCGCGCCGGGGACTACCCCGCGCGCGGCCCGCGCGAGGAGCAATTGCGATTCCTCCTGCGCTACGCGATTCTCGCGCCTTCCAACCGCAACACCCAGCCCTGGCTGTTCGCCGTGGGCCGGGACCAGATCACGATTCACGCCGACTTCTCGCGCTGGCAGCAGGTCGCCGATTCGCACAAGCGCGAGCTCTACATCAGCCTCGGCTGCGCGCTCGAGAACCTGCTGGTCGCGCTCGAGCATTTCGGCATCGGTTACGTCGTTACCCGCGCCCCCGGCGCCGAGGACGACTCGATCGCGGTGCAGATCGCGATCCTCGACCGGCCGGTGGTCTCGCCCGTCCGGAGCGCGGGCCTGTTCAGGGCGATCACGCGCCGCCACACTCATCACGGCCGCTATCAGAGGCGGGCGATCCGGGCGAGCGTGCTGCGCAAGCTCATGGACTGCAAGGCCGAGCACGACCTCAACCTGCTGCTCACCCCGGACGCGACGATCAAGTGGGCGGTCGATCGCCTGATGCTGGAGGGCGACGCGCGCGCGTTCTCGAGCGCGCGCTACCGCGAAGAGCTCGCGGAATGCATCGGCGGGGGAAGCTTCGGCGGCCCGTGGCTGCTGTCGCTCGCACAGCAGTTCGCGGTCGCGCATCTGGGCGTGAGCAGGGCCGTCGCGCGGGGCGATCACGCGGCGCTGATGAGCTCGCCCGTGTTCGGGCTGATCAGCGGCCGCTCCGCAAGCGACGAAGCGCGCATCAAGGCCGGACAGCTGCTCGAGCGCCTCTACCTCGCCGCGACCTCGCTCGGCCTGTTCCTCCAGCCGATCAGCCAGCTGCTCGAGATCGAGAGCGTCAGGCTGAAGTTCGCCAGGCTGTTTCGCGCGGGCGGCGTGCCGCTGATGCCGTTTCGCCTCGGCTATGCCGGCACGGCCGGCCACCGCACGCCGCGGCGGGCGCTGGCGGAGGTGCTGCCGTGACGATCGGCGCGGCTAGGGCTTGACGCTGAAATCCAGTCCGTCCAGGGGCGAAGGCGCGGCGGCGGCCGGCTTCACCGCGGCCGCTGCCGCAGCGGGCGTCCCGCCCATCAGCCGCTCGAGGTCCTGCTTCACCGCGGTCGCGTCGAGCGCGACCCGCCCCTGCAGCCGCAGCAGGATGCGCGAGGGCAGGTCGATCATGCGCGGGTCGCCGGCGCGCATGTTGGCGGCGACGTTGAGAATCGGCGCGGCGTGGGTGTTGCGAAAACCCGGATTGGCGCGATCGACCGCTTCGATGACGGCGTTCTGCGCGCGGGCGATGCCGATCAGGATGTCGGCGAGATGGTCGGTGGTGAGGTTCATGAGTTCCCCTGCGGAAAAACGTGGCGACGGCAGCAGGATAGCACCGGCGCCGCCGCGGCTCCCGCTCTCCCGACAAGGAATAAATGGGCACCGCTCCCCGTTCTACGGCAGGGGCGCGAGCGCGATTCAGGACCGTGCAAGCTGCCCGAGTGTAAGAGGGAAGCGGGTTTCCGCGACAGAGGAAATGGGGTATACCCGATTGGCACGCCGCTTGCGTCGGGTTGGCGTACGGGTCGCGGCGGATTCACCAGTAAAGGAGATGGGCCATGTCTGATCGAGAGTTCCTGCGGGCACTGCTCCTCGTGTCGGCGGCGGTCTTCGCGGCGCCGGCCGCCGCCGTCCCCGGCACCGACCAGCCGATGCTGCTCGTCGCCAAGCCCAGGCTCTCGGGCTCGGCCTGGGGCTCGACCATCCTCATTGCCAGGCCGGTTCCGAACGGCGGCCACATCGGCTTGATCCTCAACAAGCCCACCCGCATGAGCCTGGGCGAGGCCTTCCCCGAGCACGCGCCCTCGAGGAAAGTCGTCGATCCGCTGTTCCTCGGCGGCCCGGCGGAGCTCAACATCGTGTTCGCGCTGGTCGAGCGCCGCGCCGCCGCGGGCGACGGCGCGATGCCGATGACCCCGGAGCTGTTCCTCGCGAC
>JBATEB010000250.1:0-3367 GCA_049663805.1 Burkholderiales bacterium | reverse complement strand
GGATCGTACTTCGCGCTCGTCACGCTCGCCTTCGCCGAGGTGTTCCGCATCCTCGCCAACACCTTCCCCTTCACCGGGGCGGGCGTCGGCATCCAGATCCCGCTGCGCGCGAGCGCCGCCGAGATGCAGTTCTCAGGCCGCGCGGGCTTTCTCTACCTGATCCTCGCGCTGTGCGTCGCGGGACAGCTCATCGCGGTGTGGCTGCGGCACTCGCGCTACGGGGCCTGGCTGCAGGCGGTGCGCGACAACGAGGAGTCCGCGGCGGCGCTCGGGGTCGACGTCTTCAGGGTCAAGCTCGTCGCGATCGCGATTTCGGGCGCACTCATGTCGGCGGGCGGCGCCTTCTATCTGCAGTACTTCCGCTACGTCGATCCGCACATCGCCTACGGCCCGGCGATCTCGGTCGAAGCGCTGCTCGCCGCGATTGTCGGCGGCATGGGCACGGTGTTCGGTCCGCTGCTGGGCGCTATGGCGCTGCACGCGGTCGGCGAGGGGACGCGCGGCTTGATGGAGAACGCCCCCGGAGTGAATCTCGTCGCCTACGGCGTCCTGCTCGTCGCGATCGTCATGTTCCTGCCGCGCGGGATCATGGGCCTGTTTGGACGCAAATGAGCGGACGCAAGCGCTGATGCTTCAAGTCGATAAGCTCTCGCTGCGCTTCGGCGGCCTGAGAGCCGTGAACGACGTGTCGCTCGCCGTCCAAGGGAGCCGCATATCGGCGCTCATCGGCCCGAACGGCGCGGGAAAATCCACGCTCTTCGCCCTGCTGTCCGGATTTCTCCGCCCCGACTCGGGCTCGGTGTGTTTTCTCGGACGCGACATCACCGGTCTTGAGCCGCACCGCGTCTGCCGCCTGGGCCTCGCGCGCACCTTCCAGATCGTGCAGCCCTTCGCCGGGCAAACGGTGCGCGACAACATCGCCGTCGGGGCGCATTTGCACGAGCGCGACCGCCGCCGCGCCCTCGAACGCGCCTAGGCCGTGGCCGGCCGAGTCGGGCTCGCGCCGCAGCTCGACAAGCTCGCAGCGAGCCTCACCATCGCGGGCCGCAAGCGCCTGGAGCTGGCGCGCGCCCTGGCCACCGAGCCGAAGCTCCTGCTGCTCGACGAGGTGCTCGCCGGTCTCAATCCGCAGGAGATAGCCGAGATGATCCCGGTGATCCGGGCCTTGCGGGAAACGGGCGTGACGGTGTTCATGATCGAGCACGTCATGCAGGCGGTGATGAACCTGGCCGAATGGGTGTGGGTCATCTCGCAGGGCGAGCTGATCGCGGAAGGGTCGCCCGCGCAGGTGACGCAGGATCCCAGAGTCATCGAGGCCTACCTCGGCCACGGCACGGCCGCGCGGCTGCGCCGGGCCGCCACCTGAGGGGCCGGCGATGGCTGACGCCCTGCTCGAGATTCGCGGCCTGCGCTCGGGCTACGGCGCGGTCGAGGTGCTGCGCTGCATCGACTGCGAGATCCGCCCGGGCGAGATCGTCGCGCTCCTCGGCTCGAACGGCGCGGGCAAGTCCACGCTCAACAACACCGTCTGCGGCCTCTTGCCCGCCACCGCCGGACGCGTCGTCTTCGACGGCGAGGATTTCACCCGCGCGCGAACCACCCGCGTCGTCGCGGCGGGACTCATCCAGATCCCCGAGGGCCGGCGCATCTTCCCCAACCTGACGGTGCGCGAGAACCTCGAGCTGGGCGCCTACCTGCGCGGCAAGGCGAACCGCGCGCGCAACCTCGAGCGTTCGCTGGTCCTCTTTCCTCGCCTCGCCGAGCGCATGGCGCAGCGCGCCGCGACGCTCTCGGGCGGCGAGCAGCAGATGCTCGCCATCGGGCGGGGGCTGATGGCCGAGCCCAGGCTCCTGATTCTCGACGAACCTTCGCTCGGCCTCGCGCCGCTGCTGGTCGAGGAGCTTTTCGCTTTCATCAAGCGCCTGAACGGCGAGGGGTTGGCGATCCTGCTGGTCGAGCAGAACGTCGGCCAGTCGCTCGAGATCGCCGACCGCGCCTACGTGCTGGAGAACGGCGCGATCCGTTTCCAGGGGACGCCCGGAGAATTGCTGCATAATCCGGAGCTGAAGCGCGCCTATCTCGGTGTCTGAATGCCCGTTCCGCAGACCCTCGCCCAGAAAATCGTCGCCCGCGCCGCCGGGCGCGCGGCGGTGAATCCGGGCGAGATCGTCACCTGCAAGGTCGACCTCGCCATGTTCCACGATTCGAGCGGCCCGCGGCGCCTGCAGCCCATGCTCGAGCGCCTCGGCGCGAAGGTCTGGGACCCGGACCGCGTCGTGCTCATCACCGATCACTTCCTGCCCGCCAACGACGAGGAAAGCCGCGCGATCCAGCGCGTGACGCGCGACTGGGCGCGCGCGGTCGGCGTGAAGAACTTCTACGACGGGATCGGCATCTGCCACGTGGTGCTGCCGGAGAAGGGCCACCTGCGGCCGGGAATGTTCGCCGTCGGCGGCGACAGCCATTCGCCCACCGGCGGCGCGTTCGGCGCCTACATGTTCGGCATCGGCGCGACCGAGATGCTCGGCGTGGTGGTGACGGGCGAAATCTGGCTGCGGGTTCCCGAGACGATCCTGCTCGACTGGCGCGGCCGCCTGCCGGACGGCGTGACGGCGAAGGACGTGATGCTGTTTCTCGCTGCGAAGTTCGGCCTGGACGGCGCGCAGTACCAGGCGGTCGAGTTCGGCGGCGAAGCGATCGCGGCGCTGCCCATGCAGGAGCGCATGACGCTCGCCAACATGACCGCGGAGATCGGCGCGCAGACCGGGCTCATCGCGCCGGACGAGGTGACGCGGGTATACCTTCACGCCGCCGGCGTGCGGGAAGTGGACATCAACGGCTGGCACACCGACCCGCAGGCGCCGCTTCGCGAGCGCCACGACTTCGATGCCGCTTCACTCGTGCCCCAGGTGGCCGCGCCGCACAGCCCGGCGAACGCGCGCCCCGCGTCCGATTTCGCCGGAACGCGCGTCGATGTCGCCTACATCGGCGCCTGCACCGGCGCGAAGCTCGAGGACCTGCGCATGGCCGCGCGCGTGCTGAAGGGAAGGAAAGCGGCGATCGAACTGATCGTCGCGCCCGCTTCGCTCAAGGACCAGGAAGCGGCGCGCGCCGAAGGCACGCTCGGCGTGCTCGAGGCCGCGGGAGCGAAGCTCTTCGCCACCGCCTGCGGGGCCTGTGCGGGCTACGGCTACCGCTTCGGTCCAAACATCAACATCATTTCCAGCATCGCGCGCAACTTCAAGGGGCGGATGGGCGATCCGGGGTCGAACGTCTATCTCGGCTCTCCCTACACCGTTGCCGCGGCGGCCGTGCGCGGGACGATCGGCGATCCGCGCGAGCTGCTCGCGTAGCTCGCGTGCCCTTG
>JBATEB010000249.1:0-7702 GCA_049663805.1 Burkholderiales bacterium | reverse complement strand
CGTATGTCATGAATACCTGACACCCGTTGTCGGAGTTACCCGACGGACCCAAGCGCCGTACTCGGTTACCCTGTTGATCCTGCAATCGCGAAGCCACGCGTTCAGGGAGCCCGCCCGCAGGTGTTCGTCGACTTCTCATGCGACCATCCCGCGGCCGGTAGATCATCACCGAGAATCGGGAGAATCCATGCCGAACTTCGCCTTGACAACAATCCGGGGCCTGATCCCGGTCCTCGCCCTGCTCTTCGCAAGCGGCGTTTCGGCGCAAGCCCCCAAGCTCACCCTCGGCGTTTTCCCCGGAGTGGAGTCGGGGCAGTCGGAATCCTTCGAGATCATGGATCGCTTCCTTCCGCTCGCCCAGTACCTGTCCTCGAAAATCGACACGCAGGTTCTGCTGCTGCCGGTGCGTGTGCCCAGGGAAGCGATGCGAAGCATGGTCCAGGGCGAAGTGGGCTATAAGCTCTTCTTCGGCCCGCCGGTGTTCGCCGCCCAGGCGATCCAGAAGGCCGGTTACGTGCCCATCGTCATGGAACAGGAGCGGATCCGCGGCGTCTTTGTCGTCAGGCACGCGAGCAAGCTGCAAAGCATCAAGGACTTCACTCCCGCGACCCGGATCGCCATGCCCCTGCCGAGTCTCCTGCTCACCCTTCTTGCCAACGATACCCTCGCGCAACAGAACCTCGTACCGCAGCCGGGGACCCGGATGCACATGGCGTCCGCGGAGGGCATAGTCCTCGCCCTCGACAACGGCATAACCGAAGTCGCAGTGATCCGCGATCGTACCGCGGAAAAGATCATAGCATCGCAGCCCTCGCGCTTCCGAATCGTGGGAGAGACCATCGACGCACCCGGATTCGCGCTGATTGCGCACAAAGTAGTGTCGGAGGAGATGCGCGCCAAGCTGCGTCGGGCTGCGCTGGGACTCAGCAAGGACCCCTCCCCGCTCGCGGCGGAGGCGCGCTCGGGTCTCAGAACGAGCGCGTTCGTCGCCGGACACGCGGAGGAATTCGCCGGGCTCCAGCGGATGATGGAGTCCTCGAGGCTCGCCAGCGGCAAGTGACGCCGAAGAGAGGGTCGCCGGCGCCCGGCGGCGCGCTGCGCGTTGCCCTGTGGACCGTAATCATCTGCCTGTACGCGCCCGCATGGGCGCAATCCGTGCGACCCTTGCCTCTCGCCTCGCTGCCGGAGATCAGCGAGCTGCCGGAGGACAAGTACGGCGATCTTGTCAGGCAAGGCTATCGCATTTTCACCAATACGCCGGAGCATGCGCACCGCTACAGCGGAAACGCGCTGTCCTGCAGCAACTGTCATCTGGATGCCGGGCGCAGGGCCTACTCCTCGCCCATGTGGGCCGCCTGGGGTATGTATCCGGCCTATCTCAAGAAGAACGACCGCGTGAACACCTTCGAGGAACGGGTGAGCCAGTGCTTCCGCTTCAGTATGAACGGCATCGCCCCGCCCCTCGACAGCCCCGAGGTGCGTGCGCTGGCGGCCTACTCCCAGTGGCTCGCCAGCGGAAAACCAGTGGGCGTCGAACTTAACGGACGCGGCTTCCCGACGATCGCGCGAACCGGCTCGGACCCGAATCCACTTCGCGGAAAGGCCGCTTACGCGAAACGTTGCTCGGTCTGCCACGGCGAGAGCGGCGAGGGGCAAAAAGATTCCGCCGGGAGCTACACCGGCCCGCCTCTTTGGGGCGCGCACAGCTATAACAAGGGCGCGGGTTTCTACCAGATCGAGCTGCTCGCGGGATTTCTCAAGGCCAACATGCCCCCCGACAGTACCGACCTGACCGACCAGGAAGCGCTCGATCTGGCGGCGTGGATCGATCTCCAGGAGCGCTGGCCTGACCCGCGCAAGGGGCTGCTGCGCGGCCTGCTGGACAAATGATCGCGCGCCTCGTCAGCTTCGCCGCGATGCACACGCCATTCCGCTTTCGCGAGGCGTCGGCCGGCGACTGGCGCGCCGGCTGGGTATCCGCGGTAGTCATGCTGCCGCAGACGGTTGTTCTGGCGACCCTGGCGGGTATGCCGCCGGAAACCGGCGTCTACACCTCGGTCTTCCCGGTCATCGTCGCAGCCCTCCTGGGCGCCTCCCCACGCCTGCTCTCGGGCCCCAACACTGCCCTGGCGGTAATGCTCGCGGCCGCGCTCACGCCGCTGGCGACTCCGAACAGCGCCGAATACGTCGCCCTGGCGCTCTCGCTCACCGCGATGGTGGGCCTGATGCAGTTGCTCGCCGCGGCCGCGCGACTGGGACGGCTGTTCGACGCCATGCCCGACAGCATCGTCCATGGGGTCACTCTGGGCGTCGGGTGTGTGATTCTCATCACTCAGCTGCCGGCGATCTTCGGCATCCTGACGGTTCCCGGGGAAGCGCCCTGGGTTTCCCTCTGGCACGCGATCGCCGGCCTGCCTCGCCTTAACGCCTTCGCACTCGCCGTCGCCGCAGTCTCGATCCTGGCCGCATTGGCAAGTCGGCGGCTCCGCATGGTCCAAGGCACCCTTCTGGTCGTTGCCCTGGGCTCGGGCACGGTGCTCGCACTCCTGCTGGACGGCCTGGTCGGTTCCGCCACGACGAATCTGGACAGGGTGGGACATATGGCCTTGCGCCTGCTCCCCGTGTCCCTGCCCCGCTTCTCATGGGACCAGTTTTACGTCCTCAAGGAGCTGTTGCAGAGCGCGCTCGCAATCGCCATGATCGGCGCGCTTCAGACCGTGATCATCGCACGCTCGATTTGCTCGCCTCACGGCGAAAAGTCCGACCCGAACCGCGAGCTGCTCGCGCAGGGGCTGGGCAACACGGTCGCGTCCCTTACCTCCGGTTTCGCCGGTTCCGGCTCCTTCAATCGTTCCGCCGCGCACGTCAACGCAGGCGCCCGGAGTCCCTGGGCTGCGGTGCTGTCGGCCGTAATTCTGTTCGGAGTGGTGTTCGCCGCGGGCGGACTTCTCGCGCTGGTGCCTGCGGCGGCGATGGCCGGCGCGTTGGTTCTCGTGGGCTGGGGGCTGATTCGGTCGACCCCGTTCCGGACTATCCGTTCCGACGGGAAGTATTCGCTGCCCGCGACCCTCGCCGTTGCGATATTGGTGGTGGCCTCGGGCCTCGAGGCCGCCGTTTTCTGGGCCTGCGCGGTCGGGCTCGCCGTGACCGTGTGGCAGCGCGCCCGCGAACACAGGCCGCAGAATGCCGGCGACGACCCTCCGCCGCCCGGGTCCCCTACTGCTTCCGCGCCCCGGCCGAGGGCGACGCGACGATCTGGAAGAAAATCTCGTCCTGCCTGATCATGCCGAGCTCGTAGCGGGCGCGCTCCTCGATCGCCTCGAACCCCTGCTTGAGGTCGCGCACTTCCGCATCGAGCGCACTGTTGCGCTGTTGCAGCCTGGTGTTGGTTTCCTTTTGCTCTCGGACCTGCCGGTCGAGACTCCACACCTTCAGCCAACCGCCCTTCCCGAGCCATAGGGGATACTGCAGGAGCAGTATGAAGGCGGCAAGGGTGAGAGCGAGTATTCTCATCTCAGCTGATAGAAGGCTTCCCGTCCGGGGTATCCGACGGCATCGCCGAGGTCCTCTTCGATGCGCAGCAGCTGGTTGTATTTCGCGACGCGGTCGGAGCGCGACAACGACCCGGTCTTGATCTGGAGGGCGTTCATGCCGACAGCGATGTCGGCGATGGTGGTGTCCTCGGTTTCACCCGACCGATGCGAGATGACCGCCGTGTAACCGGAGCGCTTTGCCAGCTCGATCGCCGCGAACGTCTCGGTGAGTGTCCCGATCTGATTGAGCTTGATGAGAATCGAGTTGGCGATCCCGAGCCGGATCCCTTCGCGCAGGATTTTCGTGTTGGTGACGAAAATGTCGTCCCCGATCAGCTGCACTTTGTTGCCGAGCCGCTCGGTGAGCATCCGCCACCCATCCCAGTCCGATTCGGACATGCCGTCTTCGATGCTGAGAATGGGGTATTTTTCAACCCAGCCGGCAAGCAGATCGCAGAGCTCGGCGGAGCCGAGCTTGGTCTTCTTTGCGTCGAGCAGGTACTTGCCCTCGCTGTGAAACTCGGAGCTGGCGCAATCGAGCGCGAGCACGACGTCGGTGCCCGCGTGATACCCGGCACGCCCGATCGCCTCCAGCGCCAGCTGCAGGGCTGCTTCGTTGCTTGGCAGATTCGGCGCGAACCCGCCTTCGTCGCCGACCGTCGTCGACAGCCGCTTGCTCTCGAGCAGCCCCTTCAGCGCCTGGAATACTTCTGCGCCGCACCGAAGCGCTTCGCGAAAACTCCCCGCGCCGATCGGCACGATCAGAAATTCCTGGATGTCGAGGTTGTTGCTCGCATGAGCGCCGCCGTTGATCACGTTCATCATCGGCACCGGCATCTGCATTGCACCCGAGCCGCCGAAATAGCGGTAGAGCGGCAGCCCCGACTCCTCGGCGGCCGCCTTCGCCACCGCCATCGAAACCGCCAGGATCGCGTTGGCGCCGAGACGCGACTTGTTTTCGGTCCCGTCGAGTTCGATCAGGGTCTTGTCGATGAAGCTCTGCTCCTGCGCGTCGAGACCCATGATTGCTTCGGAAATCTCGGTATTGACGTGCTCGACCGCCTTCAGCACGCCTTTTCCGCCGTAGCGCCCCTTGTCCTGGTCGCGGAGTTCCAGCGCCTCACGGCTGCCGGTGGACGCACCGGAGGGAACCGCTGCGCGGCCCATCACGCCCGATTCGATGAGCACGTCCGCCTCCACCGTGGGATTGCCCCGCGAGTCGAGTATCTCCCTTGCGACGACGTCGACGATCGAGCTCATTGATTCGCCCCCTGGGGAAGCTCTGAATAGGTCAAACCGCCAGCAATCTTACCGGAAGCAGTCATCACAGGTCCTTGATTGTGCTTTCCCTCGCTCGTCCAGCCTTCCCTAGTGCGTTTTCAGGTCTGCTTCGGCAAGTTTCTGCCGCTTCACCAGCGCGTCGAGCGCCTTGAGCGTCAGCAGCAGCTCTTTCATGCGATCGAGGGGCCAGGCGTTGGGGCCATCCGACGGCGCATTGTCCGGATCGGGGTGTGTTTCCATGAACAGCCCCGCGATCCCGCTCGCGACCGCGGCGCGGGCGAGCACGGGAATGAACTCGCGCTGGCCGCCCGAAGAAGTCCCCCGTCCCCCGGGAAGCTGCACCGAATGGGTGGCATCGAACACCACCGGACACCCGGTATCGCGCATGATGGCGAGCGAGCGCATGTCGACGACGAGATTGTTGTAACCGAACGACGCCCCACGCTCGCACACCAGGATGGTGCCTGCTCCGCTCGCCTCTCGGGCCTTGTCGACCACGTTTTTCATCTCGGCCGGCGACAGGAACTGGCCCTTCTTGATATTGATCGGCCTGCCGGCGGCAGCGACGGCGCGAATGAAATCGGTCTGGCGACAAAGAAATGCGGGTGTCTGCAGCACATCGACCGCCGCCGCGACCTCGGGGACGTCCTCCTTGTCGTGCACGTCGGTCAGAACCGGCACTCCCACCTTCTTTCTGACATCGCCCAGGATCTCCAGCCCCTTCTCCATTCCCAGGCCACGGAACGATTTTCCGGAACTCCGGTTCGCCTTGTCGTAGGACGACTTGTAGATGAACGGGACTCCCGCCGTGGCGCAGATCTCCTTCAGCACACCGGCCGTGTCCAGTGCCAGCTGCCGCGACTCGATGACACAGGGACCGGCTATAAGGAATAGCGGCTTATCAAGACCGGCATCGAATCCGCAGAGTTTCATGCGCGTCCCTCGCCGGCCCCACGGCCGCCTCCGGGGTCGCATCCCCGCAAGGCGGGGCCCCTGCTCCGCCCTCCGACGGCCCCGGCGATAAGGAACAACGGCTTGTCGAGACCGGCATCGAATCCGCACAGTTTCATCTATCAAGCCGCGATCGCGGTCTGAGTCTTGCTTGCCTGATATTGGAGCGCGGCCTCTACGAAAGCCGTGAACAGGGGATGGCCGGCCCGTGGCGTAGAGGTGAATTCCGGATGGAACTGGCAGCCGATCATCCAGGGATGCGAGGGCAGCTCGATCATCTCGCAGAGCTGCTCGCGCTGCGTGAGCCCGGACACGCGCAGGCCCTTCTCCTTGAGTCGCGGGACGTACTGGTTGTTGACCTCGTAACGATGGCGGTGACGCTCATTGATGACATCTGCGCCGTAGATCGCGCGCGCGAGGCTTCCCGCCTCGAGCACCGCGCTTTGAGCGCCCAGGCGCATCGTGCCGCCGAGCCCGGACTTGTCGTCGCGGTGCTCGATTCGCCCGTCCCGATCCTGCCACTCGGTGATCAGCGCGATGACCGGATGCGGCGTATCGCGGTCGAACTCGGTTGAATTGGCCCCGGCCAGACCCACGACGTTGCGCGCGAATTCCACGACCGCAAGCTGCATGCCGAGGCATATTCCGAGATAGGGAATCTTGTTCTCGCGCGCATGCTGGATCGCCTTGATCTTGCCTTCGATTCCCCTCTTGCCGAACCCGCCCGGAACCAGAACCGCATCAACACCCTTAAGGGCGCCGATGCCCTCGCTGTCGATCGTCTCGGAGTCGACGTAGCGTATGTTCACCTTGCTCCGGGTGTGAATCCCGGCGTGCACCAGCGCCTCGTTGAGCGACTTGTACGAGTCGGCGAGATCGACGTACTTGCCCACCATCGCGACGGTCACCTCGTGCTGCGGGTGCTCGAGCGCTTCGACCAGCTTCTTCCACACCCTGAGATCCGCCGGTCTGGCGATGATATTCAGCTTGTGGCACACGATCTCGTCGAGCATCTGCTGATGCAGCATCCAGGGAATCTGGTAAATCGAATCAGCGTCCCAGACCGAAATGACCGCGTTCGCCTGGACGTTGGTGAAGAGCGCGATCTTCTTCTTCTCTTCCTCCGGTATGGGCCGATCGGAACGGCACAGAAGCGCGTCCGGCTGAATGCCGATTTCGCGCAACTCCTTCACCGAATGCTGCGTCGGCTTGGTCTTGATCTCGCCCGCGCTCTTGATGTACGGCACCAGGGTCAGATGGAGGTAGCAGGTGTTCTGCGCACCGAGTTCGAGACCCATCTGCCTTACCGCTTCAAGGAACGGCAGCGATTCGATGTCCCCGACCGTGCCGCCTATCTCGACGATCGCCACTTCCGCGTCGCCCGCTCCGCGTGCGATGAAGGACTTGATTTCGTCGGTGACGTGCGGGATTACCTGCACCGTTCTCCCGAGATAATCGCCGCGACGCTCCTTCTTGATGACCGACTCATAGATCTGGCCGGTCGTGAAATTGTTGCAGCGATGCATCCGTGCCGACTGAAACCGCTCGTAGTTGCCCAGGTCGAGGTCGGTTTCCGCGCCGTCCTCGGTCACGAATACCTCTCCATGCTGGAAAGGACTCATCGTGCCCGGATCGACGTTGATGTACGGATCGAGCTTTAGAAGGGTGACTTTGATACCGCGCGACTCGAGAATCGCGGCGAGAGAGGCGGCGGCCATCCCCTTCCCCAGAGAGGAAACCACACCGCCCGACACAAACACATACTTGGCCATCTAGAAAGGGGGAGATGGGATGGGTGATGATACCTGAATTGGTCGCCCGGCTCAAACCGCGGCAAAGGCCGACGCGCCGCGTGGGCGGCTTCAGGTCCGCGCGATCGAGCGAACGCCGCAACCAGGAACGTCCTCCGGACCCGGGAGCGCTGCGCATCGCGCAGC
>JBATEB010000248.1:0-2489 GCA_049663805.1 Burkholderiales bacterium | reverse complement strand
CCGCGCGCGCGCGCACCGGGCGCGGCCAGTGTGTCGATGTGTCGGCGCAGGCCGCCACCATCGTGGCCGTTTCGCACGCGCCCGCCTTCGTCGACGTCGACGGCACGACCCCGACCCGCGCCGGCGCTTTCATGACCGGGCGCTCGGTGAAAGGCGCGCGCTACCGCGTGTTCTGGCCGTGCCGCGACGGCTTCGTCAATTTCATCCTGTACGGCGGCGTCGCGGGAAGGCGCACCAATACGCAACTGCTTGCGTGGATGCGCGAGTCCGGCGCACCGCTCGGTGAGCTGGCGCAGACCGATCTCGAAAAATGGGATCCCACGCTCGCCACGCAGGACGAGGTCGACGCGCTGGAGGGGCCGATCGCGGCGTTCTTCGCCTCGATCAGCAAGCGCCGGTTTCTCGAGGAGGCCCACCGGCGCGAGATGCTGGGCTATCCCGTCTCCACCGTCGCCGACATCGCCCAGGACCCGCAGCTCGCCGCGCGCGGATTCTGGCGGGACGTGACCGCGGCCGGCGGACGGGTCGAGCGCCACTGCGGCTGCTTCGCGGTCATCGACGGCGCGCGAGCGCCGCTCGAATCGCGCAACGACGCGCAGGCGCAGGCTTCGCCCGCGGCGGAGCTCACGTGAGCCCTTCGCCGCAGGCCCTGGCGGGAATCGGCATCGTCGAGTTCGGCAGCTACGCCGCCGGACCGCATATCGGAAAGATGCTCGCCAATTTCGGGGCGACCGTCGTTCACGTCGAGTCCTTCGCCCGGCCCGACGGCTTTCGCATGCAGTACCCTCCCTACAAGGACAGGAAACCCGGGATCAACAGCGGCGGCTGCTTCGCGTATTTCAACGACTCGAAGCTGGGCGTGACGCTCGACCTGAAGAATCGCGAGGGACGCTCGCTCGCGCGCAGGCTGTGCCGCTGGGGCGACATCGTCATCGAAAACATGCGCCCCGGCGTCATCGACCGGCTCGGCCTGGGATTCGACACCCTGAAGGCCGATCATCCGGGACTCATCATGCTCTCGACCTGCAATATGGGACAGACGGGGCCGCGCGCCGATACGCCCGGGTTCGGGTCCCAGCTGACCGCGCTCGCCGGCATTTGCGGTCTCACCGGGGAACGCGACGGCCTGCCGACCCTGCTGTACGGGCCGTATATCGACTTCATTGCATCCACGCTGGGCGCGGTCGCGGTGCTCGCGGCGCTCGAGCAGCGCAGGCGCACCGGAGCGGGAACCCATATCGACATCTCGCAGTACGAAGCGGGTCTGCTGTTCCTCGCCGGCCCGCTGCTCGACTACCATCTCACGGGCCGCATCGCCGAGCGCTCGGGGAACGACGATGCGCGCGCCGCACCGCACGGTGCCTACCGCTGCGCCTCCGACGGCTGGATCGCCCTCTCCTGCTGGTCCGACGCGGAGTTCATGGCGCTCGCCGCCGCGATCGGCCGGCCGGAATGGTCGCGCGACGCGCGTTTGAGCACGCTCGCCGGCCGCAAGAGCGCCGCCGCTGCCATCGACGAGGGCATCGGCGCATGGACGCGCGGGCGCGAAGCCGCTTCCGCCGCCGCGCTCCTGCAGGACGCCGGCGTGCCTGCCCACCCCGTCAACAGCATGGCGGATCTCTTTCGCGATCCGCAACTCGTGGCGCGAGGGCACTGGAGCCGCCAGCGCCACCCGGTGATCGGCGAACACGCGTATTGCGGACCGGCATTCCAGCTCTCCGAAACGCCCGGCAGGGTAACCTCGGCCGCGCCGCTGCTCGGCGCCGACAACGACAAGGTATTCCGCGAGATCCTCGGGCTCACGGCCCCGGAATACGCCGCGATGCGCGAAGCCGGCGCTTTTGCGTGAGCGCAAGCGATCCCGTAATCGATCAACGCGCGCTGCGGAAGGAGATCGCGGCTTTCCTCGACTCGCAGCACGTGGTTTCTCTCGCGACGGTCGTCGAGGGAGCGGTCCATGCCGCGTGCGTCATGTATGCCCCGGAAGACCTTTCGCTCTGCTGGACCTCGGATCCCGACACGCGCCATTCGCTCGCGATCGAGCGCGATCCGCGCGTCGCCGCGACGGTCGCGCCGGACTATACGGACTTCCGGCTCATACGCGGAATTCAGATTGCCGGCCGGGCGCGCCGGCTCGGCGACGCCGCCGAAACGGCGCACGCCCGCGAATTGCTGCGCCGGAGATTCCCGTTCCTGCGTGAGCTCGACGGAGCGCCCGCCGCGCTGCGCGCGGCGATCGACAAGGCCGCTTACTACCGCCTCGATCCGGACACCATCACCTTGATCGACAATACCCGGGGGTTCGGCGACCGGCGCACGCTCCGGATTCCCTGACGCGGCAACCGGCCGCCTTTACACTGAAGGGAATGCCGATTCCGTCACGACTTGCTCCCTATTCGACGCCCGCGGCGCGCACGCCCTTTCCCCTGCGGGCGCACGACGACGACCTCCCGCATTTCCACGAAATCAGCGAAGAAGGCCGGGCGGCG
>JBATEB010000247.1:0-6679 GCA_049663805.1 Burkholderiales bacterium | reverse complement strand
GATGTAGACCTCGGCGAGTTTTTCGGAGGCCCCGACGATCAGCCCGCCGACGATCGCCCCGGCGATCGACTCGAAGCCCCCGAGTATCAGCACCGGCAGCGCCTTGAGCGCGAGGAAGGTCAGGGCGAACTGCACCCCGTTGCGCGCCCCCCAGAGGAGGCCGGTGACCAGCGCAACGAATCCGGCGACCATCCATACGATCACCCAGATCCTTTGCAGCGAAATTCCGACCGCGAGCGCGGCCTGATGGTCGTCGGCCACCGCGCGCAGCGCGCGTCCGGTGCGGGTCTTGTTGAAGAACAGGGCGAGGACGGCGACCAGCCCCGCCGCGATGCCGGAGGCGACCAGATCGAACCTGCTGATGCTCATGCCGGTGCGCTGCGAGATCCATCCGAGCGGCTCGTCGGCGATGCCCAGATCGAGCGCGTGGACCTGTGCGCCCCAGGTGAGCTGCGCGATGCCCTCGACCAGGAACGTCAGCCCGATGGTCGCCATGAAGAGCGTGATCTGCGGCTGGTTGATGAGCGGGCGCAGCACGACGCGCTCGGTGAAGAAGGCGAGCGCCACCATCGCCAGGAACGCGAGGAACACGGCCAGCCAGAAATTGACGCCGAGTTCGATGAATCCCACCGTGGTGAGCGCGGCGAAGAACACCATCGCTCCCTGCGCGAAATTGAATACGCCCGACGCCTTGTAGATGAGGACGAAACCGAGCGCGACCAGCGAGTACATCACCCCGGCCAGCAGGCCTCCGATCAGGACCTCGAAGAAGAACTGCATCAGGAGTGGGCGACGCCGAGATAGGCATCGACGACGTCCCGGTTGGTCCGGACCTCGTCGGGGGTGCCGTCGGCGATCTTCCTGCCGTAGTCGAGGACGACCACGCGGTCGGAGAGATCCATGACGACGCTCATGTCGTGCTCGATCAGCACGACGGTCGTCCCGAGCTGGTCGTTGACGTCGAGTACGAAGCGGCTCATGTCCTGCTTCTCCTCGAGGTTCATTCCCGCCATCGGCTCGTCGAGCAGCAGCAACACCGGCTCGGTCGCGAGCGCGCGCCCCAGCTCGACGCGCTTCTGAAGACCGTACGGCAGGCGCCCGACCGGCGTCTTGCGGATGTGCTGGATTTCCAGGAAATCGATGATCTCCTCGACCTTGGCGCGGTGCTCCAGCTCCTCGCGCCGCGCGCGCCCCACGTAGAGCGCCTGCTCGAGAAAACCGCTCTTCATCTTGAGGCAGCGGCCGGTCATGAGGTTGTCGAGCACGGTCATTCCGCGAAACAGCGCGATGTTCTGGAAGGTGCGGGCGATTCCCCGCATTGCCGCCTCGTGCGGACGGACGTCGCTGCGCTTCGTTCCCCTGAAGGTGACGCTGCCCGCCTGCGCGTGGTAGACGCCGTTGATGACGTTGAGCATCGAGGACTTGCCCGCCCCGTTCGGGCCGATGATGGCGCGGATCTCGTGCTCGCGAACGTCGAAGGAGACCGATTGCAGCGCGACCACGCCGCCGAAGGAGAGCGACACGCCTTCCACCTCGAGAATGGGTTCGCCGATCTCTCTCGCAGCGGTCATGCAGGAACTTGCGCGGGTCAGGCGGCCTGGCGGGCGGCGGCGACGCTGAAGACGCCGGCGTCGGCGATCTTCAGGTCGGCGGATACCGTACCGGTGCGGCCGTCCTCGAATCGCACCTGGGTCTCGATGTAACAGTTCGTCTTGCCCGAATAGAGCGCGTCGACGAGGGCGGCGTACTTCTCTCCGACGTGACCGCGCCGCACCTTGCGCGTCCGGGTCAGCTCGCCGTCGTCGGCGTCGAGCTCCTTGTGCAGGATGAGGAAGCGCTGGATCTGCGAATTGCCGAGCGTCGCGTCCGCCGCCAGCTCCCGGTTGCACTGCTCGATGCATCCCCGGATCAGATCGCGGACCGCGGGCTGCGCCGCGAGATCGGCATACCCGGAATACGACAGCGCCCGCTTCTCCGCCCAGTTGCCGATCGCCTCCATGTCGATGTTGATCAGGGCGCACACTCGCTCGCGCCCGTGCCCGAAGCACACCGCTTCCTTGATGTAGGGAAAGAACTTGAGCTTGTTCTCGAGGTACTTGGGCGCGAACAGCGTCCCGTCGGCGAGCCGGCCGACGTCCTTCGCGCGGTCGATGATCTTGAGGTGGCCGTCGCGGTCGAAATAGCCGGCATCCCCGGTATGAAAGAAGCCTTCGGCGTCCTTGGCTTCGGCGGTCGCCTGCGGGTTGCGGTGGTACTCGCGGAACAGGCCCGGGGTGCGCACCAGGACCTCGCCCGACTCGGCCAGCTTCAACTCCACGCCGGGAAGCGGCGGCCCCACCGTATCCGGTTTCACCTGCCCGTCGGGCTGGACGCAGACGCACACCGTGGTTTCCGTCTGCCCGTAGAGCTGTTTCAGATTGACGCCGATCGAACGGTAGAAAACGAAGAGATCGGGACCGATCGCCTCGCCCGCCGTGTAGGCGACGCGCACCCGGCTCATGCCGAGCACGTTGCGAAGGGGCCCGTAGACGAGGAGGTCTCCCAACCGGTAGAGCAGGCGATCGGCGACACCCACCTTCCCCGCGCCGCCCAGGATCTTCGGCCCGACCCGCCGCGCGACGCCCATGAAAAACGCGTACAGGCCGCGCTTGAGCCGGCTCGCGTCTTCCATGCGTATGGTCACCTGGGTGAGCAGGGCCTCGAGCACCCGCGGCGGCGCGAAATAGTAGGTCGGTCCGATCTCGCGCATGTCCGCCATCACCGTTTCGGCGGACTCCGGGCAGGAGACGCAGAACCCCGCGACCATCGATTGCGCGTACGAAAACAGGTTCTGCCCCACCCAGGCCATCGGCAGATAGGCGAGCATTTCCTCCCCGGGCCCCAGATTTTCGAGTTCGGCGTACGCCCGTCCGGTCGCGATCATCGCCCGGTGGGTGAGCGTCACGCCCTTGGGATGGCCCGTCGTGCCGGAGGTGTAGAGGATGGTGGCGACGTCATCCGCGCTCCCCGCGGCGACGGACTCGGCGAAGAATCCCGGATGCCGCCGCTCGTAGTCGCGCCCCAGGGCCTGCACGCGCTCGAAGCTGAGCAGCTGCGGCTGGTCGTAGCGCCGCAGGCCGCGCGCGTCGTCGAAAACGATGTGTTTCAGATCCGGACACTGCGGCAGGACTTCGAGCAGCTTGTCGACCTGCTCCTGGTCTTCGGCGACCACCAGCGTCGCTTCCGCGTCGCGCAACACGAAGGCGATCTCCTGCGCCACCGAGTCCTGGTAGAGCGGCACGGGAATGCCTCCGGCGCACTGGGCCGCCGCCATCGCCCAGTAGAGCCGCGGCCGGTTGTCGCCCACCAGGCCCAGGTGATCCCCCCGGGAGAAACCCAGCGCGGCCAGCCCGCAGGCGAAGGCGCGCACTTCATCGGCGGACTGCGCCCACGTCCACACCTGCCAGATGCCCAGATACTTCTCGCGGAACGCCGGACTGTCGGGGCGCTCCTTCGCCTGATGCAGGATCAGGCGCGGGAACGTGTCAGCCGGGTCGGTCACGGGATTCTCCTCCGGTCGAGCCTCCTCCGCGTCGCGGAGGCGGTCAGCCGGCAAATCTTACCGTATGTGAGCACCGTGCCTGTTTTTTCCATTACACTCGCCGAAAACAGGCCAATTCGGGATTTGCCGGCGGAGGGGCCGCGTCCCCATCATGCAAAAGATCCTGATCTACGAGGGCGTCGAAGCGGCCGCGGATCAACTCATTCTCGAGTTGATCCACGACGGAGTCGCCTGCGAGGCTCGGCGCGTCGAGTCCCCTGAGGAGTTCGCCCGGCAGCTCGACATCTACTTCCCGGACGCGATCCTGAGTTGCGCCTCGCCGCCCAAATCGAACGGGCAAACCGTCCTGGCAATGGCCCGCAGCCTGCGCCCCGACACCCCGATCCTGTTCGTGTTCGGAACGATCGGCGAGGAAATCGCCGTCCGGGCGATCCGAAGCGAACCGAGCGACCACGTTTTCAAGACCAGCCGCGCCGAGTTCCGATCCAGTTTCAAGGTCGCGATCGCGGACGCCGAGGAACGCAAGAAGCGGGGCACCGAGGAGCGCGCGGTTTCCCGCCTGACGCGCTTGTATTCCGACCAGGTTCGGGAAATCGAGCGGCTGCGCAGCCAGCACGTCATCTTCCGCAAGCTGAGCCGCTATCTCAAGGCGAGCCTCACCCCGGCCGAGGTTTTTTCTGCGCTGGAGTCCCTCGGGCCCCAGCTGTTCCGCAACACGATCGGCAAGCTCTATCTGGTGCATCCACCGGGAATGCATCTGGAGGGGGCCGCCGGCTGGGGCGGCGATCTGCCGAGCCAGCAGGCGTTTACGACCCAGGACTGCTGGGCGCTGCGGCAGGCGCAGGTCCACTGGGTGCGGGACCCGCGAACCGAGCTCGTCTGCGGGCACGTGACGCCGGATTCGAATTCGATACCGCCTTACCTGTGCGTGCCGCTGTTCGCGGAAGGTACGACGCTCGGGCTGCTCCACCTGCGCTACATGACCGACGATTCGAAATCACCGGAAAACCCCGGCTCCATGGAAAGCGGCCTGAACCTCGCGTCGGCCGTCGCAGAAGAAGCCGGTCTTGCCCTGGCGAACCTCAAGGTGCGCGATACCCTTCACGAGCAATCGATCCGGGATCCGCTGACCGGCCTGTACAACCGCCGCTTTCTCGAGGAATTCCTGCTGCGCGAGCTGGCGCGGGCGAACCGCAAGAAGCACCCGCTTTCCATCATCGCCATCGATATCGATTATTTCAAGCGCATCAACGATACCTCAGGCCACGGCGCGGGCGACATCGTCCTGCGGCGCATCGCGCTCCTGTTGCAGGGGCACGTGCGCGAGAGCGATATCGCCTGCCGCGTCGGCGGAGAGGAATTCTCGCTGCTCCTCCCGGAAGCCTCGATGCAGATCGCCACGCAGCGTGCAGAGAACATCCGCAAGGCGGTGCACCAGCTGAAGCTCAACTACGAGGATCACAAGCTGGGCGGCATAACGATTTCGCTCGGCGTCGCGGCGTTTCCGGATCACGGGGTGACGCCCGACACGCTCATCCGCGCCGCCGACCAGGCGTTGTACGACGCCAAGTACCGGGGCCGCGACCGGGTGGTGGCGGCTTAGGCGATCGTTCGCGGGGGGATCGGGGATTCCGTTAGAGTCAAGTCCGCGCCGGATTCGTCCGGACTAAACGCGGCGGCAGAGGCCGCCGCATGACGTTGCCCTACACCCGGACCGTCCTGCGGGTGACCTGGGGTTGTTCTTCGTGCCCCACGGTGCGCAGAAACTGTTCGGTTGGTTCGGCGGTCGCCCGATTCCAGACTACGTCAAGGCCTTCGGGCGCATGGGGGATTTCTGGGCACAGAGCGACTGGGCCACCAGGTCCATCAGTTCCTTGATGATGCGGGACGCGCTTCTGAAATTTTTTCCCATTTTTCGCCGCTGTACTGATTCTCAGTCCGTATGAGCCGTTCAATTCGTAAGCTATCCGCAAGCGTTTGACCTGGATCAACACGGCTGCTGTCGCCAGTGCGTAGGATTTTATGCATTCGTCATAGCATTGAACGTTTAGGGCACCGTGTGCGGGGCCTTGGTTTCGGGAAAACGTGGAAGAAAGGTATGCCATGAAAACTCGATCCGCGACCGCTCTGTTCGGTTTTCTCCTCCCCGTGTTGCTGCTCGCCCCGGGAACGCCCGGCGCGCTCGCGCAGTCGACACCCGCCGTCGAGGTCGTCTGGTCGGCGACGAACGATTTCGCCGGCAAGATGATGGATATCGATCGCTTCGACAACGTCTATTCGGTCGGCGACACGATTGTCGGCGGCATCGTCCTCACGCGGAAATTCAGCGCGGACGGGGTCCTGCTGTGGGAGCGCAGCTACCGGCCCGAATTCGCGGTGAAGGCGACCTGGGTGGCCGCCGACCCCAACGGCGGGGCCTACGTCGTCGGCTACAAGTGGACCGGTTCCGACCAGTACGCCATCGGCTACTTCGTGCTGCGCTACGACGCGGGCGGCAACCTGCTCTGGTCGGACATCAACGACGGTTCCGCCTCCCACGCCATCCGCGCCGTCACCGACCGCGCCGGCAACGCCTATGTGAGCGGCGGCCTGTACGTCGCCGGCAGTTTCACGATCGGGATCGTGAAGTACTCGCCCGCCGGCGGACGGCAGTGGGTCTGCCCGGTGGTCAATCCGAACGGCAACGTTTTCCCCGGCACGCCCTCGCCGACCGGCCTTTACCTGTCCGACAACGGCAGCTGGATCGCCGCCTCGGGCACGAGCGGGTACAACTACTACGTGCTGTCCTGCGACGCATCCGGGCTCAAGCGGTGGCAGGACTTCCGCGACCATTCCGTCTACACCGCCGCGGTCGCGGTCAACAACGAAGGCGAGGTGTATTTCGGCAACGGCCTGGCCGGCGGCATGAGCATGCAGCTGGCGAAGTATTCCGCCGCCGGCGCCGTGCTGTGGACGAACGTTTTCTCCCCGGGCGATTACATCCTCCGCCTCGCGCTCGATTCGCTGGGCAACGTGATCGCGATCGGCCCCGACTACGGCAACTATTACGCGAACTGGGTGACGATGAAAGTCGCCCCGAGCGGCGTGCGGCTGTGGACCAGGACCTTCGACGCGCTCAGCGACAACAACGAGATCCCG
>JBATEB010000246.1:0-33789 GCA_049663805.1 Burkholderiales bacterium | reverse complement strand
CAGGAAACCCTGGTTAATACCATTTAGCCTCTCCCGGAGGCCGCGTCTTGAATCGTTTGTGCGTCCAAAAGTATTGCTCGGGCATTTCGCGCACGCGCTCCTCGATGAAGGCGTTCAGGCGGCGCGCATCGGCGGCATCGTCGGCGCTTGGAAAGTTCTCCCAGGCCGGGTGACAGGTGAGCTCGTAGCCGGCGCCGCCCGGCAGCATGCGCGTCACGCAGGGAATCACGCGCGCCCCGGTGAGCCGGGTGATTCGCGAGAGTCCGGTGATCGTCGCGGCGGGCACCCCGAAGAATGGGACGAAGATGGCATCGCGCGCTCCGTAGTCCTGATCGGGCAGATAGTAGAACGGAATTCCCGCCTTGATCGCCTCGAGCGCCGGGCGGATGCCTTCCTGCCGCGAGATCGCGCGCTGGCGACCGAAGCGCGTTCGCCCGGAGAGCAACAGCGCGTTGAACACGGGGTCCTTCTGATTCGCGTAGATTCCCGCCATGTCGATCTCGCAGGTGAGGCGCGTGCACCCGGCGTCCAGTCCGACGAAATGCGGCGCCAAGAGGAGAAGCGGCTTTCCCTTGAGCGCCTGAATGCGCTCCAGCCCGACCACCCGCACCAGCTTCATCACGCGCTCCCGCGACGCCCACCACAGAATCGAGCGCTCGAGGACGCTCCGGCCGAAGGCGCGGAAATGCGCCCGGGCGATTCTCTCGCGCTCCGGTTCCGGCGTCTCCGGGAAGCACCGCGCGAGATTCTTCAGGCAGACGTCGCGGCGCTCGCGACCGAACCGATACAGGATCGCGCCCACAGCCGCGCCCAGAGGCGCAAGCAGGCGAAGCGGCAGGAAATGCAGGCTCCATGCCAGGGCGATAACGGCGCGGATGAGCATGGGTGCGAGGATCACTCCATCCCGGGAGGCCGTACTCCCGCGGGAACCTTGTAGCGGTTGTAGCCCCACAGGTACTGCTCGGGATTGCGGCGTATCAGTTCCTCGAGCGAGCGGTTGAGCGCGCGCACCGGCGATTCGGAGGGACGGGGCGCCAGAAGAGGCTCGGCGGTGAAGCGGTAACCGCGTCCCCAGGGAAGGCGCTGGGCGTGGCACAGCAACACCGGAGCCCCGGTCTGTTCGGAGAGTCGCAAGATAAGCGTCATCGTATAGGCCGGCCTGCCGAAAAACTCGACCCATTCTCCCTCGCCGCCTCCGGGAACCTGGTCGGGCAGCATGCCGACCGCCTCGCCGCGCCGCAGCGCCTTCAGCATTGCGCGCACCCCGCGCACATCGGCGGGAACGCTCGTCATCGCCGCGCCGCGGCCGCGCCCGGCACGCATTACCCTCTCGAGGGCCCGAATCTTGGGCGGGCTGTACATCACCGTAATCGGCATGCGGCTGGCGACGTACTGACCGACGATTTCCCAGCAGCCGATGTGCGGCGTCATGATGATGACTCCCTTGCCGCGCCTGGCGCCGCTGTCCACGTACTCCCACCCCATCGCGTCCCCGACGAGACCGGCGACCTGCGGGAGCGGGCGCAGCCATACGACAGGCGTCTCCAGGACGCCCTTCCCCGCCTCCTTCGCGGCGGCGGCGCGCAGCTTGAAGCTGCCCAGGCCGGCCGCATCCAGATTGCGCTTGAGATACTTGCGGTAGCGGGGCGCACACAGGTAGACGATCCAGCCCAATGTCGCGCCGAGAGCGTGGAGCAGCGGCAGGGGGAGACGCGCCACCAGCCGCAGCGTCAGTAGCATTTACGTGGGAGAAAGTGGGAGCGAAGTGGGTTGGGTGGGCCGGATCGCCGTGCTAGACTGCCGGATCTTTTTCGCGGGGAAATCGACGAGCATGAGCAGCTATCTCTTCACCTCCGAGTCGGTATCCGAAGGCCACCCGGACAAAGTCGCCGACCAGATTTCCGACGCCGTTCTGGACGCTATTCTAGCGCAGGACAATCGTTCGAGAGTCGCCGCGGAGACCCTGGTCAAGGACAACCTCGTCGTCCTCGCCGGCGAAATCACGACCGGAGCCCGGGTCGACTTCGACGCGGTCGCGCGCAAATCCATCAAGCGCATCGGCTACAGCGACCCCTCGATCGGCTTCGATGCTTCGACCTGCACGATACTCCTCGCGTACGGGAAGCAGTCGCAGGACATCGCCCAGGGCGTGGACGAAGGCAAGGGACTGGACCTCGAACAAGGCGCCGGCGACCAGGGCCTGATGTTCGGCTACGCCTGCGACGAGACACCGGAGCTGATGCCGCTGCCGATCCACCTCGCGCACCGGCTGGTCGAGCGCCAGTCGGAAGTGCGACGCGACGGACGCCTTCCCTGGCTGCGCCCGGACGCGAAATCGCAGGTCACCATCCGGTACGCCGACAGCAGGCCGGATTCGATCGAAACCGTGCTGATTTCGACCCAGCACGCTCCCGGAATGCAGCACAAGCAGATCGAAGAAGCGGTCATCGAGCAAATTATCAAGCCCGTGCTTCCCAGGAAATACCTGAAAGGGAAGATCAACTACTTCGTCAATCCGACCGGCAGTTTCGAGATCGGCGGCCCCAAGGGCGACTGCGGCCTGACCGGTCGCAAGATCATCGTCGATACCTACGGCGGCGCTGCGCCGCACGGCGGCGGCGCCTTCTCGGGCAAGGACCCCTCGAAGGTGGATCGGTCGGCGGCCTACGCGGCACGCTACGTCGCGAAGAACATCGTCGCCGCGGGTCTGGCGAGCAAGTGCCTGCTTCAGATCTCGTACGCGATCGGAGTGGCGCGCCCGACCAGCGTGTGGGTGACCACCTACGGGACGGGAAAAGTCTCCGACGAGAAGCTCGCCGAGCTGGTCGAGAAGCACTTCGACCTCAGACCCAAGGGCATCATCCAGATGCTCGACCTGCTGCGACCCATCTACGAGAAGACCGCCGCCTACGGCCACTTCGGCCGGGAAGAGCCCGAGTTCACCTGGGAGAATACAGACAAGGCGACGGCGCTTGCAGCCGACGCCGGAGTGAAACGCGCGCCGGCTCACGCCTGAGTCCCCGGCAAAGCGACCAAACCAGGAAGTTGGGCTAGAATCCCCTCCCCGAGGAGCGTTGCAACGGGCCGCAAGGCCTGCCAGGCTCGGGGTCGATACCGCAACGGCGCTCGCAAACTTTTTTCGAAAGAAAGGAGGGCGCGAGATGAGCGCCGTACTCAAATCCAAGCAGGATTTTCACGTAACCGACCTGGCGCTCGCCGACTGGGGCCGCAGGGAAATCGCCATCGCCGAGACCGAGATGCCGGGCCTGATGGCGATCCGCGAGGAGTTCGCCGCGACCCAGCCCCTGAGGGGCGCGCGCATCGCGGGGTCGCTGCATATGACCATCCAGACCGCGGTGCTGATCGAGACGCTGCAGGCGTTGGGCGCGCAGGTGCGCTGGGCCTCGTGCAACATCTTCTCCACCCAGGACCACGCCGCGGCGGCGATCGCCGCGAAGGGCACGCCGGTGTTCGCCTACAAGGGCGAAACGCTGGAGGAGTACTGGGGCTACACCCACCGCATTTTCGAGTGGCCCGACAACGCCTGCTCCAACATGATCCTGGATGACGGCGGCGACGCGACGCTGCTCCTGCACCTGGGCGCCCGCGCAGAGAAGGATGCCTCCCTCGTCGCCAAGCCGGGGAGCGAGGAGGAGAAATTCCTGTTCGCCGCGATCAAAGCCAGGCTCGCCCGCGATCCGAAGTGGTATTCGACCCGCCTCGCGCAGGTGAGGGGCGTGACCGAGGAGACCACCACCGGCGTGCACCGGCTCTACCAGATGCACAAGGAGGGCAGGCTCGCTTTTCCGGCGATCAACGTCAATGACTCGGTCACCAAGAGCAAGTTCGACAACCTCTACGGCTGCCGCGAGTCGCTGGTGGACGGCATCAAGCGCGCCACCGACGTGATGATCGCGGGTAAGGTGGCCCTCGTTTGCGGCTACGGCGACGTCGGTAAGGGCAGCGCCCAGGCGCTGCGCGCCCTCTCGGCCCAGGTATGGGTAACCGAGATCGACCCGATCAACGCGCTGCAGGCGGCGATGGAAGGCTACCGCGTGGTGACCATGGATTACGCCGCCGACAAGGCCGACATCTTCGTCACCGCCACCGGAAACTTCCACGTCATTACCCACGATCACATGAAGAAGATGAAAGACCAGGCCATCGTCTGCAATATCGGCCACTTCGACAACGAGATCGACATCGCCTCGATCGAGCAGTGCAGGTGGGAGGAGATCAAGCCTCAGGTCGACCACGTCATCTTCCCCGACGGGAAGAGAATCATTCTCCTCGCCAAGGGGCGGCTGGTGAACCTGGGCTGCGGCACGGGGCATCCTTCGTACGTGATGAGTTCGTCCTTCGCCAACCAGACCCTCGCGCAGATCGAACTGTGGACCGAGGCGCAAAAAGGGTCCGGGAAGTATCCGATCGGCGTGTATGTGCTGCCCAAGCACCTGGACGAGAAGGTGGCGCGGCTGCAGCTGAAGAAGCTCAATGCGCAGCTCACCGAGCTCACCGATGCGCAGGCGCGCTACATCGGGGTGAGCAAGCAGGGTCCGTACAAGGCGGACCACTACCGCTACTGACGGTGACGCCCCGCAATCGAGAATCGCGGCTGGCCCTCGCCTGCTTGTCGGCTGCGGCGGTATTCTACGCACCGTGAATTCGTTCTGGAGCAACGACTACTTCGAAATGGCGTTGCACCTGGTGGTCGCGCTCGGCGCGGGCGGGATCATCGGCCTGGAGCGCAGTTACCACGGCCGCCCGGCCGGGTTCCGAACCCACGCGCTGGTGTGTCTTGCGTCGAGCCTCCTGATGATCCTGACGGTCTACCACCAGAGGTGGTTCGACGCGTCGTTTCTCGAACGCGTCGCCATCGACCCCACACGCATGGCGCAGGGAATCATGACCGGCATCGGCTTCCTCGGCGCGGGCGTGATCATGAGGGAGGGGCTGACGGTACGCGGCCTGACCACTGCGGCTTCCATCTGGATCACGGCCGCAATCGGCATCATGATCGGGGTCGGATTTTATTTCCCGGCGGGCATCGCGGTGGCGCTTACCCTCATCGTGCTCTCGGTCTTCCGCTGGATCGAGCGCCGCATGCCGATCGAGTTCTACGCGAACCTCACGGTAGCCTTCCTGCGGCACGAGGCCCTGCCCGAAGGCGAGTTGAGGGCGATGGTCGGGCGGCAGGGGTTTTTCATCGCCAACATGAACTACTCGGTCACCGACGGCGGCAGGATTTTCGAGTACCAGATGGTGATCCACTCGCCCGACCGCGGCAATACGCGCCTTCTTTCTCAAGCCCTCAACAGCGTGGCTTCGGTGACCGCTTTCCGCATCGCCCCGACCGGAGACTAGGCGGCCGGCGGCGCCGGGCGCGTTGCAGCGCCGCTGCCGGCAGCCTCGCGACCGATCAAGGCCCGCTTGCGCGCGAGACCCCAGCGGTAATCGCCCGCCTCACCCGCCTTGCGGATGACGCGGTGGCAAGGGATGAGCAGCGCGACGGGATTGGCGCCGACCGCCGCCCCGACCGCGCGCGAGGCGCGAGGCGCGCCGACGGCGCGCGCCACCTGCTCGTAGCTCACCAGTTCGCCCGGGGCGATCCGCAGCAGGGCCTCCCAGACCTTGATCTGGAAATTGCTGCCCCGCACCCACAGGTGCAGGGGCTTGTCGCGATTCGCAGGATCGAAGATGGCCGCGACCAGCCTCCCGGTGGCGCTCTGCTCGCGTGACAGCGCGGCACGCGGCCAGGCGCGCCTGACCCCGTCGAGTTCCGCGCTGCGCCCTTCGGAGCCGACGAAGGCGAGCCGGCAGATCCCTCGCGCCGTAACGGCGATCAGGCATTCGCCGAAGGGCGTGGCGTGAAAACCGTAGGCCATGGCGACGCCTTCGCCCAGAGCGCGATGCTCCCCGGGTGACACCGCCTCGCAGGTCACCAGCAGATCATGCAGGCGCCCCGGCCCGGACAAACCCGAAGCGTAGGCGGCCGCGAGCACGTCTTCGGAGCGGCGCAGCGCTTCCTTCGCGTATTCCTTGCTCAGGTATTGCAGGAATCGCTTGGGGCTGATTCCGGCCCACTCCGAGAAGCAGCGCTGGAAGTGGAATTCCGACAGGCCAACGCGGGCGGCGACTTCGGCGAGCCGCGGCTGCTCGCGCGCGTGATCGTGCAGGTACTCGATCGCCTGCTCGACCGTGCGGTAGGCCTTGCAGGCTCTGGCGAAGGGCGTGCCGGTGGGGCGCTCGGTCATGTCGGCCAGTATAGGCAGGGGAGCCTTGCCCGGACCACCCGATTCTTGCGGCGCTTCCGCCCGGTAATCGGGAAAACTCCGGGTTTCGGTGCGTCGCGTCCCGGCTAGAGCTCGTAAGTCTCGCCCTTCCCCGCCAGTGCGGTCTCGATCAGCTTGCGAGTGAGCTGCGGCGAGAAGAGCTCGATGAACACAAAGGCGAACCCGCGCAGCGCCGCTCCGCGCCGCAGGGCAACGCGCGTCGTCATCGTGCCGAACAAGTGCCCGGCGGCGATCGAGCGCAAGTGCCGGTCGCGTTTTTCGTCGAACGCCACGGTGGCGATGATCCCGATTCCAAGACCCAGCTCGACGTAGGTCTTGATCACGTCGGAGTCGACCGCGGAGAGCACGAAATCGGGCGCTAGCCCGTGCGCGCGAAATGCTTCGTCGATGCGGCCGCGCCCCGCAAACGCCGGATCGTAGGTGATGATCGGGTATCGATTGAGCATCTCGAGGGTCACCCGACTCTCCTTCAGAAGCGGATGCTTCTCGGGAACGACGATGCAGTGATGCCACTGATAGGCAGGGAGCGCGAGCAGCTTGGGCACCCGATCGAGCGCCTCGGTGGCGATGGCGATGTCGGCTTCTCCGGAGACGACCATCTCGGCGAGCTGGGGCGGGCTTCCCTGCTTGAGCGTCAGGTGCACTTTCGGATAGCGCCGCTTGAACGCGCCGATCACCCTGGGCAGGGAGTAACGGGCCTGGGTATGCGTGGTGGCAAGGGTGAGCGTGCCCGTCGCCTGGTCGCGGAACTCCCGGCCGACCTGCTTCAGGTTCTCGGCTTCTCTGAGCACCTGCTCGATCACCTCGACCGCGGCTTTGCCGGGCTCGGTCAGCGCGGTGATACGCCTGCCGTGGCGGACGAAGATTTCGACTCCCAGCTCGTTCTCCAGCTCGCGTATCTGTTTGGAGACCCCGGGCTGCGAGGTATGGAGCGACCTTGCGGCCTCGGTGAGGTTGAGTCCCTGCCTTACCGTCTCCCTCACGTAACGTAACTGTTGAAAATTCATGGACTTATATAACGTACTTTGGTTATTAAAGTCTAACACAAAAGTCTTTTGAGGTATTAGAGACAACCGTTAGCATGGCTTCCCGTCGACAGGCGACAACGATGGACTGGATCTTCACTCTTTCGGGTTTTGCGGTCGGCGCGGTCGTCGGGCTGACCGGCGTCGGCGGCGGCTCGCTGATGACGCCGCTGCTCGTACTGGCGTTCGGGGTGTCGCCGGTGACCGCGGTGGGAACGGACCTGCTCTTCGCGGCGCTGACGAAGACGGGCGGCGCCTGGGTGCATGCGCGCCGCGGAAACGTCGATTGGAAGATCGTTGGCCGGCTCGCCGCCGGCAGTGTCCCGGCCTCGGCCGTCACGCTGCTGCTGCTTCACCTGTTCGTCCCCGATCACAGCCGCTTGTCGGCCATCGTGGGCACGGCGCTCGGCATCGCGCTGATGCTCACTGCGGGCGCGCTGATCTTCAAGGACAGCCTGCGTGCCTGGGCGGCGCGGCGCGGCGGGGCGCCGGGCGCATCTACCTTGCGGCGGACGCTGGCCACCGGTGCGATCCTCGGGGTGCTGGTCACGGTATCCTCGGTGGGCGCCGGCGCGCTCGGCGTCACGGCGCTGTTCTTTCTCTATCCCGGCCTTGCCGCCGCGCGCATCGTCGGCACCGACATCGCCCACGCCGTGCCGCTGGCGCTCGTCGCCGGCCTCGGCCACGCCGCGGTCGGCGCCGTCGACTGGAAGCTGCTCACCGCCCTCCTGATCGGTTCCCTCCCCGGAATCTGGGTCGGCAGCACGCTCAGCCGGAGGATTCCGGAGCGGCTCCTGCGCACCGTGCTCGCCGGCATGCTGGTCCTGATCGGCGGCAAGCTCGCTTTCTGAGGCACCCATGTATCTTTACGACGAAATCGACCAGAAGCTCGTTGACGAACGTGTCGCTCAGTTCCGCGACCAGACGCGGCGATTCCTCGCGGGGAAGCTCTCGGAGGAGGAGTTCCGCGCGCTGCGCCTGCGCAACGGGCTCTACATCCAGCGCTACGCGCCGATGCTGCGCATCGCGATTCCCTACGGCCTGCTCTCCTCGAGGCAGCTGAGAAAGCTCGCTCACATTGCGCGCACCTACGATCGGGGCTATGCGCATTTCAGCACGCGCCAGAACCTGCAGCTCAACTGGCCCAGGCTCGAGGACGTGCCCGACATCCTGGCGGAGCTCGCCACCGTCCAGATGCACGCGATCCAGACTTCCGGCAATTCCTTCCGGAATATCACCACCGACCATTTTGCGGGTGTGGCGCCGGATGAGATCGTGGACTCTTTCGCCTGGTGCGAGGTGATCCGCCAATGGTCCACTTTCCATCCTGAGTTTTCTTACCTTCCCCGGAAGTTCAAGTTTGCGGTCAACGGCGCCCGCTCCGACCGGGCAGCGGTGGAGGTGCACGACATCGGTTTGCACGCGGTGCGCGACAAGAAAGGCGAGGTGGGATTCCGCGTGCTCGTCGGCGGCGGCCTGGGACGCACGCCGATGATCGGCTTCACGATCCGCGAGTTCCTCCCCTGGCCGCACCTGCTCACTTATCTCGAGGCGATCCTGCGGGTCTACAATCGACATGGGCGCCGCGACAACATGTACAAGGCGCGCATCAAGATCCTGGTCAAGGAACGCGGCCAGGAGGACTTCCGCAAGGAGGTCGAGGCGGAATGGGCGCACCTGAAGGACGGCCCCGCGACGCTGCTCGCCGAGGAGATCGCCCGTGTCGAGGGCCGCTTCACTCGACCCAGGTACGCCGCCCTCGCGGCGACCGACCCGGGGCTCGACGCCGCGCTCGCGTCCGAGCGCGCCTTTGCGAACTGGCACGCGCGGAACGTGCATGCGCACAAACAGCCGGGCTACGCCGCCGTCACATTGTCGTTGAAGAAGACGGGCATCCCGCCCGGGGACGCCACCGCCGAGCAGATGGATGCCATCGCCGACCTTGCCGACCGCTATTCCTTCGGCGAGCTGCGCGTATCGCACGAGCAGAACTTGATCTTTTCCGATGTGCGGAATTCCGATCTGCACGCCCTGTGGGAAGCAATCGCCAAGCTCGGCTTCGCGACACCCAATCTCGGGCTGCTCACCAACATCGTCTGCTGCCCGGGCGGGGATTTTTGTTCGCTCGCCAACGCAAAGTCGATCCCGGTCGCCGAGGCAATCCAGCAGCGCTTCGACGATCTGGACTACCTGCACGACATCGGCGAGCTCGACCTGAATATCTCCGGATGCATGAATGCCTGCGGCCATCATCACGTCGGCCACATCGGCATTCTCGGCGTCGACAAGAACGGCGAGGAGTGGTACCAGATCCAGATCGGCGGTAACCAGGGCGAGATCCGCCCCGGTGTCTCCGCTTCGCTCGGCAGGGTGATCGGACCGTCGTTCGCGCGCGCCGAGGTGCCCGAGGTGATCGAGCGCCTCATCCAGTGCTACCTGGCGCGTCGCGACAGCGACGCCGAACGTTTCATCGACGTGGTGCGCCGCATCGGCGTCGAACCTTTCAAGGAATCCGTCTATGGCAACGCTGATAAGAGACCGGCGCATCGTCGCGGACAGCTGGCGGCTGCTTAGCCGCGGACCCGCGGGCGAGCTCCCCGGGCTTCCGGCCGCGGGCAACGTGATCGTGCCGCTGTCGCTGTGGCTCGAGCAGCGCGAGGGCTTTCTCGCTCATCCCGCCAGGGTCGGCTTGTGGCTCGATTCCAGCGAAGGACCGGAATCGATTGCGGGCTGGGTCGACCGCTTTCCCGTGATCGCGGTGAACTTCCCCAAGTTCGGCGACGGTCGCGGGTATTCCATCGCGCGTCTCCTGCGGGAGCGCCATGGATTCAAGGGAGAGCTGCGTGCCATCGGAGACGTGCTGCTCGATCACCTGTACTTCATGGAGCAGTGCGGGTTCAACGCGTTCGCGCTGCGCGAGGACCAGGACCCGAAGGCGGCGCTTTCCGTGTTCGGCACGTTCAGCGACGGCTACCAGACCTCCGTCCTGAGGCCCGCGCCGCTCTTTCGCCGCCGGCTCGCGGGGAGCGGGTCATGACCGAGGCCCTGAAGCGCAGGATCGACGAGCTGGAGCGACTGCTCGTTCGCGTGGCGCTCGAATATTCTCCGGCCGCGCTCGCATCGAGCCTCTCGGCCGAAGACATGGTAATCACCGACAGCATCCTGCGGCGCCGGCTGGATATCGAGATTTTCACCCTCGACACCGAAAGGCTGCACGCCGACACGCTCAACGTGATCGCGGCGATCCGCAGGCGTTACGGCTATGAAGTGCGCGCGATCCGGCCCGATCCGCAGGCGGTCGCGCAGTACGTAACCGAGTTCGGCCGCGACGCCTTCTACCGGAGCGCGGAGCTGCGCAAGCGCTGCTGCCACATTCGCAAGGTCGAGCCGCTCGCGCGCGCTCTGCAGGATAAGGAGGCGTGGATCACCGGCCAGCGCCGCGAACAGGCCGTCACCCGCGCCGAACTCAAGCTGCAGGAGCACGACGCGACGCACGGCATGGTGAAGTTCAACCCGCTCGCCGACTGGAGCGAGGACGAGGTCTGGGCCTACATCCGCTCGTTCGATGTCCCCTACAACGCGCTCCACGACCAGGGTTACCGCTCGATCGGCTGCGCACCCTGCACGCGTCCCACGGTCGCCGGCGAGGACGTGCGCGCCGGGCGCTGGTGGTGGGAGCGGCCGGAAGCCCGGGAGTGCGGCCTGCACGTCTCCCCCGACGGGCGGCTGGTGCGGGAGAAAGCCGAGGCACCGGCGTGAGCGCCGTCCTCCAAGAAGCGCTCGCCGAGGGGCGCACGCTGCCCTCGCGCAGCCATCTCGACTGGCTCGAGTCCGAGGCGATCTTCATCCTTCGCGAAGTCGCGGGGGAATGCGCGAATCCGGTGCTGTTCTTTTCGGGCGGCAAGGACTCGATCGTGCTGCTGCGCCTGGCCGAAAAGGCTTTCCGACCGGCCAGGTTTCCGTTTCCGCTCATGCACATCGACACCGGTCACAACTTTTCCGAGGTGATCGCGTTCCGCGACGCGCGCGCGGCGGAACTGGGCGAGCGGCTGATCGTACGCTCGGTGGAGGAGTCGATGCGCCGCGGCACCGTGCGGCTGCGGCGGGCGAACGACAGCCGCAACGCCGCGCAGTCGGTAACCCTGCTCGAGGCAATCGGGGAGTTTTCCTTCGATGCCGCGATCGGCGGAGCTCGGCGCGACGAGGAAAAGGCGCGCGCCAAGGAGCGCGTATTCTCGTTCCGTGACGAATTCGGCCAGTGGGACCCGAAGAACCAGCGTCCCGAGCTGTGGAGTCTCTACAACACGCGCGTCCACAAGGGCGAGCACATGCGCGTATTCCCGATCAGCAACTGGACCGAACTCGATGTGTGGCAGTACATCGGCCGCGAGCAGCTCGCCGTCCCCTCGCTCTATTACGCCCACCGCAGGGCGGTCGTCCGCAGGAACGGCCTGCTGGTGCCCGTGACCGACATCACTCCGCCGCGCGAGGGCGAGACCGTGGAGGACATTTCGGTGCGATTCCGCACGGTGGGCGACATCAGCTGCACCTGCCCGGTCCAATCGACGGCGGCAAACCCCGCCGAGATCGTGGTCGAAACGGCGCACACCACCGTCACCGAGCGCGGCGCGACGCGCATGGATGACCAGACTTCCGACGCCTCCATGGAACGCCGGAAGAAAGAAGGCTATTTCTAGGAGCGGTCAGCATGACGAATCTCGCCGAATTGCAGCGCAGTCAGCCCGAACTGAGAGACTCGGACCGCGGTGTCCTTCGCTTCATCACCGCCGGGAGCGTGGACGACGGCAAGAGCACGCTCATCGGACGCCTGCTGCACGACACCAGTGCGATTCTGGAGGATCAACTCGCCGCGGTGGCGCGCGCTTCGAGCAAGCGTGGCCAGGAGGACATCGACCTGTCCCTGTTCACCGACGGGCTGGAGGCCGAGCGCGAACAAGGCATCACCATCGACGTCGCCTATCGCTACTTCGCCACGCCGAAACGAAAGTTCATCATTGCCGACACACCGGGCCACGAACAGTACACGCGCAACATGGTGACGGGCGCCTCCACCGCCGATGCCGCGGTGATCCTCGTCGACGCCCGCAAGGGCGTGCTTGCGCAAACCCGGCGCCACACCGCCATCGCTCACCTGCTCGGCGTGCATCACGTGATCGTGGCCGTAAACAAGATGGATCTCGTCGGTTACGACGAGGCCGTGTACGACCGCATCCACGGGGACTTTCTCGACTTTGCTTCGACGCTCGGCATCGCCGATCTGTGCTTCATTCCGATCTCGGCGCTGCGCGGCGACCTCGTCGTCGGGCGCGGAGTAGACCTGGCGTGGTACGACGGTCCGACGCTGCTCGGGGCTCTCGAGGAAATCGAGATTGCCGACGAGGCCGACTCCCTGCCGTTCCGCTTTCCGGTGCAATTCGTGGTCAGAGGGGGCGCCGGGCCTGAGTTCCGCGGTTACGCCGGCCGGCTCGAATCGGGGGTACTCACCCGCGGCGCGGAAGTCCTCGTCCTGCCCGCGGGACGCCGCACCGTCGTCAGGGATATTTTTTCTCTGGGTCGATCGATCCCGGTCGCCGTGGCCGGAGACTCCGTGATCCTGGTGCTCGCCGATGAGGTGGACATCTCACGCGGTGACCTGCTCGCCGACCCGACCCTTCCACCCCGGACGGCGAAGAACGTCGAAGCCCGCTTGTGCTGGCTGTCGGCCGAGCCTCTCGATGCACGCGCGCTTCCGACCACTCGTTTCGTGCTCAAGCACACGACCCGCAGCGTGAAAGCAAGGGTCGACTCGCTCGACTACCGCGTCGAGATCAATACGCTGGCGCGGCACGCGGCCCCGGCCGGGCTGGTGATGAACGACATCGCGCACGTGACCCTTGCGCTCGCCCAGCCTCTGTTCGTCGATCCCTACGGCTTGAATCGGACCACCGGCTCGTTTATCCTGATCGACGAGGCGACCAATCAGACGGTCGCCGCCGGAATGATCGATGCGTGACGCAGCGGGGATGGTGTATCTGATCGGCGCCGGACCCGGCGCGCCGGATCTGCTTACGCTGCGCGCGGCCGAGATCATGAAGCGCGCCGATATCGTGTTTCACGATGCCCTGGTGCATCCCCGGACGCTCGCGCTCGCCGCGCGCGCCCTGAGAGTTGCGGTGGGCAAGCGCTCCGGCCGCCATTCGACGGCGCAGGAGTTCATCAACAAGCGCTTGGTGGATGCGGCACGCGTCCACGCCGTCGTCGTTCGCCTCAAGGGCGGCGATCCGATGCTCTTCGGCCGCGCGCAGGACGAGATCGACGCATTGCGCGAAGCGGGAATTGATTTCGAGATCGTCCCCGGAGTGACCGCGGCGACAGCCGCCGCCGCGGAACTCGGTCTCTCGCTCACCCGCCGCGGCCTCGCCCGCCACGTCGTCTTCGTCACTCCGCGCGCCGCCGAGGGCGAGCGGGAGAACGACTGGGTGGCGAGCGTGCTCGCGGCAGACACCGCGGTGATCTACATGGGCGCGGGGCTCGCCGAAGCGATCAGCGCCAGGTTGATCGAGCGCGGCAAACCGAAACACACGCCGCTCGTATTGGTGGAGAGCGCAACGCTCCCGGAGCGGCGCGTGGTGCGCGGCACGCTTGCCGAGCTGCCGGAGCTCGCGCGCCGGCTGGGTTCGGGACCCGCGGTCCTGCTCATCGGCGAGGTGCTGAAAACCGTCAGTGCCGAGTCTGAAATCGAAGGGCTGCTCAAGCGGGCCTGACTGCGAGTCGGGGCCTGCCAGTGAACCGCTCCCCGGCGACTGGACCGATTCGAATATGAGTTCGAAACCCGTTCCCGAACCCGTGTGGCGCTCCCCGGCAGGCGAGGTGGTTTCGTGCCTGGAAAAGCTGAAAGTGCTTCGCGAGAACCTGGAGGAGATCCATCAGCTCTGCCAGGACGCGCTCGAGGACGCGGTGCTCATGGGGTGCGACGAAAATCAGTTTCGCCGCGTGCTGACCGAGCTGGTGCAAAGAATCGAAAACCCGTACAAGGGGTCCGACTGAGATCCGGCGCCAGCCTCGGGGCCTACTCGCGCCGCGCGAGCCACACCGCCCATAGCGCGAAGGCGAGGAAAGCGACCAGCGTCCACTCCGGAATGCTGAAGGAAAGCAGCGTCCAGTCCACGGCCCCGCACTCGCCCGATCCTCGCAGGATGCGGCGCAGCCCATCGACCGGACCGAAGGTCGAGAGCAGGTAATCGAGGGCCGGCCCGCAGGCCGGACGCTGATCCGCCGGTATGTGCTGCAGCCATACATGTCGCGCGGCGACCGCGACCCCGACGGCGGCAAGCAGCGCGACCGCGCCGCCATAGATCCCCGCCCCCATCCGGCCCGCGGGATGGTGGAGCGCCGCGGCCAGGAACGCGACCCCGACCGCAAGCAAGAGCAGCCTCTGGATGATGCACAGCGGGCAGGGCTGGATCCCCACGGCAAATTGCAGGTAATACCCGAAGGCAAGCATGCCCGCGCAAGCGAGGAAACCGAGCAGATTGCCTGTCCGGCGGGAGGGCAGGAGCCTTGTCATATGGGTAGAGAGCCTACCATCCCCCGGACTTCTCCGGTTTCGGGCGCGTTCGCACCGAGCCCCGCGCGGCGGTAGCGGTGGCCATCGGGGCCCGAGAGACACTAGAATAGCCGCGCCGCGGCCTCAATCCGCGGCCTCCGGGAGTCGAGGTTCGAGTATGCGCATTGCCCGACAAGAAGAGCTGGGCCTGACGCGATCCGAGTTCGCCGTCCTCCGGCGCCTTTCCACGCCGGAGAAAATCCAGGATTTCCTCAATGCCATGCCCGCCAACTTCGAAATCGGGGGCCAGACCTGCCTGTCGGTGCGCGAGGTGCTGCGCCAGCGCCGTGCCCACTGCATCGAAGGCGCGATGTTCGCCGCCTGCGCGCTCTGGGTGCATGGCGAGCCGCCGATTCTGCTCGATTTGGAGGCCGAACGCGACTATGACCACGTGGTGGCTCTGTTTCGCCGCCGCGGCTTCTGGGGCGCGATCTCGAAAACCAGTCCGCCCCTGCTGCGCTGGCGCGACCCGGTCTACCGCAACCTGCGCGAGCTCGCGATATCGTACCTGCACGAATACGCCAACAAGCGCGGCCAGAAGACCCTGCGAAGCTATGCCGGCCCCTTCGATCTGCGAAGAATCGACCCGAAGCTCTGGGTCACCAACGGCAGGAACTGCTGGCAGGTCGGCGACGCGCTCGTCGAAATGCGCCACACCCCGCTCGTCACGAGACGCCAGGCGCGCACGCTGCGCCTGCGCGACGCCGTGGAGCGCAGGGCGGGAGCCCTGTCCGAGCACCGACAGCCGAGGCGGCGGTAGCCGGCCTCAGGGGATCTCGCGCGCCTTGCGCACGCTCTCAATGAGGGAAGTGCGCATGAGGAATCGCCGGTGCAGGGCGGGATCGGCCGCCGTCCGGCGCAGCTCGTCGAAATGCCTCTCGCGTACCCTGGGGTCGCGTTCTTCGAGCCTCTTCTTGTTCGCGACCGTCTGCTGCTGAACGAACTCGATGTTGAGCGGCCGCCTGCGGCGCTCGTAGCGATCGAGCACCTCCTCGCCGGCCAGACCCGCAGTAACCAGGTGCAGCGTCTCGGCGAGCTCCATCGCGTCGTGGATGCCGCAATTCAGGCCGAGGCCTCCCACCGGATTGTTGACGTGGGCAGCGTCGCCCGCGAGGAATACCCTGCCCTTGCGGAAACATCTCGCGACTCGCTGATGCACGCGGTAGATGTTCCGGTGCACGACCAGCTCCATGGGGTGATCCGGGTGCAGCTTTTGCAGCCGCCGGCGCACCGCGGCTTCGGAAAAGGCTTCCTCGTCGCTTTCGTTCTCCCGTGCGGGGTACACCGCGCGCCAGCGCCCTTTCAGGTCGTCGCCCATGACCTTGAAGAGATTGGTCCATTCCGCCGGATCGGAGATGTAGCTGCGCTCGCAACACCCGAGGGCGGCGCGGAAATCGAGCAGGCTGGTCAGCACCAGGAACCGCTCGGGCCAGGTATAGCCTTCGAAATCGATGGCCATGCACCCTCGCACGGTACTGCGCCCGCCGTCGCAGCCGACGACATAATCGAACGAGCCTTCCTCGCCGTCGCCGGTGATGACGCGCACGCCATCGGCTTTCTGCTCGAGCTCGACGAGTTTCGCGCCGAGGCGCACCTCCACTTCCGGTATTTCCGAAAGCCGCCGCAGGGCGATCTCGCACAGTTTGTGCTGTTCGGTCTGAACGACAAACGGAAAGGGTGTCTCGTCGCGCAGAACGTCGTGATCGAATTCCGCGATCAGCGTCCCGGTCACGCCGTCCCAGAACTGGAAGTGCCGCGCGACCAGACCCACCGACCGGAACTCCTCGAAGAGCCCGAGGTCGGCGAGCATTTCGAGGGTCGAAGGGTGGGTCGTTGCCGCGCGCGGGCCGTGATCGATCGCCCGTTCCGACTCCAGCAGCGTCACGCGCAGGCCCTTTCGCGCGCAAGCGAGCGCGGAAACCACGCCGACCGGACCGGCGCCGACGATGCAGATTCGCGCGGTCATCGAGCCGGAGTGGGCCGGGTCCTAATGCGTGCCGAGGTTGGCGGGGGCGGCCGGCACGACGCCGGCGGTGGGTCGTTTCGAGTGGTCGGCGGCAAGCATCAAGTACATCGCCGGAACGACGAAGAGGGTAAACAGCGTCCCGATCGCGATCCCGGTCGAGATCACCAGCCCCAGGTTGAAGCGGCTGAGCGCGCCCGCCCCGCTCGCGGTGATGAGCGGAACGACGCCGAAGACCATCGCGCCCGTGGTCATCAGGACGGGGCGCAAGCGGATTCCGGCGGCGTGCTCGATGGCCTCGCGCTTGAGAAGGCCCTTTTTTTGGAGCTGGTTGGCGAACTCGACGATCAGGATCCCGTGCTTGCTGATGAGTCCGATCAGCGTGACCAGACCCACCTGGGTGTAGATGTTGAGGCTCGCTCCCCCGACTCCGAGGCTCACGAAGATGAGCGCCCCGCAGATCGACATCGGCACGGAGATGAGGATGATGACGGGATCGCGGAAGCTCTCGAACTGCGCCGCAAGCGCGAGGAAAATGATGACGAGCGCGAAGAAGAACGTGACGACCAGCGCGCTCGATTCCTGGACGAACTGGCGCGACGGACCGGCGTAATCCACCGAGTACCCCTGGGGAAGCGTTCTGGCGGCGAGTTCCTGAAGGTAGGCGATCGCCTCCCCCTGGGTCACGCCGATGAAGGGCACGCCCGAGATGGTCGCGGCATTCTGCTGCTGGAAGCGGTTGAGCGCCTGGGGCACGGTCTTGGTCGTGATGTGCGCCACGGTCGAAAGCGGGATCGACTCGCCGTTCGCCGCGCGGATGTAGGTGCTTTCCAGTTGCGCGGCGTTCAGCCGGTCGGCCTGCCGCACCTGCGGAATGACCTTGTAGGCGCGGTCGTGGAAGCTGAAGTAGTTGACGTAGCCGCCGCCCACGAGCGACGACAGCGCCCCGCCCACGTCCTTCATCGTCAGACCGAGCTGGGCGGTCAATTCCCGGTCGATCTCGACCGTCGACTGCGGCAGGTTGTAGCGCAGATCGTTATCGACAAAGAGGAACCTGCCGCTATTCTGGGCTTCCTGGAAAAACGCGGTCGCCACCTCGTTCAGCCGCTCGAACGGATCGGTCGTCTGAATTACGAACTGGACCGGCAGCCCGAACGCTCCGGGAAGCGGAGGCGGCTGGAAGGCTACCGCGCGCAGGCCCGCGATCTGCTCGAGCTCTTTCTGCACGACCGGCTGGAGTTGAGCCGCGGTGGCCTTGCGCTCGTTCCAGGGCTTGAGCACCATGCCGGCGAGGGTTTGCCCCGGAATGTCGAGCTGGAATACGTGATCGGTTTCGGGATGCTTCGCGATCGTCTCGTAGACCTGGCGCGTGTACAGCTGGCGCTGCTGCAACGTCGAGTTGGGAGCAGCCTGGGCGGAGCTGATGACGACGCCCTGGTCCTCCGGGGGCGCGAGCTCGGATTTCGCGGTCGCATAGAGAAAATAAATGCTGGCGAGAACGACGAGCGAGAACACTGCGGTGACCGGCACCCAGTTGAGGGTTCCGTGCAATAGGCGCTCGTAGCGGCGGTGCAGCGCGTCGAAGGTTCGGTCGAGCAGCAGAACGAGCTTGATGTCCCAACCCTTCTGGTTCGGATCGTGCGGCTTGAGCATCCTCGCGCACATCATCGGCGAAAGCGTGAGCGCTACGATCGCCGACACCACGACCGCGCCGACCAGCGTGAAAGCGAACTCGGTGAAGAGCGCTCCGGTGAGCCCACTGAGGAATCCGATCGGCACGTACACGGCCACGAGCACCACCGCCATCGCGACGATCGGGTTGGCGAGCTCGCGCGCGGCGAGGATCGCCGCCTGGGTGGGCGCCAGTCCCTCTTCCAGGTGGCGGTTGACGTTTTCCACCACGATGATGGCATCGTCCACGACCAGCCCGATCGCCAGCACCAGGGCGAGCAGCGTCAGCAGGTTGATCGAGTAGCCGAGGGCGAACATCAGCGTGAACGTTCCGACCAGGGAAAGCGGAATCGCCACGGTGGGGATCAGCACCGAGCGCAGCGAGCCGAGGAATGCGAACACCACGAGGGTCACGATCACCAGCGCCTCGGCGATCGTGAGAACGACCTCGTCGATCGCGCTGTTCACGAATTTGGTCGAGTCGTAGACGATCTCTCCCTGCAGGCCCTGCGGCAGCTGCGCCTTGATCCCGGGAAACACGTTTCTCACGCGCGCGATCACTTCGAGCAGGTTCGCGGTCGGGGCGATCTGGATGCCGACGTACACCGCTTTCTTGCCGTCGAAGCCCACCTCCGAGTCGTAGTCTTCGGCGCCCAGGGTGACGTTGGCGACATCGCCCAGCCTGACGACGGACCCGCCGCGCTGCTTGAGAATGAGATTGCGGAATTCCTCGAGCGAGCGGACATCGGTCGAGGCCGTGAGATTGACCTGGACCATCTGGCCCTTGGTGGCGCCCACCGCCGACAGGAAATTGTTGGCGGCCAGTGCGGCGCTCACATCGGCCGCGGTGAGGTTGTATGCGGCGAGCTTGTCCGGATCGAGCCAGGCCCGCAGCGCGAAAAGCTTCCCGCCGAGGATCTCGGCCGTCTGCACGCCCTCGACCGCCTGGAGCCTGGGCTGGACCACGCGAATCAGGTAGTCGGTGATCTTATTGGGCGCGAGCACGTCGCTCGCGAAGCCGATGTACATGGCGGCGAGCGACTGGCCGATCCGGACGGTGATCGCGGGCTGCTGGGAGCCGGGCGGGAGCTGATTGAGGACGGCGTTGACCTTGGTGTTGATCTCGGTGAGCGCCTTGTCGACGTCGAAATTCAGCCGCAACGCCGCAGTGATCGTGCTCACGCTCTGGCGGCTCACCGAACTCATCGAGTCGATCCCGTTCGCCTGGGCGATCGCGTTCTCGAGCGGCGTCGTGATGAATCCCGCAACCAGGGCCGGGTCCGCGCCGACGTAGACCGTCGTCACGGTCACGACCGCGTTTTGTGTGCGGGGGTATTGCAGGACGGGCAGGAGGCCGATCGAGCGCAGGCCCAGGACCAGCAGCGTCAGGCTGACGACCGTCGCCAGGACCGGCCGCTCGATGAAGATATCGGTGAACTTTCTCATCCGGACCTCCGGTTCACTGATCCCTGGGTTGCGGGGCCGGCTCGTTCGTCGGCTGGATTGCATTGTTGACGGTCACCGGCACACCTGATCGCAGCTTGACCTGCCCGGCGGTGACCACGGTCTCCCCTTCCTTGATCCCTGAGAGCACCGCGACCTGGTCGCCGCGCGTGTCGCCGGTGGTGACGAACTTCTGCTGGGCGACGAGGGCCGTCTTTCCGTCCTCGGCCTTGCGCTCCTCCACCACGAACACGGTGTTGCCGTACGGGTTGTACGAGATCGCCGTCTGCGGCAGCGTCAGAAACCGCTGCGGCTCACCCCAGGCGAGGGATACCGTGGCGAACATCCCCGGCAGCAGGCTGCGCTTGGGATTGCGCGCGGTCGCGCGAACCTGGACGTTGCGCGTGGCCGGATCGACCTTGGGGTCGATCGAACTGACCTCGCCGACGAACGTCTCCCCCGGAAAGGCATCGACTTTCAGCGTGACCTTCTGCTTGGGCGCGACCCTTCCGAGCGATTTCTGCGGAGCGAAGAAATCGACGTAGACCGGGTCGAGCGCCTGCACCGTTACCAGCTTGGTTCCGGGCGTGACGTATTGCCCGACGTCGACCGCGCGGATCCCGAGGCGCCCCGAAAACGGCGCGCGCACGAGCTTCTTGTTCACCAGGGCCTGCTGCTCGGCGACCTGCGCCTTTGCGCTCTTGAGGCTCGCGGCATCGGCATCCACCACGGCCTGGCTCACGGCCTGGATCTCGAGCTGTTTCCTGTTGCGCTCGTAGTTGGCCTGCGCGAGCTCCGCCGCTGCGGCGAGCGACTGCAGCCTCGCCACGTCAGACTCGGCGCTGAGCTGAACGAGCGGGGCGCCCTCCTGAATTTCCTGTCCGGACTGGAAGAGTATGGCCGTGATCACGCCGGCCACCTCCGGAGCGACGTCGGTCCCCCGCACCGCACGCAGCGTCCCGACCGCGTCGAACTCGCCCTGCCACGCCGAGAACCGCGCATTGGCGGTCGAAACCGTCTGCGGAGGCACGCCGCCGGCGGACATGAACTTGCGGATCATGGCTCCCTTGAACGCCTGGAATCCGAATATCCCGCCGAACAGGAGCCCGACGAGGGCCAGCATGATGATCATGCGCTTGGTCATGAATGCGACTCCATTGGAAATCCGTTTGCCCGCGCCGGTTCAATGCGCAGCCGCGGGCGGGACTGCTTCGCCCTCGCCGCGCCGCCACCACCCGCCTCCCAGCGCCTGGAACAGCGCCGCGGTGTCCGCGTAGCGCGCCGCCTGCGCCTGCACCAGACCGATCTTCGCCTGTTCGTACTGGCGCTGCGCATTGAAGAGCGCGAGATAGTTCGCCGAACCGAACTGAAGCTGCTTGTTCGTCATGTCGAGGCTTTCGCGCGCCGCGGCCTCGGCCTCCGCCTGCGCCTTGAGCGCGACCGCGTCGAACTCCAGCGCATACAGCACATCGGCGACGTTCTGGAACGCGCCGAGCACGGTCAGCTGATACTGCGCGAAGGCCTGGTCGTAGGCAGCTTCCGCGCCGCGTTTTCTCGCCTGGAGCTGCCCCGCATGGAAAATCGGCTGAAGCAGGCCGGCGCCGATATTCCAGATCACGTTGCCCGGATCGAACAGGTTGGCAGTGCTGGTCGATGCCACGCCGTAGCTGCCGCTCAGTGTCAGTTGCGGGAACATGAGCGCCTGCGCCACGCCGATGCGTGCGTTGGTCTGGTGTAGAACGGTTTCGGCCGCTCGGATGTCCGGCCGCTGGCGCACGAGGTCCGAGGGCAGGCTCAGCGGAAGTTCCTGCGGCAACTGGAATGCCGCGAGATCGAGCTGGGGCAGGCCCGCTTCGCCCGGGAACTTACCGATGAGTACCGCGAGCTGATTGCGGGTCTGCGCGAGCGCTTTCTCGAGCGGCGGCAGGCTTGCGCGCGTTTGTGCAAGCTGCGCCCGCTGCGCGAGCACGTCCGCGCGCGAGAGGGCGCCGAGCTCAAATTGCTTTTCGACCAGCTGCGCCTGGCGCTCCTGCAAACCGGCGATCTCGCGCGTCGCGCGAATCTGCTCCCGCAGCGACGCCTCGCGGAACGCGGTGGTGGCGAGGTTCGCCGTCAGCGAAAGATACGTGGCCTCCAGCTGAAAACGCTGGAAATCCACGCCCGCCTGCAGCGCCTCGAGCTCGCGCCGCGCCCCGCCTGCCACGTCGATGGCGTAGGACACGTTGACCGAAGCGTTGTACAGGTTGAAGACACTGCCGGGGATCGCCGGATTTCCGGCACTCGCACCGGAAATGCGCTGGCGCTTCGCCGACAGGCCCGCGTCCACGCTCGGGTAGAGCACCGCGTACTGGGCGTTCAAGTTCTCCTCGGCCTGGCGGAGCGCAGCCTGCGCCGCGGCGAGCGTCGGATGGCCGGCGAGCGCCGTGCGCATGAGTTTGTCGAGTTCCGGCGAGCCGAAAAGCGTCCACCACTCGGCGGAAATCCTGGCCCCCAACTCGAACCGCTGCGCCTCGCCTCCGCGTACCTGGACCGTTTCAGTCTGCGCGGGTTGCGGTTTATCGGTGTACAGGCCGACCGCGGGAGCGTCCGGCGCGCGATAGTCCGGCCCTACCGCGCAGCCCGCCAGAAGGAAAGCGGTTGCGACGACCGTGCACCCGCGTAGCCTGAGGGATCGGGTCATCTCTCTTTCCTTCCTGTCGCGTGCCCCGCCCGGTCTTGCGGGCTCAGCCCGGCGAGCAGCGCGCGCACCGAATCCCGAAGGTGCCGGCGAACCTGCGCCTCGCCCGTGACCGCGTAGAAATGGTCGTGTAATGCCTTGTTGAAGCTCGCGGCAAGCAGGAGTTCGGCCGCCGACTCGGTTACGGCGTCCGCCGACACGCGGCCCAGTTTCTGCTCTGCGCGCAAATAGGCCGCGAGGATGGACGCCGTTCGCCCCGGGCCGATGCAGCGCTCGTTCATGGCGCCGCGCACGCGGGAGAGCAGCGCCCGGTCGGCGAAGAGCGAGCAAACCAGCGATGCGATCCGGTAATGGAAATGGAACGCGCTCCCGACGACGCGCTCCAGGTTCTTCTGCACGGTGTTCTGTCCGACCTGCAGCGGGAGGCTGTCGAGCACCTCGCGGAACTCACCCACTCCGTGCAGCACGACTTCCAGGATCAGGTCGGCCTTGTCGCCGAAATGATGATAGAGCGCCCCCTCGGCGACCTTCGCTTCGCGCGCGATATCGCGCGTGGTGACACAGGCGAGCCCTTGCGAGCACAGCAACTGCTCGGTCGCGGAGATCAGTTTCTCCCTCTGGTCGATCGCGGCAGGGCGGGGATGGGAGCGGGCTGCGGCGGGCCTTGCCATGCGGGCGGGGTGTCGGGGCGGGGTTGTATTGAGCAAACGCTCAAATATTATGAGCAACTGCTCAGGGAAACGCAACCCCCGGTGCCCAACGGGCGCGCGAATTCCCCACTGCGCGCAGGGTCAAGCGACCGCCGCCGCGCGGGTTTCAGGCCGTAGCGCGGCTTTTTTGCTTCTGTTGCGCGGCCTTGGCGTGCATCGCGGCGTAGGCGCCGTGCGCCGCCGCCTCGGCGTCGCCGACGTGGAGCGGCATCCCCATGTCCGACAGGACCGAGCCGAGCGCGGAGAGGCACAGCATCACGTTGTCCGGGCGGCAGGAGTAGCCCATGATGCCGATGCGCCAGATCTTGCCCGCGAGAGGCCCCAGCCCGGCGCCGATTTCGATGCTGAACTCGTTGAGAAGCGTCTTTCTCACCTCGGCCTCGTTCGGTCCCTGCGGACAGCGAACCGCGTTCATCTGGGGGAGCTGGTATTTCTCTTTGACCAGGAATTCCAGGCCCATCGCCTCGAGTCCCGCTTTCAGCGCGTTGTGGTGGCGCTGGTGGCGCGCCCACGCGTTTTCCATTCCCTCCTCGCGCAGCAGCAGCAGCGCCTCGTGCAGTCCGAACAGCGAATTGGTCGGCGCGGTGTGATGGTAGGTGCGCGTGCTCGAGCCCCAGTAGCCGAGCAGCAGGTTCATGTCCATGAACCAGGAATGGATCTTGTCCTTGCGCGCCTTGACGTAGTCGACCACGCGCTCGGAAAAGGACACGGGCGACAGGCCCGGCGTGCACGAAAGGCACTTCTGGCTCGCCGAATAGACCGCGTCGATCTCCCACTCGTCGACGAGGACGGGAGAGCCGCCGAGCGTGGTCACCGCGTCGACGATCGCGAGCGCGTCGTGGTCGTGGGCGATCTTGACCAGGGTCTTCGCATCCGACTGCACACCGGTGGAGGTCTCGCCGTGGATGAAGGCGACGAGGCGCGCGTCGCGGTTCTTCTTGAGCGCCTCCTCGAGCTTCTGCGGATCGACCGGCGCGCCCCATTCGTCCTCGACGACGACGGTCTTCCCCCCCATCCGCTCGACGTTCTCGATCATGCGCCCGCCGAAGACGCCGTTGCGGCATACGACCACCTTGTCGCCGGGGCGGACCAGGTTGACGAAGCAGAATTCCATCCCGACCGAACCGGGGCCGGACAGCGGGAAGGTGAGCGGGTTCTTCGTCTGGTAGACGTAGCGCAGCAGCCCCTTCAGCTCTTCCATCATCTCGACGAAAACCGGGTCGAGGTAGCCGATCGCCGGCTGGCTCATGGTGGTGAGCACGCGCGGGTGAATCTCGGTCGGTCCCGGACCGAGCAGGGTTCTTTGCGGCGGATGGAACGAGCTGATGCGTTTGGCGGGGGCGAAATCGTTCATGGTGTCCTTTCCCGAAAGGGGCGACCCGAACAGGATATCGTCGGGCCGCGATTTGACCTTGACCGGCTTCTTGGCGGAAGCCTCGTTCAGAACCTCGACCGCGTGAATGCCTCCGTGGGTGACGCGCTCCACCTCGGTCGCCCAGCGCGCCGGCACGTAGCCCGATTTGACCCAGTTGTTCACCACGGCGCGGTCGAGCCGGAACGCGCGCGCGACCTCGGCCTGGCTACCGAAGATTTCGACGAGGCGGGCGGCGCAATTCATGGGCTGATCCGTGGAAAGCCTAGCATGTCAAAATGATTTTGACAACTCAGAGGAACCAAATGCGACAAAGACGAGTAAAGCGGATCGTGAAGTCGGCCCGGCGATCGGGACCCGTTCACCCCTCTGTTCGACGGGCCGGCTAGAGAGCGCGTTTCTCAGCCGAGCGGCGGGCTTTCGCTTCGTTCAGCTGCGCTTCGGGCAGTTTCGTATCGAATGTGCGCGCCGGGCCGACCCGGCCCAGAAGCGGCAGCTTCAGAGCCGGGTCGAACGGGTTGAGTCCGAAAGTAAGCCCCAGCAGGTTGAGCTCAAGGCCTTCGACCGGGCTTCCGGTGAGGCCGAGCAGGCCGAAGAGCGAGAGCTGAAAACCGCGCCCGCTCGGAGCGGACCCGAGGAGCTTCCTCCCGGAATAATCCTTGCCGATCGCGGTGGGCGGCAGATCGGCTTCGAGCTCGGGCACCGCGCGCAGCACCCAGGCGGTAAAAGTGTTGGAGTTCGGCCCGGGCCACATCGTGTATTCGCCCGCCCAGGGGTAGGCGTGCGCGGCCCGGTCGATGCGCGCGATCAGATCGGCGACCCCGGCTCCGCGCCTCTCGGCGATGAGCTCGGGCGCCGCCCCGAACCAGCGCGCATCGGGCGCGCGATGCCGCACGACCAGACTCGTGTCCTGCCAGCGCAGGCGCCAGCCGATTATTTCGTACACCGTATACTCGGCGGCAGCGACCGGTTTTACCGCGATCCAGGTATGCACGCCGAAGACCCCGCGCCAGCCGATCACACGGGCTGCATAGACCTGCACGATCGGCTCGGGGGTGGATGCCGGCGCCGGCGCGAGGCCGACGGGCTCCTGGCTCGCGGTACGCCAGTCCTGGGCGGTGACGCGGCCGATCAGGGCGAGCGCGACGCATCCCAGGACGATAAAGCAGCCCGCGATACCAAGGCGCCGCATTGGGTTGGTTCTCATCGGAAACGATCCATCGAACTGCGAAATAGAACGTGATCCCCGCGTTTGGTTCAACGCCGGTGTCCGCACCGAAGTTGACGACCACCGATGCAAACGGACTCGGGCCGGCGCCTATTCCGGTGTCGCTCCATCCCGACACCTCAGGCTTTTCCGTCGAGCGTCCCTTCCCCTTCTCCGGGTGCCCTGCCGGTCGCGCTCACCGCGCCAAAATCGAAGAGCTTCCGGTCCATCATGTGCGAGGGCACGATGTCGGAGAGCGCCCGCACCATCGATTCGATCCGCCCGGGGTGGCGCTTTTCCCACTCGCGCAGCATTTCCTTCACCTGCTTTCGCTGCAGCGTCGGCTGCGACCCGCACAGGTCGCAGGGGACGATCGGGAACTCCTTGACCTCGGCGTAGGCTTCGAGGTCTTTTTCGGCGACATAGGCGAGCGGGCGGATGACGACATGGTTGCCGTCGTCGGAACGAAGCTTGGGCGACATCGCCTTCATCTTGCCGCCGAAAAAAAGGTTGAGGAAGAACGTTTCCAGGATATCGTCCCGGTGATGGCCGAGCGCGATCTTGGTGGCGCCCAGTTCGCGCGCAACGCGATACAGCACGCCCCGGCGCAGGCGCGAGCACAGGCCGCACATGGTCCCGCCCTCCGGGACGACGCGCTTGACGACCGAATAGGTGTCCTGCACCTCGATCCGGTAGGGAACGCCCAGCGAATCGAGGTAGTCGGGCAAAACGTGCTCCGGATAGCCGGGATGCCGCTGATCGAGATTGACGGCGACCAGATCGAAGTCGACCGGAGCGCGGCCACGCAGCTTCATCAGCACCTCGAGCAGACCGTAGCTGTCCTTGCCTCCCGAGAGACACACCATGACACGGTCCCCGGCGCGAATCATGTCGTAGTCGGCGATCGCTTCACCGACCAGCCGGCACAGGCGCTTCTCGAGCTTCCCCGCCTCGAAGCGCTCCTTGCGAGTGAAAGTGATTCTTTCGGGGGCGTTCATGAATGAGCTTGCCGAGGCCTAGAGCACGATGTCCCAGTCCGCCGCCAGCGCTCCCGCTTCCATGTCCCGCGCCCGATCGACCCAGCGCCCGGTCACCGCGCGCCGCTCCTCGCGGCCAAGGGCCTGGTACAGCCCGTCCCGGTCGTTCTGCCGCTCGCCCTCGAAAAACATCTGCGTCGTGAGCCTCGCGCCGCGCGCCTCGACCTTGAAATGCAGGTGAGCCGTGCGCCCGCTGTACGGCGCCGGCTTGATCGTCTTGATGCGGTACCTTCCTTCGGCATCGGCGCGCAGGGACGCATAACCCTGGAAGTTCGGATCGAGCGGGCCGGAGGAATTGCCGTCGCCCGAGTGGATATAGCGCCCGTGCGCGTTCGCCTGCCACAGCTCGAGCCGGGCGCCGGGAAGCGGTTTTCCCCGCGTATCGAGCACCCGACCGGAAAGATAGAGTGCCTGTCCGGACGCGCGACCGGCACGGCCGGCGACCACTGTGAGGTCCGCGTCCTGGTCGGCGGGCAGGCGATCGGGGTAGAAGGGGCCCAGCGCCACGGCGGGCGTCGCCCGCAAGGCCCGCTCCTGCGCGAGGAGTCGAGCCGCGCGCGAAACGAGCAGGGTGCCGGTACCCAAGGCGAGCGTCGCCACCACGGCGCGGCGGCGATGGAGGTCGGGAATATGCGGCGTCCGGGGATTGCTCATAGATTGATGCTCCTGCCGCCGTCCACGACGACGACCTGCCCCGTCACGTAAGGGGCCTCGGCGATGAGATAGTACACGGCGCGGGCGACGTCGTCCGGGTCGCCGGTGCGCTTGAGCAGCGTGTGCGAGACGATGCGCTGGCGCATGAGATCGTCCCACGAGCCGTCTTCGGGCCAGAGGATCGCCCCCGGCGCGACGGCGTTCACGCGCACCTCCGGTGCGAGCTCGCGAGCGAGCGAGCGCGTCAGACCTTCCAATCCCGCCTTGGCGACCGAATAGATGACGTAGTTCTTCAGCGGCCGCTCGGCGTGGATATCGGTGATGTTGACGATAGCGCCGCCGGTCTTCTTCAAGTGCGGCGCGGCCGCCTGCGCGAGGAAAAGCGGCGCCCGCAGGTTCGCGCCGATCAGGCTCTCCCAGGTCGCCTGTGTCATCTCGCCGACCGGCGTCGGAAAGAACGCCGATGCGTTGTTGATCAGCGCATCGAGCCGGTTGAAGCGCTCGAGCGTGTTCCTCACGATTTCGGAGAGCTCCGCGATGTCCAGCAAGTCGGCCTTCACCAGCGCTACGGAGTCGGCCCGCACGGCGCTCAACTCCGCGCGCAATGCGTTCGCTTCGCGCTCCGATCCGCGGTAGTGGAGCATCACGTTCGCGCCCCCGCGGTGAAGGCGGCGCGCGATTGCCGCGCCGACGCGCTTCGCGCCGCCGGTGACGAGCGCAACTTTCCCTGAAAGCGATTCGGGCATGGCCTAGAATGATACCGGATTACCCTCGTCCTCTTCCCCATGGCGCTACCCGAACCGACGCCCGAGGCGCGCGAGCACAGCGATCGCGTCGCGGCACATATTCGCGATGAAATCGCGGCCCGTGGCGGGTGGATCGCCTTTTCGCGCTACATGGAACTCGCGCTCTACGCGCCCGGAATCGGGTACTACAGCGCCGGCGCGAGGAAGCTCGGCAAGGCGGGAGATTTCGTCACCGCCCCGGAAATCTCGCCGCTCTACGGCCAGACCCTGGCGCGCCAGATGAAGCAGGTGCTGGAGGCGGGGTTCGACGAGGTGCTCGAAGTGGGCGCGGGCAGCGGCGCTTTGGCGGCCACGGTGCTCGAGGAGCTGGAGCGCACGGGTACGGTTCCGCGCAGCTATCTCATCCTGGAGCTTTCGGCCGATCTGCGCGAACGCAGCCGCGACACGCTCGCCGCCAGAGTGCCGCATCTGCTCGAGCGCGTCGCGTGGCTCAACCGCCTGCCCCCGTCCTTTTCGGGGCTGGTGCTCGGCAACGAGGTGCTCGACGCCATGCCCATCGACGTCGTCCGGATCAACGGCGGAAAGGTCGAGGAGGGCGGAGTGGCCGTGCGAAACGATCGTCTGGGCTGGTCCTGGCGGTTCGCTTCGGGCGAGCTCCTCGCGGCGGCCGAACGGCTCGACCTCCCCGAGGGATTCCGCACCGAAGTCCAGCTCGCCGCCCGCGGCTTCGTGCGCTCGCTCTCGGGCGTGCTCGAAAAAGGCGTTGCGTTTTTCGTCGACTACGGATTTCCGGAAAGAGAGTACTACCACCCGCAGCGCCGGGAAGGCACGCTCATGTGCCACTACCGGCATCAGGCGCACGCCGACCCCTTCTTCCTTCCGGGCTTGCAGGACATCACCAGCCACGTCGACTTCAGCGCCGTCGCCGCGGCGGCGCGCGAAGGCGGTCTGGAGCTTGCGGGCTATACCACTCAGGCCCAGTTTCTCGTGAACTGCGGCATTACCGAGGTGATGTCGCGCACCCCGGCGGAGCATGCTGCCCGCTACCTGCCTCTCGCCAATCAGGCGAATCGCCTGATGAGCCCTGCGGAAATGGGGGAATTGTTCAAGGTGATCGCGCTCGCGCGGGGGTTTGCGGCTCCGCTCACCGGGTTTCGCGAAGGCGACCGCCGGGCGTCGCTGTAAGGCATGAGCTGCGGCGACCGACCAAGCCGGAGCAGCGCAAGGAGAGGCCATGGAACGAGTCCACCAGGGGAGCGACGGCTGGGTGCAGGTTCACCCGCTGGTCGTGCGCGTCACTCACTGGATCAACGCCCTGGGCATCCTCCTGATGGTTACCAGCGGCTGGCGCATCTACAACGCCGCGCCGCTCTTCCCGTTCAGGATTCCCAACGAGCTGACGCTCGGCGGCTGGCTCGCCGGCGCCCTGCAGTGGCATTTCGCCGCCATGTGGCTGATCGTGATCAACGGCCTGGTCTACGTGACCTACGGAATCGTCTCGGGGCATTTCCGCCGCAAGCTCCTTCCAGTCACGCCGGGTTCCGTGATCAGGGACGTCGTGGCAGCCCTGCGCGGGAAGCTCGCCCACGCGGACCTGTCCGTCTACAACGCCGCGCAGCGCGCGGCTTATCTCGCAATCATCGTGTGCGCGGTCCTGCTGGTCTTGTCGGGTCTGGCGATCTGGAAACCGGTGCAGCTGCAGGAACTCACCGCGGTGTTCGGCGATTATGAGGGCGCCCGCGTCGTGCACTTTCTCGCGATGGCGCTGCTCGTTTTCATCGTCGTGGTGCACGTCGCCATGGTGATCCTCGTGCCCCGGACCCTGCCGACGATGTTCACCGGACGCGCCAGGAGAACCTCATGAAGAAACGCACGATGGAAACCAGCCTCGCAGGACAAAGTCCGAAACTCATCAGCTCGGTCGAGCGGCGGCTCTTCCTCAGGCAGGGTCTTTCACTCGGCGCGCTCGCGCTGCTGTCCGGGTGCAAGCTCACCGACGACGATTCCGTGCAGAGGGTGCTCACAGGAATGTCGCAGTGGAACGACCGGGTCCAGGCCTGGCTGTTCAACCCCAACAAACTCGCGCCGGAATATCCCGAGCGCACGATCACCACGCCGTTTCCGTTCAACGCCTACTACGGAGTGGACGACGTCCCGCTGGTCGACGGCAAGGATTATCGGCTCGAGCTCGAGGGCCTGATCCGCGAGAACAAGCCCTGGACGCTGCCCGAACTCTACGCCCTGCCGCAGACTTCGCAAATCACGCGCCACATCTGCGTCGAAGGCTGGAGTGCGATCGGCAAGTGGAGCGGGGTGCGATTTTCCGAGTTCCTCGCGCGCATCGGCGCCGACACCACCGCGAAGTACATCGGCTTCGAGTGCGCCGACGACTACTATACGAGCATCGACATGGCCACGGCGCTGCATCCGCAAACGCTGCTCACTTTCCGGTTCGCCGACCAGGTCCTCCCCGCCCGGTACGGCTTCCCCATGAAGCTGCGCATGCCGACCAAGCTCGGCTTCAAGAACCCGAAACACATCATGGCGATGTCCGTCACCAACGAGAATCCGGGCGGGTACTGGGAGGATCAGGGCTACAACTGGTTCAGCGGCAGCTGATTCGAACGCAAGCGCCTTTCGGGGAAATAGACAGAGCCGCCGGATCGTATAATCGCGGCATGCACTTCACCGCAGCGCTGTCGGTCGCAGCCCTGTTCGCCGCCACGGCCGCCTCCGCCCAGGACGCGGAGCGGCTGGTCGCACAATCGAAAAAGCGCTGGACCGAGAGTCCGCATGGGCCGATGCTCGAGCGCATCCTGCCGCCCACGTTCGAGCCGGGGCAGCTGCCCGAGCGCAATTCGCCCGGGGCGGAACTCGCCCTCCGCTATTGCGTGCAGTGCCATAACCTGCCCAACCCGGCGATGCATCAGGCGGCGAAATGGCCGGCGATATTCGACCGCATGGTCCTGAGGATGAGGGGCCGCGGCAACATGGGCAAGCTGATGTACGAGATGATGGAGGGGGTGGAGGCTCCAACCGTCGCCGAAGCCTCGACCCTGCTCGCCTACCTTCAGAAATACGGCCAGACCCCGCTCGACCCGGGGAAATACCCCGAAATCAACCGACCCGAAGGCCGGTCGTTCAGGCTCGCCTGTCAGCAGTGCCACGTTCTGCCGGATCCGAAACGCCACAATGCGGAGGAATGGCCCGCCATCGTCGCGCGCATGGAGAGAAACATGGAATGGATGAACCGCGTGGTGGGAAACGTTCACCCGCCCGACGAGCCGCAGCTGAGGATCGAGGAGATCAATGCTGTCCTGCGGCGTTATGCCCGAACCGACTAGAGGTCCGCGCCCGGGCGGCGCTCGCCGGGCGAAGGAATAGCGAGTGCTTCGCACCCTGGCCGTGCTGCTCGGCTTCCAGCTGGCGGGGGAATTCCTGGCCCAGCTGCTCGGGCTGCCGATCCCGGGGCCGGTCATCGGCATGGCGCTGCTGTTCGCTTCGATGTCCGCGCTGCCGGCACTCGCAGCCGCGCTGCGGGACACGGCGACGGAACTGCTGCAACACCTGTCGCTCCTGTTCGTTCCCGCCGGCGTCGGCGTCATGCTGCATGTCCACCGAGTGGCCGACGAATGGGCGGCGATCGTCACGGCCCTCGTCGGAAGCACCGTTCTGACGATCGTACTGACCGCAATCGCGATCCGGGGGTGCGCGAGGTGGTGGACGGAGAGAGGGCCCCGATGACGCCCCATCGCCTGACCGAGATCTGGGTCTATCTTTCCGCGTCGCCGCTGCTGCATCTGTCGCTGACCGTGGCGGCGTATCTGATCGCCGACTGGCTGTACCGCAGGGCCGGGCGCCATCCGCTGCTTCACCCGGTCCTGATCTCGATCGTCGTTCTGGTGAGCGCGCTCACCGCCACCGGCACCGGTTACCCCGCCTACTTCGAAGGAGCGCAGTTCGTGCACTTTCTGCTCGGACCGGCGACGGTCGCCCTCGCGGTCCCGCTCTACTTCAACTTTTCCAAGCTGAGGCGGCTGTGGCTCCCGCTCGCAGTCGGACTGGTATGCGGTGCGCTCACCGCGGCGCTCTCCGCGGTCGCGATCGCCTGGCTGCTGCACGCCTCGCCGCAAACGCTGCTCGCCCTGGCGCCGAAGTCGGTCACCGCGCCGGTCGCCATGGCGATCACCGAAAAGCTCGGCGGGCCGCCTTCGCTCACCGCGATTCTCGTCGTATCGACCGGCATTCTCGGCGCGGTGATCGGGCCGGCGCTGCTCGACCTCATCCGGGTCAGGGATCCGGCCACGCGCGGTTTCGCGATCGGGACGGCATCGCACGGCATCGGCACCGCGCGAGCCTTCCAGGAGAGCGAGGAAGCCGGCGCCTTCTCCGGCCTCGCCATGGGACTGAACGCCCTCGCGTCCTCGATCCTGCTGCCGCCGCTCCTGCGCGTGCTCGGCCTCGCAGCCTGAAGCGGAACTACTGCGCGGGGACCGCCATCCCGCGCCGGACGGCCGGGCGCGCCGATATCGCGTCGAACCAGCGCTTCACGCTGGGAAAGGCGTTCAGGTCGGTCTGGTGCCACTCGTAGCGCGCCACCCAGGGATAGGTGGCGATGTCCGCGATCGAGTATTCCCCGGCGAGGTAGTCGCTGTCACCGAGCCTGCGGTCGAGCACGCCGTAGAGCCGGTCCTTCTCCCTGGTGTAGCGCTCGATCGCGTACGCTACCGGCTCCTTGGCATAGCGCAGGAAGTGGTGCACCTGCCCGAATATCGGACCGACGTGTCCCATCTGGAACATCAGCCACTGAAGCGCGACATACTTGTCGCGCTCGCTCCGCGGCAGGAACTTGCCGGTCTTGGCCGAAAGGTAGATCAGGATCGCGCCCGACTCCATCATCCGGATTGGCTTCCCATCGGGACCGTCCGGATCGACGATCGACGGAATCTTGCCGTTGGGATTGATCGCGAGGTAGCCGGGGGCGAATTGCTCTCCCGCGCCGATGTTGATCTTGTGAACGTCGTAGGGAAGACCGCATTCCTCCAGCATGACGGAGACCTTGCGGCCGTTGGGCGTGCTCCAGGTGTAAAGCTCGATCATTTTCTTCCCCGGTCGACGGCGAGCCGCGCAGTTTACAATGACTCGACACCGTTACGGAAACCAACGTGCTCAAGTGGGTATTGACGCTGGTCTTGGCGCTGATCGTGCTGACGGCGTTCGCGCCCTGGTTTTCGAAGTACGGCCTCGGGCGGCTTCCCGGCGACCTGACGGTGCGACACAAGGGGCGGCTCTATTACCTGCCCTTCACCAGCACCATTCTGCTCTCGCTCGCCCTGACCCTTCTCGCCCGGCTCTTCTGAGCCGGTTTCAGACGGCGATCGCGAT
>JBATEB010000245.1:0-4076 GCA_049663805.1 Burkholderiales bacterium | reverse complement strand
ACCCCGGGACTTTCGAGGCCGAAAAATTCCGCGGCTACCGCGACGCCGGTGTGAATCGCCTGTCGATCGGAATTCAAAGCTTCAACCCGAAACACCTCAAGGCGCTCGGCCGCATCCACGACGACGGCGAAGCGCGGCGCGCGATCGAGATCGCGCAGGCCTCTTTCGACAACATCAACCTCGATCTCATGTACGCGCTCCCCGGGCAGACGCCGGCCGAGGCGCGCGCCGACGTCGAGGCGGCGCTCCGAGCCGGGGTACCGCACCTGTCTTTCTACCATCTCACCCTTGAGCCGAATACGCTCTTCTACCGGCATCCGCCGGCGCTTCCGGACGAGGACGCGGCCGCCGAAATCCAGGAAGCGATCGGCGCGGCGCTCGCCCGAGGCGGCTACGTTCACTACGAGACTTCGGCGTGGGCGCTCGCCGGCCGCGGGTGCCGCCACAATCTCAATTACTGGCGTTTCGGCGACTATCTTGGCATCGGCGCCGGCGCCCACGGCAAGCTGAGCTTTGCCGATCGCATCACCCGCAGCACGCGCTGGAAGCAGCCCAGGGAATATCTCCAGCGCGTCGCCGAAGGGCGGCCGGTCCAGGAAAGCCGCGAGCTCACGCGTGCCGACCGGGTGTTCGAGTTCATGATGAATGCGCTGCGATTGCCCGAGGGTTTCCCGGTCGGCGCGTTCGCCGAGCGCACCGGTTTGCAGATCGCGGCCGCCGAAAAGCCCTTGCGGGAGGCCGAGGCGCGCCGGCTCCTCATTCGCGACCACGAGCGCATCCGCCCGAGCGAGCTGGGGCAGCGCTTCCTCAACGATCTGCTGCAGCTGTTCCTGCCCGTCAAACCTTCCTGAAGAGGAGGTCCCGCACCGGGTGCCCCAGCGCGAGGCCGCGGCGCTCGAATTTGGTCTGCGGCCGGGAGTCGGGGCGCGCGGCGTAGCCGCAGGCGGTGTTTTCGAGCGTCGGCTCCGCGGCGAGCCCTTCCAGCATCTGCCGGGCATAGTCCTCCCAATCGGTGCAGACGTGCACGATGGCGCCCGGCTTCAGCCTCGAGGCGAGCAGCGCCACGAACGGCGGCTGGAGGAGGCGGCGCTTGTGATGGCGCTTTTTCGGCCAGGGGTCGGGAAAGAAGATATGCACCCCGTCGAGCGCGGCGGGGGCGATCCTGTCCAGGACCTCGACGGCGTCTTGCTGGATGACGCGCACGTTCTCGAGATTCAGCTCGGCGATGAGCTTCAGGAGGCTGCCTACGCCGGGCGTATGCACTTCGACGCCGAGGTAGTCGCGCTCGGGGTGTTGCGCGGCGATCGCCGCGGTCGTCTCGCCCATGCCGAAGCCGATTTCGAGGATCTTCGGCGCCGCGCGGCCGAAGATCCGGTCCAGGTCGAGGGGGCCGGCGGACGCCGGGACGCCGTAGACCGGCAGCAGCTCGGCGTGAGCCCGGCGCTGCGCGTTGGAGATGCGTCCCTGGCGAAGGACGTAGCTTCGGATGGAGCGCCGGCGGCCCTGCTCGTTTTCAACCACCCGCAGCGGATTGCCTGGGGGGGATCGTTCCTGCGGCGGGCGAGCTCGAGGAGATGACGCCCTCGCTCGGGGAGCTCGGGGCGGCGGCGTAGTGCTTCTTCGGCATGCGGCCGGCGAGGAAGGCCTCGCGGCCGGCCTCGACCGCCTTTTTCATCGCCTGCGCCATCAGCACCGGGTTGTGCGCGCGGGCGACGGCGGTATTCATGAGGACCGCGTCGCAGCCGAGCTCCATCGCGATCGCGGCATCCGAAGCGGTGCCGACGCCGGCATCGACCACCACCGGCACCTTGGCGTTGTCGATGATGAGCCGCAGGTTCCAGGGATTCAGGATCCCCATGCCCGAGCCGATCAGCGAGGCGAGCGGCATGACCGCCGCGCAGCCGATGGTCTCGAGCTCCTTCGCGACGATCGGGTCGTCGCTGGTGTAGACCATCACCTTGAAACCTTCGCGCACCAGCGTCCGGGCGGCGGCGAGGGTCTCGATCACATTCGGGTAGAGCGTGTCCGGGTCGCCCAGCACTTCGAGCTTGACCAGATCGTGCCCGTCGAGCAGCTCCCGGGCGAGGCGCAGGGTGCGCACGGCGTCCTCGGCGCTGTAGCAGCCCGCCGTATTCGGCAATATCGTGAACCTGCTCGTCGGCAGGGCCTCGAGCAGGGAAGGTTCGTTCGCGTTCTGGCCGATGTTGGTGCGCCGGATGGCAACCGTGACGATTTCGGCGCCGCTCGCCTCCACCGCCAGGCGCGTCTCCTCGAAGTCCCGGTATTTCCCCGTGCCGATCAGCAGCCGCGAGCGAAAGGCGCGTCCTCCGATCAGCAGCGGGTCGGGGATTTGTTCGCCAGGGCGCGTCGGAGCGTTCACGGCCTAGCCTCCCCCGACCGCGACCACGATCTCGAGCGCATCGCCGTCGGCGAGCAGGGTTTCCCGGTAGCGGCCGCGCGGGACGATCTCGCCGTTCTTCTCCACGGCGACGCGCTTTCCGGAAAGCTCCAGCGCTTGCAGGAGCCGCGCGACGTTCGCGCCGGGCTCCAGACGCCGGGACTGACCGTTTACGCAGAGCTGGATCACGTCGGAACGGGGGTACGCAACAGGGGCACGCGAGGGTAAAATCATCTTAACACGCGGGCGTAGTTCAATGGTAGAACGAAAGCTTCCCAAGCTTAAGACGAGGGTTCGATTCCCTTCGCCCGCTCCAAACCCGATGCCCGCCTCTTTCGACGGTAAGCTGGTCGTCGCCATCTCCTCCCGGGCGCTGTTCGACCTGGAGGAGGCGAATCGCGTGTTCGAAGAACAGGGCGTGAAAGCCTATTACCAGTACCAGCTCGAGCACGAAAACGAAATCCTCGCCCCGGGCATCGCGTTTACCCTGGTGCAGAAGCTGCTCGGGCTCAATGCGCTCCCGCCCGCGCAGGCGCGGGTCGAGGTGATCCTGCTCTCGCGCAATACCGCCGACACCGGGATGCGGATCATGAATTCGATCGAACACTACAAGCTGGACATTTCGCGCGCGGCGTTCACCGGCGGGGAGAGCACCTATCCCTACGTGCCCGCCTTCGACGCACACCTGTTTCTCTCGGCGAATCCGGTGGACGTGCGCAAGGCCCTCGATGCGGGCCACGCGGCGGCGACGATCCTGCCGGTGAACGTCGGGCAGAACATCGAGGCGACCGAGGAGCTGCGCATCGCCTTCGACGGGGACGCGGTGCTCTTTTCCGACGAGGCGGAGCGCGTCTACCAGCGCGACGGGCTCGAGGCGTTCACCGCCAGCGAGGTTTCGGCAGCCAGGGAACCCCTGTCGGGCGGGCCCTTCAAGAGCTTCCTCGCGGCGCTGCATCGCATCCAGTCCGAGTATCCGGCGGACCGCGCTCCGATCCGGACGGCCCTGGTCACCGCGCGCAGCGCGCCCGCCCACGAGCGCGTGGTGCGCACGCTCCGCGCCTGGAATATCCGCATCGACGAAGCCCTGTTTCTCGGCGGACTCGAGAAGGGGCGGTTCCTCAAGGCCTTCGGCGCCGACATCTTCTTCGACGACCAGCGCGGTCACTGCGAATCGGCGAGCGAGCACGTGGCAACGGGACACGTACCCTACGGTGTCGCCAATGAATAGAAAGCGGGTGCAGCGATGAAAGCGATCAAATACCTGCTCGTGGTCCTCGGCGGCCTCGTGCTCCTGCTGGTGCTCGCCCTCGCGGTCTTCATCGCGACTTTCGACGCCAACCAGTACAAGCTGCCGCTTGCCGCGGCGGTGCTGGACAAGACCGGGCGCACGCTCGCCATCGAGGGCAACCTGGGCTTGAGCTTTTTCCCGAGCATCGGCATCGCTTCCGGGAAAATGTCCCTTTCCGAGCGCGACGGCGGGAGGATCTTCGCCCGCTTCGACGAGGCCAGGCTGTCGCTGGCCCTGGTGCCGCTCTTCTCCAGGCAGGTCGTCGTCGACCGCATCGTGATTTCCGGTCTCGCGGCGGATCTGGTCAAGCACGCGGACGGCAAAACCAATTTCGACGACCTGCTGGCGGCGCCCGGGCGGCCGCCCGCGCGGCGGCCCAAGGAGGGGGCC
>JBATEB010000244.1:0-1521 GCA_049663805.1 Burkholderiales bacterium | reverse complement strand
GCACCACGAGGTCTTTCGTTACTGGAGGGGGCGCGCATGCTTGCGGCAAGTCCGAAACCCGGGTCACGCGTTCGCCTCAGCGGGTTCGACTACGTCGTGCTCGCGGGGGCGCTCGTAAACGCGGTGGTCGTCGGATATCTCGTCGGCTACTGGGTGCTTGCGGGGTAAGCGCACGCTCGAATGCATCATCGAGGAGTCCACAACATGGACGCAAAAAGGGAACCCGCCGTGACCGGCGTCGCGCCGCTGCCGCGATACCGCGAGATTCTGCTGGCGGTCGATTCCTCCGATCACGCCAATCGGGGCGTCGAGGACGGCGTCGCGCTGGCGAAGCTGTGGGGCGCGCGCGTGACCGCGGCGCACGTCTATGCGGCGAAGATGCACGATCTGCGATTCCGCCAGATGGAAGGGGGGCTGCCCGAACGGTTTCGCGAGGAGCAGGAGCTCGAACGTCAGCGCGACGTGCACGATGACCTGATCGCGCGCGGGCTGTCGATCATCTCGGACTCCTATCTGGACCAGCCCGAGCGCGCCTGCCGCGCGGCCGGACTGGGATTCGCCCGCCGCGCGCTGGAAGGCAAGAACTATCGCCAGCTGGCCAACGAAGCCAACAGCGGCGACTACGACCTGCTGGTGCTGGGTGCGCTGGGCCTGGGGGCGGTCGCCGAATCGCGCCTGGGCACCGTCTGCGAGCGGGTGGTGCGCAGGTCCGATATCGACACCCTGGTGATCAAGTCTCCCGCGCAATCCGTCGCCGCCGGCCCCATTGCGGTCGCCATCGATGGATCGGCGCGCGCCTTCGGGGGATTGCTCACGGCGCTGTCGCTGGCCCGGGAGTGGCGCGTACCGCTGCACGTGGTCTCCGCCTTCGATCCCTACTATCACTATGTGGCGTTCAATCGCATCGCCGGGGTGCTTTCCGAAGAAGCCGGCAAGGTGTTTCGCTTCAAGGAGCAGGAACGGCTGCACGAGGAGATCATCGATTCCGGGCTGGCGAAAATCTACGCGGGCCATTTGCAGATCGCCCGCGAGATCGCCGGCGACTATGCGATCCCGATCGAGACCCGGCTGCTCGACGGCAAGCCGCACGAGGTCATCGCGCGCCACCTGCGTGAGCTGCAGCCCTCGCTGCTGGTCATCGGCAAGCTCGGCATCCATGCCGATGCCGGGCTCGACATCGGCGGAAACGCGGAAAACCTGCTGCGCAGCGCTCCCTGCGCGGTGCTGCTCAGCCAGCGCGAGTTCGTCCCGCAGGTGGAACGCCTCGCCGAAGTCACCGTGTCCTGGACGCGCGAGGCGCAGGAGCGCATGCGGCGCGTGCCCGGTTTCGTGCAGAACATGGCGCGCATGGCGATTCTGCGTTACGCCCAGGAGCGCGGACATACGGTGATCACCGAACGCATCGTCGAGGAGGCGACCGCCGCGCTGATGCCCGCGCATGCGGCGCAGGCGATGGCGGAAATCGTCGCCGCGCACGACGCGGGCGAGCTCGGCCGCGGCAAGGGGTCGGCCGCCCCGGAG
>JBATEB010000243.1:0-1557 GCA_049663805.1 Burkholderiales bacterium | reverse complement strand
GTGCGCGAGGCCCAGCTGCAGAAAGTGCCGTACATGCTGGTGGTGGGAGCGCGCGAGGCCGAGTCGGGCACGGTCGCGGTGCGCCGGCGGGCCGGCGCCGATCTGGGCGCCATGCCGATCGAGGCCTTCGCGGAGCGCTTGCGCGGGCTGGTCGAGAGCAAGAGCCTCGAGCTATAGATGCGCTATCATGCCGCTGTTGCCAGCAGACAAAACGCAGGTCGAGGGCCGGCCGCGAGCCGGCGGTAATCTGGACGCTTCGCGCATGCCGCGCGGGCGACGGCGCTCCCAGGGGGTGAGCTGAGTATCGACAAGACGACGCGCATCAACGAAGGCATCCGTTCCCGCGAGGTCCGGCTGATCGGCGCCAATGGCGAGCAGCTGGGAGTCATCCTGATCGAGGAGGCGCTGCGGCTCGCCCGCGAGCAGGGCGTCGACCTGGTCGAAGTCGCCGCCACCGCGAAGCCGCCGGTCTGCCGCATCATGGACTTCGGCAAATTCCTCTACCAGCAGAAGAAGAAGGCCCAGGAGTCGAGGAAGAAGCAGAAGGTCTTCCAGGTCAAAGAGCTCAAGTTCCGGCCCAACATCGACGACCACGACTACGACTTCAAGCTGCGCAACGCCATCCGCTTCCTGGGCGAGGGCGACAAGGTGAAGGCGACGGTGCAGTTTCGCGGTCGCGAGATGGCCCGCACCGATCTGGGCGTGGGCCTGCTGCAGCGCTTCGCCAAGGACATCGGCGAGGTAGGTCTCGTGGAGACCAGCCCCGAGATGGCGGGCAACCGGATGCACGTCATCATCGCCCCCGGGCCGCAGGCCAAACAGAAGCCCAAGAAGGCCGCGCCGCCTGCGGCGGTGCCGACGCCGGCCCCGGCCAAGGCCTGACCGCCCGCCGGCAGCCGCCGGTTTGGGCGAATCCACAGGTTCTGCTAATATCCGCCATTCCTCCGAGCTGCCCTCACGGGGCGCTCGTAGTCCGAGCTCTCAACTGTTTCGAGGGGAGAATCCAGGTGCACAAGCACAAGACGCACAAGGGTGCGGCCAAGCGCTTCAAAGTGACCGCCACCGGCAAGGTGAAGCGCGGCCACTCGATGCACAGCCACATCCTCACCAAGAAGACGACCGGCCGCAAGCGCAAGCTGCGCAAGTCCACCCTGGTTTCGCCGGCCTCGTCCGCGATGATCAAGATGATGTTGAACCAGTAAACCGCACGGACCGCCGGCGGAAAGAACCTGTCCACCGGGGGTCTGTAGAGGAGAGGGAGTCCCTCCTCTCCTCCTGACCGCCCCGGCCGCGCGACGCGGGCCTGCGGGCAGAAACGAGGTTCGAAATGGCTCGTGTCAAGCGCGGTCCCAAGCGGGCTGCCAAGCGCAAGAAGGTCCTCAAGCAGTCCTCCGGCTACTTCGGCACCAAGGGCAACGCCTATCGCATGGCGAAGCAGGCGGTGGAGAAGTCCGGCCTCTACGCCTATCGCGACCGCAAGGCGAAGAAGCGCAACTTCCGCAGCCTGTGGATCCTGCGCATCAACGCCGCCGCGCGGCTCAACGGTCTGTCCTACAA
>JBATEB010000242.1:0-1855 GCA_049663805.1 Burkholderiales bacterium | reverse complement strand
GTGAATATCAAACGCATCCTGAGACATCTCGTGATGACTCCCTGGCGGGTCGGCCGGGCGTTCCCGGCCCGCACCCTGAGCGCGATCGAGCAGGCGATCAAGGCGAGCGAGACCGCGCACGCCGGCGAACTCCGCTTCGTCGTCGAAGGCGCGCTGGAGGGCACCCCGCTTTTCAGGGGACAGTCCGCCAGAGAACGCGCCATCGACGTGTTTTCGCAATTGCGGATATGGGATACCGAACACGACAACGGCGTGCTCATCTATCTGCTGCTTGCCGACCGGGATGTCGAGATTGTCGCCGATCGCGGGATTCACTCGAAAGTCGGCTCCCGGGAATGGGAAACGATTTGCCGCGACATGGAAACGGCTTTCAAACAGGCGAACTATGAAGGCGGCGTGGTCGCCGGCATTCAGGCGGTGACCCGGCATCTGATGAAACATTTTCCCGCTTCCGGCGCCGGCCGGAATGAATTGCCCGACAAACCGGTGGTGCTGTAGCTCGACCGCGAACGATTCGATAACCTCCCGGCGGGATCACCGATCGGCGCGCGCGCCGGCGTGGAGCACGAAGCGAGCGCGTCCCATCAGACCCGGACACCGGCATTGCGAAGAAGGTCTTGCGTGTTGCGACGCCGCCCCGAATGCGGCTCGGCGATGCTTTCCACCGTAAGCGCCCCAACGCACAGACCCCCTTCGGGTTCGCGATCACAATGGGCGATCATGGCGAGTTTCGATGAATTCTTTCGCACGATTTCAGGAGGCAGGCACGGCTTCGTCGCTGGGCTCCTGATCGGCCTCTCGGCCGCGGTTCCGGTGTTCGCGATGATGGTGTCGACCGCAATCGGCGGACGTCGCGGGTCTTCAGTGCGCCCTTCGTCCTCGCCCCTCGGACTCTCGCCACGGCTCGTCGCCGCTACCAAGCCGCGGCACCCTGTATCACGAAGGAGAAACACATGAAGAAACTCACCATCGCCGCGGCCATCGCGGCAGTCGCCATTGCGATCACCCTGCCCTTCGCCCTCGGCCAGACGACGCCCAATTCCGATACTGCGCCGCCGGCCGCATCCTCGCCCGACAAACAAGGGCAAGGCGCCTACGGGCCCGGCATGATGGGCGGCAATGCGCAAACCCAAGACCAGGGCCCAAACCGGGGCGGCTACGGGCCCGGCATGATGAGCGGCAATGCGCAAGGCCAGAACCAAGGCTTGATGGGCGGCAGCTATGGCTTCGGCTGGATGGGGGGATACGGCGGGATATGGGTGCCGATCTTGCTCGTCATCCTGGTTGCCGGCGTGGTGGCATGGGTCGTCAGCCAAAAGAAAAAGTGAACGGATAGTTTGTTTCAATCGCGCCCGGGGCGGCAGGGGGCGCCCGTGAGACGGGGACACGACGCGGGCGCGCAGCGTTAAGGGAAGCGAGCCACCGGGAAAAGAGGGAAGTCAACGAGGGACGGCTCCGCCCTCCGTTCCGGCTCGAGTAAACGATGAAAAGAAAAACACTGACCCCGGAACTGCTCCACGGGATGGATGCCTACTGGCGCGCCGCCAACTACCTGTCGGTCGGCCAGATCTACCTCTACGACAATCCGCTGCTCAAGCGGCCGCTCGCGCTCGCGGACGTGAAGCACATGCTGCTCGGACACTGGGGAACGACTCCCGGGCAGAACTTCATCTACGCGCACCTGAACCGGGTCATCCGGAAATACGACCTCGACATGATTTACGTCTCCGGCCCCGGGCACGGCGGACCGGCGGTCGTCGGCAACACCTATCTCGAGGGCACTTACAGCGAGATCTATCCCGACATCAGCCGGGACGAGGCCGGGCTGCGCAAGCTCTTTCTCCAGTTTTCGTTT
>JBATEB010000241.1:0-10936 GCA_049663805.1 Burkholderiales bacterium | reverse complement strand
TCGAGTATCTTCATCGACTTCAGGCGCGTCACCGGGTCGTAAAAGCCGATGAAATCCAGGGAGGTCATGCGGTCGAATACGACGAAAGCAGCTTTCATGGAGTCCTACATTGGGCGATGGATTTGCCAAAGTTATCACTTCCGCTCGATCACGACTTCGAGGTACTCGCACGGCAGCACCAGCGTGCCGTCGCCCGAGCGGTTGCCGCGCTCCATGAGAGGCAGAGCGGCAACCTCTCTTTAGAGTGCTTTCGCCGCGGCTGATCCTCGTCGATGTCGGCAAAACCTGACACCGCCTGTCAGGTAAACCCTCTACCTTTTCCCCCCGCCCGCCCCGCTGCTAACCTTCCCCCTTGACCAAGGGAGAATAAAATGCCGCGCAATCTCATCTTCTGCCTCGATGGCACCTGGAACAAGCCCGGACAGAAAGACCAGGGGGTGGAAACCAAGACCAACGTGCGCAAGTTGTACGAAGCGCTCGCCGTCCGCCCCGACCAGATTCGAACTTACTTCTCGGGCGTCGGCACCGACCCTCACGAAAAAGTCCGGGGCGGCGCGTTCGGCTGGGGGCTGTTCGGCCAGATCAAGGATGCTTATCGCGCACTGCGCGAGCATTTCTCCCCCGGCGAACGGATCTACATCTTCGGATTCTCGCGCGGCGCCTACTCCGCCCGCAGCCTCGCCGGGATGATCCTGCGCTGCGGGATCCTCCGCAAGGACGTCGGGGACGTCAAGGTCCCCGGGCGGGTCGCCGATCTCCTCACCACGCAACAGGACCGCGATCTGAGAATCGACGTCACCGACAAGGTCTTCGCGATGTACAAGCACGGGTACGAAGACAAGAACCGCCCCGAGGTCGAGCGGTTCAAGGGCGAGTACTGCCACGACACGCCCGTTCGCCTGGTCGGGGTGTGGGACACGGTCGGCGCCCTGGGAATCCCCGACGAACTTTTCCTGCCGGCGCTGCGCAAGCTCGATCGCAGGGTCGATGCGAGGCTCTACGGATTTCTCGACACTGACCTGAGCCCGCGCGTCGCGGCCGGGTACCACGCCGTCGCCATCGACGAGCACCGCAGGCCCTTTCTCCCCACTCTGTGGACCGATGTGCCCGGCACCGCCCCGCGCGTCAATGTCGCGGGTTCGAACGTCGAGCAGGTGTGGTTCGCGGGCGCCCATTCCGACGTCGGCGGCGGCTATGCCGACAGCGGGCTCTCCGATATCGCGCTCGAATGGATGATAGCCCGCGCGGTCTCGAACGGCCTGCGGTTCGAGCCGACGGCGCTCGCCGCCCTGCGCCCCGACCCCAGGGCGAAGCGGCGCGATTCGCTGGAAGAGTTCGTCGACATCAAGAAGAACCGCTTCCTCGCCTGGATCGACAGGATGGCGACGCGCTTCGTCGCCGTCGACCGCCCCATCCCCGCCGGGAGCTGCGTTCACGCAAGCGTCGCGGAACGGCTCGCGGCGGCCGCGGTCGGCGAGCCCGGATCCGAGGCCCCCTACGGTCCTCCGGCCACGCTAAAGATCACCAGCCGCGACGGCGTCAGATCGCTCGACCCGCTGTTCCGGCCGGTCTCCTGAGGGAGCGGGAGGGACTTTCACGCCGGAACCGGCACCTGCGTTCCGCTTTCGGAATCACCGGTGGCGGATTTCGCCGGAACGGGCTTCTCCTCCTTCTTCGCTTTTTCGGCCTTCTCCATTTCCCTGCGCACCTCTGCGGCGCGCTGCAGCCAGTAAAGCCGATCGAATTCGTAGCACATGGTTACCTCCTTTCGTTGGCTCCCGCGGATGATGCTACGCTCGGGGCCCGACGCGATCAACCGCCTAGCGCCCCGGCATGAAGCCCTTCATCCCGCGCATCATCTTCGCCAGGCCCCCCTTCTGCATGCGCTTCATCATGTCGCGCATCTGCTCGAACTGCTTCAGCAGACGGTTTACCTCCTGCACCGGGACGCCGGCGCCGGCGGCGATGCGGCGCTTCCTCGAGGCCTTGATGATCTCCGGGCGCGCGCGTTCCGCCGGCGTCATGGAATCGATCACGCCTTCGACGCGGCGCAGGTGGCCCTCGTCCATCTGCGGCGACTGCGCGGCCTGAGCGAATTGCGCCGGCAGCTTGTCGAGGAGCGACGCGACCCCGCCCATCTTGCGCATCTGGCCGATCTGCCGCTTGAAGTCCTCGAGATCGAACCCCTGTCCTTTCCTGACCTTGTCGGCGAGCCGGGTCGCCTCCTCGACGTCCACCGTCTTTCTCGCCTCCTCCACCAGCGACAGCACGTCGCCCATGCCGAGGATGCGCGAAGCCATCCTTTCGGGATGGAAGGGCTCGAGGCCCTCCGGCTTCTCGCTCGTGCCGGCGAACTTGATCGGCTTTCCGGTGATTTCCCGCACCGAGAGCGCCGCGCCGCCGCGCGCATCTCCATCCAGCTTGGTGAGCACGATGCCGGTCAGGGGGAGCGCCTCGGCGAAGGCTCTTGCGACGTTGACCGCGTCCTGGCCCTGCATCGAGTCGACGACGAACAGCGTCTCGACCGGTGCGAGCGCGGAGTGCAGCTCCGCGATCTCCTGCATCATCGCCGCGTCGATCGCGAGGCGCCCGGCGGTGTCGACGACGAGCACGTCGTGAAAATGCCGCCTGGCATGGTCGAGCGCTGCGGCCGCGATTGCGAGCGGCTTTTGCCCGGCGTTCGACGCGAAGAAATCGACGCCGACCTGGCGCGCGAGGACCGCGAGCTGCTCGATCGCCGCGGGCCGGTAGACGTCGCAGGAGACGAGCAGCGGCTTTTTCTTTCGCTCCACGACGAGCAGGCGGGCGAGCTTCGCCGCGGTGGTCGTTTTCCCGGAGCCCTGCAGGCCGGCGAGCAGCACCACGGCCGGCGGCGCCGCCGCGAGATCGAGCGCGGCATTCTCCCCTCCCATGAGCCGCGCGAGCTCGCGGTGCACTGCGCCCACCAGGGCCTGGCCGGGGGTGAGGCTGCCGATCACCTCTTCCCCCATTGCGGCGGTGCGCACCCGCTCGATGAAGGTCTTCACCACGGGAAGCGCGACGTCGGCCTCGAGCAGCGCCATGCGCACCTCGCGCAGCGAGTCCTGGATGTTCGATTCGGTGAGGCGCGCCTCGCCGCGGATCGCCTTGGCGACGCGGGAGAGGCGCCCGGTCAGGTTGTCGAGCACGGGGATCGGGCGTAAACCGTGGTGTAAACTGCGCGGATGCCGGCGATTCTACTCTACTGCGGTGCCTCTCTCCTCTACGCCGCGCTCGCTTTCCATTTCTGGCGCACGCGCTGGCGCAACCGGAGCGCCCCGCATATCGCCCGCTGGGAACGCGCGGCGATTCTCGCGCCCTTCGCGCTGCACACCTGGCTCGTCTACGACCTGCTGTTCGCCCAGACCGCGTTGCGCTTCGGCTTCGGGCAGGCGCTCTCGGTGATGCTCTGGCTTTCGGTGCTGCTCTACTGGATCGAGAGCCTGTTCTTCCAGCTCGAAGGCATGCAGGCGCCGATCCTCGCGCTCGCGGCCGTTTGCGCGCCGCTGCCCGCCGTCTTTCCCGGGCTCGAGATTCCGGCGAACACGCATTCGGCGGAGTTCCGGGTGCACCTTGCGCTCGCCATGGCCGCCTATGGCCTGTTCACCATCGCGGCGCTGCACGCGCTCCTGATGACGCTGATGGAGCGCCGCCTGCACGGCGGCGCGATCGCCGGACCGCTCGCCGCGCTGCCGCCGCTGCTGACGATGGAACGGCTGCTGTTCCGCGTCATCCTCGCGGGATTCGCCTTCCTCACGCTCACGCTCGCCACCGGGATGGCATCCTCGGAAACGCTCTTCGGGCGCGCGATGAGATTCGACCACAAGACGGTGTTCGCTTTCATCTCCTGGTTCATATTCGGCGCGCTCCTCGCGGGCCGCTACCTCTACGGCTGGCGGGGGCGCGTCGCGCTGCGCTGGACGCTCGCGGGCTTTGCCGCCCTGCTGCTCGCCTACGTCGGCAGCCGCTTCGTGCTCGAGGTCATCCTGCAGCGCAGCGTCGGCTGAACGAGCCGCCGCGACGCGTCTAAGGGAGGGACCCTGAGCTATACTGAACGCGGTCCGTATCGTAAGCCTCCGCCTTGGTCGAGATACCCTTAGAAGCGCAGTTCGGCGCGCTCGCTTTCCTGCTCGTAATCTCGGGCCTGTTTTCGATCGCCGAAACCAGCATGATGGCGGTCAACCGCTACCGCCTGCGGGCGCTGGTGCGCCTGGGGAACCGCGGCGCCCAGTACGCGACCGAGCTGCTCGCGCAGACCGACAAGCTGCTCGGGGTCATCCTGCTTGGCAACAACCTGATCAACGCCGCGGCCGCCGCGCTCGTCACCGTGATCGGCATCCAGCTCTTCGGCGACGACAAGTTCGTGCTGATGGGTGCTACCGTGGTGATCACGTTCCTGATCCTCGTCTTCTCCGAGATCACGCCCAAGGTGATCGGCGCGGCCTACGCCGAGCGGATCGCGCCGGTGGCGAGTTACGTGCTCAAGCCGCTCCTGCGGGTCCTCTACCCGATCGTGTGGTTCGTCAACATCTTCGTGGCGCCGCTGCTGTTCGTGTTTCGCGTGCATTCCAGGGGCGCGCACTCGCAGCGGCTGTCGATGGAGGAGCTGCGTGGGCTGGTGCTGGAATCGGGGCAGTTCATGCCGAAAAAGCACCAGAGCATTCTGGTCAACCTGTTCGACCTCGAAGCGGTCACCATCGAGGATGTGATGACGCCGCGCTCGCAGATCGAGGCGATCGACCTCGACGCCCCGACCGAGACCATCCTTGTCCAGCTCTCCACCGCGTACCACACGCGGCTTCCCGCCTACCGGGGCGAGTTCGACAAGCTGGTCGGCATCCTGCATTTGCGCAAGGTCGTGCACCTGGTACGCTCGCAGGAATTCGACGGCGACGCGCTCGCCGAACTGGCCTCCAAACCCTACTTCGTCCCGACGGGCACACCCGCGTTCGCCCAGCTCCAGTACTTCCAGGAGAATCACCAGCGCATCGCGCTCGTCGTGGACGAGTACGGAGAGCTGCAGGGCCTGGTGACGCTGGAGGACATCATCGAGGAAATCATCGGCGAGTTCACCACCACCGCGCCGGTCAAGTCCGAGATCCTTTCCTGGGACAAGGACGGCAGTGCCCTGGCGGAGGGCTCGAGCCTGCTGCGCGCGCTCAACCGCAAACTCGGTCTCGCCTTTCCGCTGGAGGGCCCGAAAACGCTCAACGGCCTGATCCTCGAGCACCTGCAGGACATCCCCGAGGCCGGGGTCGCCGTCAAGATTGCCGGGGTGCCCATAGAAATCGTCCAGACGCAGGATCGCGTGATCAAGACCGTGCGGCTGTTCCGGCCGGTCACGACCGACCTGGCCGAGGCCGCCTGAAGGCGTGCCGGCGCCGCGCCGCGCCGGAAATTCAAGGTAGAAATTCCGGTCGTTTATACCTTGTCTTCAAAGGATTAGGGCAAGTTCCTGAGACTTTACAAAGGGCCGATGCCCATGCATCATCGCGGAGTGGTCTGCGGGCCCCCGGATTCGCTGGAAGGAAGTCACGGGCCGACCCGCGAATGAAGCTGGAGACACCGCCATGGCGACCGCAGCAGCAGTCACAAAAATCAAGGAGTTCCACTACCTTTGGGAAGGCCGGGACAAGCACGGCAAAGTCATCAAGGGCGAGATGCGGGCCGGCGGCGAGGCCGTCGTCAACGTCACGCTGCGCCGCCAGGGCATCATCGTCACCAAGGTCAAGCAACGCCGCATGGGCAAGGGCGGCAAGGTCACCGAAAAGGATGTGACCCTGTTCACCCGCCAGATGGCGACGATGATGAAGGCCGGCGTGCCGCTCCTGCAGTCGTTCGACATCGTCGGCAAAGGACACAGCAACCCGGCGGTGGCGCGGCTGCTGATGGAGATCAAGACCGAGGTGGAAACCGGCTCGTCGCTGGCGGCGGCTTTCCGCAAGTATCCGCTCCACTTCGACGCCCTGTTCTGCAACCTGGTGCAAGCCGGCGAGCAGGCGGGGATTCTCGAAACCCTGCTCGACCGCCTGGCGACCTACAAGGAGAAGATCCTCGCCATCAAGTCGAAGATCAAGGCGGCGCTCTTTTATCCGATCGCGATCGTCGTCGTCGCCTTCGTCATCACCGCGGTAATCATGATCTTCGTGATCCCGGCGTTCAAGGAGGTGTTTTCGAACTTCGGCGCCGACCTTCCCGCCCCGACCCTGTTCGTGATGGGGGTGTCGGACATATTCGTCCAGTACTGGTACCTCATCTTCGGCGCCATCGGCGGAGGCGTCTACGGTTTCTTCGCGCTGTGGAAGCGCTCGCTGCCGGTCCAGATCTTCATGGACCGGCTGATGCTCAGGATTCCCGTGTTCGGGGACCTGGTCAAGAAATCGACCATAGCGCGCTGGACCCGGACGCTTTCGACCATGTTCGCGGCGGGCGTACCCCTGGTCGAGGCGCTCGACTCGGTCGGCGGGGCTTCGGGGAATTACGTCTACCAGGCGGCCACCAAGGAAATCCAGAGGAAGGTGAGCTCGGGAACGACCCTCACGGCCGCGATGCAGGAGTCCAACGTCTTCCCCAACATGGTGACCCAGATGGTGTCGATCGGCGAGGAGTCCGGCGCGCTCGATTCCATGCTCGGCAAGGTCGCGGATTTCTTCGAGGCCGAGGTCGACGACGCGGTCGAAGCGCTGGCCAGCCTGATGGAGCCGATGATCATGGTGGTGCTCGGCGTGGTGATCGGCGGTATGGTGATCGCCATGTACCTGCCGATCTTCAAGCTCGGCCAGGCGGTCTAGCATCATTCTCGTCACGCATCTCGGTCGCAGGCGTTGCGGCCTCCCGTCCGTGATCGCCTTGACGCGCAGGCGATGAGCGAGATACTCAGGACGGCCGCCGATCCGGCGGTGTTTCCCTGGCTGTGCCTCGCTTTGGGGCTGGTCACGGGATCGTTCCTCAATGTCGTCATCCACCGGTTACCCAAGATGATGGAGCGTGACTGGCGCGAGCAGTGCGCCGAGATCACGGGAAGCGGCGAAAGCGGCGGCTCCGCCGAAGGCGCCAAGCCCGAGCCGTACAATCTGTTCGTCCCGCGCTCGCGCTGCCCCGCCTGCGGGCACGCGATCACCGCCGCCGAAAACATCCCGATCGTTTCCTGGGTGATGCTGCGCGGACGCTGCTCCGCGTGCAAAGCGCCAATCAGCCCGCGCTATCCGCTGGTGGAGCTACTGGGAGGTGGCGCGGCCGCCTGGGCGGCGCTGCACTTCGGCGTCGGCATCGCCGCTTTCGCCGCGATGGTCTTCCTCTGGTGCATCATCGCCGCAAGCGTCATCGATCTGGATACGCAGCTGCTTCCCGATGCGATCACCCTGCCCCTGTTGTGGCTGGGTCTGCTACTCAACTCCGGCGGGGTATTCACGGACCTGCGATCCGCGGTCATCGGCGCTGCGGCGGGATACCTTTCCCTGTGGAGCGTGTACTGGATGTTCCGGCTGGCGACGGGCAAGGAGGGCATGGGTTTCGGCGACTTCAAACTCCTTGCCGCGATCGGAGCATGGCTCGGATGGCAGATGCTGCCCCTGACGATCCTTCTGTCGTCCCTTATCGGCGCCACCGTCGGCATCGCCCTTATCGTGTTTGCACGGCACGGGCGCGGCGTGCCGATTCCCTTCGGGCCTTATCTGGGCGCGGCGGGGATCGTGGCGCTGTTCTGGGGCCCTCAGCTTACCCGGCACTACCTCAGCCGGATGTTGTGATGCCTTACACCGTCGGCCTCACCGGCGGCATCGGCAGCGGAAAGAGTGCCGTCGCCGGCCTGTTCGCGAGGCGCGGCGTCACCGTGGTCGACAGCGACGAGATCGCCCGCGAGCTGACGCGGGCCGAAGGTGCGGCGATCGACCCGATACGCAAGGCGTTCGGCCCCGGGGTCCTCGGGACCGACGGTGCGCTCGACCGCGCCCGGATGCGCGCGTTGGCATTCGGCCCCACCGCCGAAAGGCGCAGGCTCGAGGCGATACTGCATCCGCTCATACGGGAGGAGAGTGCACGCCGCCTCGAGCGCGCCGGGGGCGCTTACGCCGTGCTCGTCGTGCCGCTGCTGGTGGAGGGCGGTATCGACCGATCGCGCTACGCCCGCGTGGTCGTCGTGGATTGCACCGAAGCCCAGCAGATCGAGCGCGTGATGCGCCGCAGCGGCCTCCCTGAGCAGGAGGTGCGCGCCATCATGGCGGCTCAGGCCAGGCGCGAGGAACGTCTCGCCCTTGCGGACGACGTGATCGACAACAGCGGGCCGGTCGAAGCGCTCGAGTCGCAGGTCGCCCGTCTGCACGAGAAATATCTCACGCTCTCCGGGAAATCAGGGACCGCTTGAACCGCCGCCCGTTGTCAATCCCCGGTGAATCGGCGAGAATCGGCCAAAGCAGGATCAAGATCAGTCGTTTCCCCCTCGAGCTGCGGGCATCACGATGATCACCTACGAGTATCCGCTCGGCGAGAAAGTCCGGACACTCCTGCGCCTCGAGGATCTGTTTGAGCGCGCCGGGCATTTTCTCGCCAAGGACGACCTGCTTGCGCACCATGCGGCGCTGCTGACGCTCTTCGAAATCCTCGACGTCGCCGGACGCGCCGATCTCAAGTCCGACCTGCTGCAGGAACTGGAGCGCCAGAAACAGGTCTTGCTGGGGTTTCGCAACAATCCGCAGATCGCGGAGAATGCGCTGCGCCAGTTCATTTCGGATATCGAGCGTGCCAGCACGGCGCTGTTCGCGACGACCGGCAAGATCGGACAGCACATTCGGGAAAACGAATGGCTGATGTCGATCAAGCAGCGGACCGGAATCCCCGGCGGAGTCTGCGAATTCGACCTGCCCTCATACCATTTCTGGCTGCACCGGGAAAGCACAAAGCGCGGAGAGGACCTTCGCGCGTGGATCGCACCGCTGCTTCCGATCCGCGACAGTGCTTCCATCATTCTCAAGATGCTTCGCGAGGTGGGCAAGCCGGTTACGCATCTTGCCCGTCAGGGCGCATTCTCGCAGATCCTCGGCGGGAAGCTGTCCCAGATGGTGCGCATCCGGCTGCCGCGAGACTCGAAATTCATTCCCGAGATCAGCGCGAACAAGTACGCCCTGAACGTCCGCTTCAGCAGCTTCGGCACCGAGCCGCGGCCCCGGGCGTGCGAGGCGGATGTCGAGTTCGAACTGACCTTCTGCAACCTCTGACGCGATGGCGAAGGCCCTTGCCGTGAGCTGTCCGCGCTGCGGCGCGCAGGTCAAGTGGAGTGCGGAGAATCGATACCGGCCGTTCTGCTCGGAACGCTGCAAGCTGATCGATCTGGGAGACTGGGCCATGGAAAGATATCGGGTGCCCGTCGACGAGGACAAGAGCGCCCCGGACGATCAGGAGCGGGAGTGAGCGAAACTCAGCTCCAGCTGCCTCTGACCATGGCGATGCCGTGGGCACCGCATAAGAGCGCCTGATCGAGATCTCCGCGACCGATTCCCCCGAGCGCGTAGGCTGGAATGGCCGTGTCGCGCGCGATTTCGGCGAAGCGCCGCCATCCCAGCGGCTGCGCGTCCGGGTGTGCAGGCGTGGAGCGTACCGGTCCGAGCACCGCGAAATCCGCGCCGATCGCCTCGGCGAGGCGCAGCTCTTCCCTCGAATGGCACGAGGCGCCGCACCACTCGAACCCGGGAATGCGCGCGGCATCGCGCAACTGCGCCGCGGTGAGGTGCACACCGTCGGCGCCGACGTCGCGCGCCAGCGCACTATCGGAATTGATCAGGACCTTCGCGCCCCGGGCACGGGCCAGCGCGATCACACGCAGGGCAAAATCGCGTAAGTCCTCGCGCCGCATGGTTTTCTCGCGCACCTGAATGAGCTTGAGACCATTAGCCATCCTTGCTTCGAGGCGGGACAGGAACCGCTCGACGCCCATCTCCGCCGCCCGGGTGATCGCGTACTCCGCAGGGAGCTGCAGGCCACGCAGCACGGGTCCGTTGGCGGGAAGCAGGGGCTCGAGATCGATCGCGCCCGGAGATCGCCAGGCGATCGCATCGTGCTCGAGCGCGCGGGGCTCGCCGCGCCAGCGATAGACGCGGTGGAAGTGCAGACGCACGCGCGCATGCGGATAGGTGAAGTCGCGGGTGATCCAGGGGTAGGCGAGCTCGATTTCGACGCCGAGCTCCTCTCGAATCTCCCGCGTGAGAGCTTCGGCGACCGGTTCTCCGGGCTCGATCTTGCCGCCGGGAAACTCCCAGTAGCCCGCATAGACTTTATCGCCGGGACGCCGCGCGAGAAGCACGGCGCCGTCGGAGCGGATCAGCACCGCGACCGCGACCTCGACCGGGACCTGCATCGGCCGAACGATGGGTTCAGGGCTTCGCGACGGAAACGCCGCGCCCCGCGTAGTCCCGGGCGAACTGCCAGGCCACGCGGCCGCTGCGCGACCCTCGCAGCAGCGCCCATTGAAGCGCTTCCTGCCGGGCCGCGGGAATCTCAGCCTCCGCGCAGCCCAGTTCGCGCAGCCAGTGGCCCACGATATCGAGATACTCGTCCTGGTCGAAAGGGTAGAAGGAAATCCACAGGCCGAAGCGTTCGGACAGGGAGATCTTTTCCTCCACCGTCTCGCCGGGATGAATCTCCTCACCGAGGTACTTGGTTTCGAGATTTTCCCCCATGTACTCCGGCATCAGGTGCCGCCGGTTGGAGGTCGCGTAGATCAGCAAGTTGTCGGACGCCGCCGCGATCGAGCCGTCGAGCACCACCTTGAGCGCTTTGTAGCCCGCCGCCTCGGAAGGCTCGAAAGACAGGTCGTCGCAGAACAGGATGAACCGCTCCGGCCTGCGCGTTATGTGGTCCACGATATCGGGCAAGTCGATGAGATCGTGCTTCTCCACCTCGATCAGTCGCAGTCCCTGCCCGTGAA
>JBATEB010000240.1:0-4906 GCA_049663805.1 Burkholderiales bacterium | reverse complement strand
ATCAGCGTGGAAGCGATCAGGACGCAGCATGCGACGGGGCCCGCCACCGTCGTGCGCGTCATCGAGAATCCGGAGATGTCCGAGGCGGCGAGGCGGCTGGTGCGCCGGCTCGGGGTTTCCGGACTGTGGGGGATCGATTTCATCCTGGAGAAGTCGACGGGGGCGGCTTATCTGATCGAAATGAATCCGCGCGCCACGCCCATTTGCCACCTTCCACTTGGCGCGGGACGGAATCTTCCGGCCGCGCTCTACGCGCAATTGGCGGGGTCCCCGCCTCCTGCGTTGCCGGCGACGATAGAGGGCGACGTCATCGCCATGTTTCCCGGCGAGTGGAGCAGGAATCCTGCCAGTCCCTACCTGCGGTCGGGCTATCACGACATGCCATGGGACGAGCCGGGGCTCATCCGGGATTGCATCGACCGGCCCTGGTCGGAGCGCGGTTTGATCGCGCGGCTGTGGGCGCGCATGCGTGCGAAGGCTTCGATGCCGCCGACCGCGGAGAAGAATCCGGCGGGCGCTCGCATCGGCGCGGATTGCAGGCACGATCACGTGACGCTCGGCGAATCGGGATATCTTGCTTCAGCCGCACCCGGCGAGGAGAAAACCACGTTCGTCCGATAGACCGTCCCAGGATTGTTGAAACGGTCCGATTGTGTATGAGGGGATGTGTCCCCTCATTTTGTCGCCGGTTCCCGGGGAATGCGCCCGTGCTGACGGGAAGGATGCGCTTCATGCCCCGGGCTGTCGGTTTCCGCCCCCGCGGCGAGCGCCTCCAGGGCGCGCAACCGCTCGTCCAGCGCGGGGCGTGGAGCGACGCCGATCGTCTCCAGGATCGCGCTCCAGCGGTGCGCCCAGTCGTGCCATCGCAACGCGGCCACCGCGTTGCGGACACCGAGCCGCGCCAAGTCGTCCGGATGCCGGCTCAGATCGGCCAGCACCGAGGCCACATCGCTGCCGTCGGCTTTGAGCTCGACCACCGCGTCGCGCCAGGGGAATTCACGATGGAAAGCCAGCGTGCCCGGCGCCTGACCGAGCAGGACCGCACCGGCCGCCGCGCCCTCGAAGTAACGGGCTCCGACTTCCGACTGGCCGTGGGGCTCGTCGTCTCCGAACTTGGCCGGGTAGGTAATGAAGAAGCGGCTCACCCTGGCGGCGCTCGCCAGCATCTCGCGGTGCTCGACCGGGCTCGACGGCCGCACCAGCGCGCTGGGCAGGGTGTCGTACAGGTAGAAGAAATCCCGAGCCGCTGCGAGACGGCGCAGCGCCTGGTGGACCGGCTCGCAGCGACGGCCGATCGAAAATACGTCGATCACACGCGCGGGCGGTTTCGGATACGGAGTGAAGCGCAGGACGTCGACGGCGTACGGCAAGTGCTGACACGGTTTGCCCACGATCTTGCCGATCTCACCCACGCTGCCCGCGCAGGAGCTGAAGATCCAGTCGAAGTCCCGGAGGCGCCGCAGCAGGTGTTGGAGTTCGGGTGCCTGTCCGACGTAGAACTCCGTCAAATAGCAGAGCTTTACCCTGCAGCGCGATTGCCAGTCGACGACCGCATTGAGGTACAGAAGATCCCACACGTTCATGCAGACAAAAACGAGGACGTCATAGTCGCGGGTCAGCTTCGCGCGCTTCACGCCGGGGTTCAGCCCCTGAAATGCGCGGTAGCGGCTTCTCCACGCGATGCTGCGCGCGACATGCTGGCGCAGTTCGAAGTGCGGCGCGGGCTCGAGCTCGATCATGTCCGCCTCGTCCACCGAGCGGATCACGTCCTCGAACGCGTAGTTCGAGCACCACGCAGCGTGCGTGTTCAGGCGCCGCAGCGTCACCAGCAGGGCGCGGGCGCGGCCCGGGCCGTCGTTGGCCATGGCCCGCTATCCCATCCTAGGGGAGCAAGCCGAACACCGACAATTGGTTCTGCGTTCCCACATACACTTTTCCATTGGCGATCGTCGGGACGGAGAACTTGACCGACGATCCGGGAACATCGCGTCCCGCGGTTTGATTGCTGTTGTAGAGTTCGATTGAAACGTCCGCCGCGGAATAAGCGCGAAGTACCGCCGCCGCGCCCGATCCGCTGTTCTGCAGCGCCCACACGATCCCGTTGTTCGAACCGTCGGCTGAAACGGCCGGCGTCGAGCCGGGAAAGGGAAAGGTGTTGGTCGACTGCGAATCCGCTGGCTGCCGGAGTGTCCCGTTGCTGAGGGAATACGCTTTCAGGCGGTCTTGCATGATCACTATATAGACCCTGTTGTTGAAGTACGCCGGGGTGCCGAATATCGGGCACGAGCCGGTTCCGCACGTCGTCCCCGGAAAGGACTGCACGATCTGGCTGTCGCTGCTCGCCTGAAACCTGCCCATGTTGTCGCGGTCCAGCACGTAGACGATGCCCTGCTTTCCGGCGCCCACCAGCAGATGCGGGAGGCCGACGGCTTGATCCGGCAGCAGCAACACTCCGGCCGAACCCAGATCGGCGTTGACGGCTTCCAAAGCGGCCTGGTTGAACGGCGTGAAGTAATCCGATATCGCAAGCGATGCACCCGCAAACTTGAGGATGGTGTTCCCGTAGTTGATGCCGCCTGCCTGGTCCGCATCGAAAGTGCCGTCCGCGGTGGTGACGTAGATGTTGCCGCTGGCATCGGCGGCGGCGCCGCCTCCGCTTTGCCAGATTCCTCCCTCGGTACCGGTGGGGGTGGCATTGAAAGCCGTCAGAAGATTCAAGGTCTTCGAGTCGTAGGCCAGGAACCAGCCGTGGTGGTCGCCAAAATCGCAATACGAGCTGGTGCCGAAATAGACGACGTTGTTGCTCAACAGCAACGCCAGGCGCTGGTTTTCCAGCTCGGCGCTGAAAAGGACCCGACCGTTGCCGTCATTGGGTTGAGCGGTTCCGGGGACCGAGGCCTGAATTTCCACTCCGGCACCGGACTTGTCGACGCCGGTGGTGATATCGAGCGCGTGGAGTCGATACTTGTGGACGCCGTTTTCCCGGGTCTTGGCCACGACGTAGAGGGTGCCGGTGGCGGGATCGATGACCGGAGTGCTCGTGATTCCGACTTCCGGGGTGATATCGCCGCAGGCCACCAGGTTTGCGTCTTTCGGCAAATCGCTGCTCGGCACGGTGGTGATGCCGTTGGCGGGGTCGATGAAGCTTTTCTGCCACAGCGGGGTGTTGGTGTTGTTGTCGGCGTCGAAGGCATAGACGCTGTCGTGCTGGGTGGCGACGAACACGACGTTGCGAAGCTGGCCGGCAATGGGGACGTTCGATACGTAGAGCGGTTGTGCGTAGACGGCGCCGTCCACGGCAAACGAAAAGAGTTTTCCGAAGGTCGCGGTATTGACATTGGCGGGAGTCAGGACCGTCTCCTGCAGGTTCTGCCCGGTGCGTGCGTTGTCGTTGTGATAAGTGAGGACGCCGCTCAGCAACCTGACGGTGACGCTTGCACTGCTGCTCCTGCTTGGATCCTCGACGCTGGTGGCGGTAATGGAGTGGGTCGCTTCACCGGGGGGCGGAGTGTACAGTCCGGCCGAAATGACCCCGACGCTGGCGTTGCCCCCCACGATGCCGTCCACCTGCCAGGTGACCGCGGGATTGGTCCCGTTGACGACGGCCGCGGTGAACTGCTGCGTCTGGAGGGTGGAAATCGTGGCGGTCGCCGGGGTCACGGTGACCGCGATCGCAGGCGGCGGGAGCGTGACCGTGACACTGGCACTGTCGCTCTTGGTGGGATCGGCCACGCTGGTGGCGGTGACGGCGTGGGTGCCTTCAGCGAGCGGCGGTGTGTACAGCCCGGCTGAGATCACCCCCACGCTCGCGTTGCCGCCCGCAACGCCGTCCACCCGCCACGTGACCGCCTGATTGCTGCTGTTGACGACGGTCGCGGTGAACTGCTGCGTCTGCAGCGTGGAAATCGTGGCGGTCGCCGGGGCCACCGTGACCCCGATCGCGGACGCAAGAGTGACCGTGACCGTGGCGCTGCCGACCCGGGTGGAATCGGCATCGCTGGTGGCGGTGATGGTGTGGGTGCCTTCGCGATTGGGCGGTGTATACAGCCCGCTGTCCGAAATCCTCCCCACGGTGGAGTTGCCGCCTCTGTCGCCATCCACCCGCCAGGTGACCGCCTGATTGTTGCTGTTGACGACGGTCGCGGTGAACTGCTGCTCCTGGAGCGTGGAAATCGAGGCGGTCGCCGGGGTCACCGTGACCCTGATCCCGGGCGGAAAGGTGACCGTGACGCTGGCGCTCCCGCTCTGGGTGGGATCGGCGACGCTGGTGGCGGTGACGGCGTGGGTGCCTTCGGAAGGGGGTGGGGTGTACCGCCCACCGGTCGAAATGACTCCCACGCCGGCGTTGCCGCCGACAATGCCATCCACCCGCCAGGTGACCGCCTGATTGCTGTTGTTGGCGACGGTCGCGGTGAACTGTTGCGTCTGGAGCGTCGAAATCGTGGCGGTCACCGGGGTCACCGTGACCCCGATCGCAGGCGGCAGCGTGACGGTGATGCTGGCGCTGCCGCTCTGGGTGGGATCGGCCACGCTGGTCGCGGTAACGGCATGAGCGCCCGCGGATGACGGCGGGGAGTACAGTCCGCCGGTCGAAATCGCCCCGACGCCGGCGTTGCCGCCGACAATGCCATCCACCCGCCAGGTGACCGCCTGATTGCTGTTGTTGAGGACGGTCGCGGTGAACTGTTGCGTCTGGAGCGTCGAAATCGACGCGGTCGCCGGGGTCACCGTGACCCCGGTCGCAGGCGCCGCAAACGTGACGGTGACGCTGGCGCTGCCGATCCGGGAAGGATCGGCGACGCTGGTGGCGGTGATCGCGTGGCTGCCTTCGGCAGGAGGCGGGGTGTACAGCCCGTCGGCCGAAATGACTCCCACGCTGGCGTTGCCGCCGACAACGCCGTCCACC
>JBATEB010000239.1:0-1922 GCA_049663805.1 Burkholderiales bacterium | reverse complement strand
GGGAAGCGCAGCGCCGACCGCGGAGGCGTGGCCAAAGCCACGCCGCACAAGGGAGAAGCGAGCACCCCGCTCGCAGCCCCGGGATCGTTCGGCGCGGCCGGTGGCATTACTCGGACAGGCTCCTAGGGCTCCGTAGCGGCCGCGCTCTCGCCTCCGCGAGGGCACTGCCGCACCCCGAGTCGTCGGGTTGGCGCGCGAACTGCCCATCACCGGGCAACTGAGCAACCGTCTTGATCAGGCCACTGCAGGGACCATGGCCGTCGGGCCTTGAAGGTGGATCCTCATCAGGCTGTTCAGATGAATGAGGAGCTTCCGCATGCAGGCGACCAATGCGACCTTGGGCTTCTTCCCCTTCGCCAGCAGATGGGCGTAGCGAGTCTTGATGACCGTGTTCCAGCGCGCCGCGGCCAGCGCCGCCATGTAGAGCGCGCGGCGCGCGCCCGCCCGGCCGCCCTGGGTGTAGCGGCGGCCGCTCTTCCCGCCGGAATCCCGGTTCATGGGGGCGACGCCCACCAGCGCCGCCACCTGCTGCCGGGTGAGGGTGCCCAGCTCCGGGATGACGACGCGGAGGGTGGCCGCGCTGACGCGGCCGACGCCGCGAACGGACTCGAGGACCTCCACCTCCGCGGTGAGGCGATCGCTCGAAGCCACCAGCGCGTCGATTCGGCGCTCAAGGTCGGCGACCTGCGTGGTGAGGGCGACCACGGCGCGCTCCAGATCCGCCCGCACCACCGCCCGGGCGAACCGCAGCCGTTTCTGTTCGCCGTCCCGCAAGGCCAAGAGTTGCTGGCGCCGTTCCACGAGGGCCTTCAGGTCGGCGACGTGATCCGCAACCGGCACCCACAGCGGGACCTCGTCGACGGCGAGCCGCGCCATCCGGGCGAGCACGTGGGCATCGAGCGCGTCGGTCTTGGCGTGCTGCCCCAGCGCCCGCGCGAAGTGCCGGGCGCGCACGGGCTGGATGAGCACCACGGCGAAGCCGGCCTCGTGGAGCGCTGCCAACGCCGTGCCCTCGTAGCCGCCCGACGCCTCCAGCACGACTCGGTGGACGTCCACCTCGCGGAGCTGGGCGACGAGCTGGCTCAAGCCCGCCGCTGAGTTCGGCACCTTCCACGGCGCGGCCCTCGCCGTGGTGGCCACGTCCAGCCAGTCCTTCGAGACGTCGATACCCACACCGACTCTTGTCATTCTTTGCCTCCCGGGTGATCGTCGTGATGCCGGGCAGGCCGTGCGGAACGCTCTTCCTTGTCCGTCCGAGCTCCTTGCGGGCTCTCTCAACCGTTCGAGCTAACGCACGGCCGACAAGAGGCACGGGCTCGACCTCAGTTTCGGTCTCGCGCCAACGGGACCTCGGTTTCGCAACCCGAGCTCCGTGCCTCCTCCCGGCGCTCCCAGACTACCGGGTCGGCAAGACACAAGGTTTTCGGGATAATCGCTCGGGGAGGCGCCCCCCGGCGACCCCCGCCGCAGCTGAGCCGGCTCAGGCTGCGATCACCGCTCCGAGCGCCGCGAGCTGCGCGGGCGCCGAGCCGAGCAGGAGCTCGATCTGCTTCGCCCAGCAGAAGTAGCGGTGGAGCGGATAGTCGACGTCGACGCCGATGCCGCCGTGCAGGTGCTGGGAGGCCACCACCACGCGCTGCCCACCGTCGGATGCCCAGTACTTCGCGATCCGCACCATCTCGGTCGCCGGGATCCCGTTGGCGAGGCGGTAGATCGCCTCCCACGTGGTCATGCGGATCGCCTCGAGGTCGATGAAGGCGTCGGCGGCGCGCTGCTGGACGGCCTGGAAGGTCGCGATCGCACGGTCGAACTGCTTGCGCTCGATGGTGTAGGCGGCGGTCATGCGGAGCGCCTTGTCGCAGAGGCCGATCTGCACAGCGCAGTAGGCGACCGTCGCGCGCTCGACGAGCCAGCGGACGATC